>CAJYQC010000001.1 GCA_913776885.1 uncultured Variovorax sp.
GCCGAGCAGGCCGGCCACGAGGTCGACACCCTGCTCGTGCAGCGATACTTCGGCGCGCAGCTCGCCCGCCGCGCCGCCGCCCTTCGTCTGCAGGCCGAGCGCGCCATCGCGCAGCACGACTCGGCCGCGCAGAAGATGCTCTCGGCCGGCGTGATCTCGCGCGTCGAGCGGCTGCAGGCCAGTGCCGCGTACGAAGAAGCCCGCCGCAACGCGCGCAAGGCCGAGAACGACGCGGCGCTGGCCTCCGTCGCGCTGGCCCGTACCGTGCGCGCCGACGGAAGCGTGGCGCCGCAGACGCCGCTCTTCCTCATCAGCACGCCGGTCGAGCCGCTGAACTACTTCATCGACTCGGCCCTCACGCGGCACCCGGGCCTGGACAAGGTCGCGGCCAAGAAGTCGCAGGCCGAGCAGTTGCACGAGGGCGAAGAGGCACTGCGCCGCCCGCAGGTGATCGCCTTCGGCACGCGCCAGCTCAAGAGCGGCAATGCCGACTGGGTGGCCGGAGTGGGCGTGCGCTGGACGCTGTACGACTCGGTCGACCGCGACAAGCTTTCGGCCGCCTCGCTCAAGCAGGTCGAGCAGGCCGAGCGCACCGATGCGCAGGCACGCAGCGACATCTCGCTGCTTGTCGAGCGCAACTGGCGCGCGCTGGAGAACGCGCGGCGCCAGTACCTGGAGATGAAGGCGTCGGTCGAGCTGGCGCAGGAGGTGGTGAAGCTGCGCACCGCCGGCCTGCGCGAAGGCACGAGCACCACGCTCGAGCTGATCGACGCCGAGACCAACCAGGCCAAGGTGCTGACCGAACGCGCGCAGGCCGCCAACGACTACGTGCAGGCGCTCGCGCAGTTGCTCGAAAGCGCCGGGCTTTCCGACAGGTTTTCCGACTACATCGCACGTGCCGACGTGAAGGTGAATTGATGATGAGTGCCAAGACCCGAAAACTGATCGCGATATTCGCCGCCCTGCTCGTGCTGGCGCTGCTCGTCTGGGGTTTCTGGCGTGCGTCGCAGCCGGCGCCCGAGGTGTTCCAGGGCCAGATGGAAGCGCGCGAGACCGACGTTGCCGGCAAGGTGACGGCGCGTGTCGCCGAAGTGCCGGTGAAGGAAGGCGATCGCATCCAGGCCGGCACGGTGCTGGTCCGCATGGACAGCCCCGAGGTCCGCGCCAAGCTCGCACAGGCGACCGCCGCCGAGCAGGCCGCGCAGGCCGTTGCCGAGAAGGCGCAGAACGGCGCCCGCCCGCAGGAAGTGGAAATGGCGCGCATGCAGTGGCAGCGCGCCGAGACCGCAGCGCAGCTTGCGCAGACCTCCTTCCGCCGCGTCGACGGCCTCGCGCGCGAGGGCCTCGTGGCCGACCAGAAGCGCGACGAAGCCGAAGCCAACTGGAAGGCCTCGCGCGACGCCGCCATCGCGGCGAAGGCTCAGTACGACATGGCCCGCACCGGCGCCCGCCCCGAGGACAAGGCCGCAGCCAGCGCACAGGCCCGCCAGGTCGCCGGTGTGGTGGCCGAAGCGGAAGCCGCCAAGGCCGAGACCGAACTGCGCAGCCCCGTGGCCGGCGAAGTGGCCAAGGTGCTGGCCAAGGTCGGCGAGCTTTCGCCGCAGGGCGTGGCGGTGGTCACGGTGGTCGACCTGAACGACCAGTGGGTGGTGCTCAACGTGCGCGAAGACCGGCTCTCGCGCTTCGCGCTGGGCAACGAGTTCGACGCCCACCTGCCCGCGCTGCCCGAGGGCAAGCGCACCGCCCGCTTCAAGGTCTACTACAGCGCCGTGCTGCCCGACTTCGCCACCTGGCGCGCAACGCGCGGCGGCACCGGCTTCGACGTTCGCACCTTCGAGGTCCGCGCACGTCCGCTCAAGCCCATCGAAGGTGCGCGGCCCGGCATGAGCGTGCTGGTGGACTGACGCGGCAGCACGGATTCGCTCGATGAGCCTCCGCGGCTTCTCTACCGCCAGCGCACGGCGCGAGTTCGCGTTGCTGCGCACGCGTCCGTGGGACCTGGCCATGATCTCGTGGGTGCCGCTGCTCGCGGTGTTCCTGATCTGGTGGATCTTCTCGGCCGGCCTGCCCGAGCGCCTGCCGATCGGCGTGCTCGACCAGGACCACTCCTCGCTGTCTCGGCAGGTGGTGCGCTTCCTCGATGCCACGCCCGGCCTGCGCGTGGCGCAGCGCTACGGCGACGAAGGCGAGATGGCGCGCGCGCTCACCAGCGGCGCGGTCGACGCGGCGGTGCAGCTGCCGCGCGAGCTGAGCCGCGACGTGAAGCAGGGCCGGGTCGGCCAGGTCGTGCTGCTGCACAACGCGCAGCTCGGCACGCATTCGAGCCTGATCCAGCGCGACGTTCGCACCGCCGTTGCAACGGTCTCGGGCGGGGTCGAGCTGACGGTGCGCAACAAGCGCGGCGAGTCGATGACGGCCGCGCGCGCGAGCATGGAGCCGATCAAGGCGAGCATGGTGGCGCTGTTCAACACGTCGACCGACTACGAGCAGTTCCTGGGCGCCGCGCTCATTCCGGCGCTGCTGCACATCCTCGCGATGACCGCCGGCGCGTGGGCCGTGGGACGCGAGCTGCGCGACCGCAGCATCGGGGGATGGCTGGGCGCCTCGCCGCGGTGGCACGAGGTGCTGGCCGCGCTTGCGGGCAAGCTGGCGCTGCCGTTCGCGAGCCTGTCGGCGGTGGCGCTGGCCGCGATGCTGTGGATCACCGCGGGCCGCGGCTGGCATCCGGTCGGTTCGCTCGGATGGACGCTCTTTGCGCTGGTCGTCTTCCTTGCGCTTTCGATCGCGCTGGGGGCCTTCGTGGCGGCGCTCACGCGATCGCTGCGCACGGCCCTGTCGGCCACGGGCTTCATCACGGCGCCCGCCTTCGCGTTCGGCGGCGTGGGCTTTCCGCTGGTCGCGATGCCCGTGCTGGCGCAGGTCTGGGCCAACCTGCTTCCTTACACGCACTACATCCGCGTGCAGATGGAGCAGTTGCAGATGGGCGCGCCGCTGGCGTACTCGGCGGCGACGCCGCTGTGGATGGTGCTGGCCACGGGCGTGCTGCTTGCCGCGTGCGCTGCGGCGCTGGTGAAGGCTGCCAAGGCGCCCGAGAGCTGGGGTGGACGCTGATGACCGACGAACGGCTTCGCTTCGGCCCGGCATGGCGCGAGACCGCATTGGCAGTACTGCGTGACAAGGGCGTGCTGCTGATCATGCTGCTCGCGCCCATCATCTACGGCTTCTTCTACCCCTGGCCCTACGGCACACAGGCCGTGACGCGCGTGCCGGTGGCGGTGGTCGACCAGGACCACACCGGCCTGTCGCGGCAGATCGCTCGCTTCGCAATGGCCAACCCGCGGCTGGACGTGCGCATGGTCACCAGTGACGTGAACGAGGCGCAGCAGGCGCTGTGGCGCGGCGAGATCGAGGGCTATGCGCTGCTGCCTGCCGACCTGAAGCGCAGCGTGCTGCGCGGCACTTCGGCGGTGGTCACCATCGAGGGAAACGGCGCCTATGCGCTGCTCAACAAGGCGGTGCTGTACGGCTTCTCGGAGGCGGTCGGCACGGTGTCGGCGGGCGTCGAGATCCGCAAGCTGCAGGCCGGCGGCCAGAGCGCGATCCAGGCGGCGCGCAGCCGCAGTCCGCTCAACACGCAGCTCGTCGCGCTCTTCAACCCGACCGAAGGCTACGGCAGCTACGTGGTGCCCGCGGTGGCCCTGCTGATCCTCCAGCAGACGCTGCTCATGGGCGTGGCGATGCTGGCCGGCACCTGGGCCGAGGCCGGGCGGCTGCGGGCACCGATGGGCGCCTGGCTGGGCCGGCTGGGCGCGCTGTCGGCATTCGGCTTCCTCAGCGGTGTCTTCTACTTCGGCTGGGTGTTCTTCCTGCAGGACTACCCTCGTGGTGGCAATCCCCTGGGGGCGCTGGTGCTGCTCGCGTTCTACGTGCCGGCGATCTGCACGCTCGGACTGCTGCTGGGCTGCTGGTTCCGCGAGCGCGAACGGGCCCTGCAGGTGCTGCTGTTCACCGCCCTGCCGATGGCGTTTCTCTCGGGTTTCTCATGGCCCGTGGAGGCGTTGCCGGAGCTGTTGCAGGCGCTTCGCTGGCTGTTTCCGAGCACGGCGGGCATCCAGGCCTCGCTGCGGCTCAACCAGATGGGCGCGCCGCTGCACGACGTGCTGCCCTATCTGGGCGTGCTGCTGGGGCTGACGCTGGCGGGGCTCTTCACGCTGTGGCTCACTGCCACGGCGCCGAAGCATCGGCGGGCCTAGCGTCGGCTCTCTGCAGCCACGGCACGCACGAGCCGCGTGGCGGGTTCCACCAGTTCGCGCAGATCACCTGCCCTGTTCTGCTCGATGGCCTGCAGCACCAGTTCGTTGATGCCGCCCACCACCGTCATCGCCATCTCGCTCGTCAGGTGCACCGCGGGGCCGTCGGCACTGCCGTCCGAACTGGTGTTGATGGCGGTCTGGATGAAGTTCGCGATCTCGTCGTTCACGCGGCGGCGCACCGCGAGGCCCGGCAGGCCGAGCCCCAGGATCTCGACGAAGAGCGTACGCAGCAGCGCCGGGTCTTGCGCGAGGCAATCGAAGTACGCGGTCATGGCCTGCTCGACCTGCGCGTGCCAGGGCTGGGCCGGGTCGAAGGCTTCGCTCACGGTCTGCAGCGCGAGCCGGCTGGCGGTTTCGTAGAGCGCGATCAGGCACTCGGTCTTGGTGCTGAAGTGCTCGTAGAAAGTACGGCGCGACACCGCCGCCTCTCGCACGATGTCCGCAATGGTGGTCTCGGCATAGCCCTTGGCAGCCACGGCATGCGCCATGCCCTGGAGCAGGCGCGCATAGTGCTCGCTGCCGGAGCCCTCCGCAGACTTGGACGGAGCTGTTTTTTCGATGATTTCGCTCATGGCCGATGCATTTTCCTACGCTCGGGTACTTGACAGTACCAAGCCACAATTGCAACATGGCGGCGTGCTGGTACGAATATGTACCAGCAATTCCGCTTCACGCCATCCGTGCTTTTTCCGAGGCTTGTTCCCATGACCGATCTCGTCGTACGCCGCCTTCTCATCGATCTGCAACCGCCCTTCTCCCGCGACTGGTGCGGCGGCGACGCGTTCTCGACCGCCTTCTTCAACGCTTTGTCGATGAGCTTTCCCTTCGGCGAGCAGTTCTTCATCGACGCGGTGCGCGACACCGTCGCCACGCTTCCGCCCGAGCTACAGGAGCAGCACAAGGCCGAGGTGCGCGGCTTCATCGGGCAGGAAGCGACGCACCGGCGCATTCATTCGCTCTTCAACAACCATCTGGAGAAGCAGGGCCTGGTCGACCGCTGGACGGCCCGCGCTAGCAAGCGAATGGAACTGATGGAAGGCGCCGACCCGCGCCACGCGCTGGCAGTGACGGCGGCCACGGAACACTTCACCGCCATGTTCGCCGAATGGCTGCTGGCCCACCCTGGCGTGCTCGATGGCGCCGAGCCGCGACTGCGCACCATGTGGCTTTGGCACAGCGCAGAGGAACTGGAGCACAAGAGCGTGGCCTTCGACATCTACAAGGCCGCGGGCGGCTCCGACGAGTGGCGCACGCGCTGGTTCCGCCGCGTCACCATGATGTTCCTCGGCGACCTGATGCGCCAGACCGTCGACAACCTGCGCCACGAGAAACAATTGTGGAAGTGGTCGACCTGGAAGAGCGCCGCGCGCATCCTGCTGAGCCGCGACGGCCTGCTGCGCGGCAACCTCGCGGGCTGGCGCAGCTATCTGCGCGCCGCCTTCCATCCGATGCAGCAGGACCGCAGCCTGTCGACACGCTGGCTCGAAGACAACCGCGCGCAGTTCACGCCGGTGGGCGCGACACCCGAGGCGGCGGCCGCGCGCTGACGGTAGCGGCCCGCGCCCGACCGCTCAGAAGAAGGTGGCGCGGGTCGTGGTCGTGCTGCCGCCGGCCTGCTGGTGCTCGGGGCGCATCTGCAGATCGTGCAGCGTGTCGAAGTCGGAGGGAGCGTCCGGCACCCGCATCACTACCTCAAGCTCGTGCATCGAGGCAACCCAGCGGCCGGCCGGCGATTCGGCCGGTTCGTCGTTGGCGAACACGCCATCGCGGATGTAAAGGGTTTCACCCTCGGGGCGCTCGGCGTGCAGTTCGATGAGGCGCGAGATCGAGAAGTTGTAGGTCACCAGCTTCTCGCGCGTCTTGCGGTCCTTGCCGCCGCAGTTGAAGGAGCCTTCGGCGGCGATGACGATGCAGGAGCCGTCGACGCCGCCGTCCATGTCGATCTCGTTGCCGGAGCGCCAGATCGCGTTCGGCAGGCGCACACGCACCTTGTCGATGACCAGGTCGCGCTGCTTGTTGAGGCTGCCCAGCGGCGGCACCAGCGAGCGCAACTGCCGAAGCCGCTCGGCGAAGTTGTCGTCCATCAGGAATTCGACATGGTGCGTCGCGCTGCCGGAAGAGCGCCTGACCACCTGCATCACCACATGGCGCGACTTACCCATGGCAGAACCCCTTGTCGAAGGTTGAATTCCGTGGCCCCCGGGGGGTGTAAACGGCGTGGCAGCAATTCATTGGAAATCAGCTACTGGTAGGACTCTTGATTACATGCAATTACATGCATCATTTGTGTCCAACTGTATAGCGATTCCGTGCAATCGGGAAGGCTCTTCCGTGACTTATGCACGAAGACATGTCGCCCAAATGCCACCCGTTTATGGTACCTATTTGAAGGCACCAATGACCGACAGCGCCTATTCCAGGGCTTCGTCGAGGGCCTTGCAGGACGGCGCGCAGACCGTCTGCGACTTGCCCAGCACCTGACGGGTACGCAGCTGCGAGCGCACCCGGTGCTTGCCGCACATGAAGCACGACATGGTCGCCCCGCTGAACGAGGCCGAGGCGCGGAACGGGGAGCCCGGCGCCTTCGATTTGTAGCGCAGGCCGTCCGCCACCACTGCCGTCTTCACTTCACCCTTCGCCATGCATTTTGTCCTTGCTGTTCGGTTCGGCACGGCGCATCGCGCGTGCAATGGCTTCCCGGGCGCTGATTTCTGCCGCCAGGGAAGCGTCCAACGCCGAGCGGCAAAGCCCGGCGTGCTGGTAGTTGAGGTTTTCGTAAACCTCGGCCGCGGCCGGATATGCATCGAGCAGGCGGCCCAGTTCGGCGCCCTGTTCGATGTCCTCGAACTCGTGCACGAGATGTTCGACCACGGAGCGGTACTGCTCTGCACCCACGGGTACAGGGCTGTGCTCGAGCTTTTCCAGCAGTTGCGCCAAAACATGGGTCACCGCCAGATCGGCCTTGGGAGACGGATTATCGGTCGTGTTCATGGTCCGCATCTGGGGGCAGCATACGCCTATGCAAGTGGCTGCTCGTACAGGGTGGTTTCCGGCTGCCCCGTATTGCGCTGGGCCGCCTGCATCCGCTGCAGCAGGCTGTGGAGCATTTCGGTCGACAGCCCGTGGATCACCAGCCGGTGCCCGGCCCTCAGGGTCGACAGCGGCACCAGCGGGTGCTTGTTGTTGACCAGGATCAGGTGCTCCGGGGCGTTCAGGATCGTCGCCGCGTAGATGCCGATGGTCTCGTCCAGCTGAAGGGAGTTGGCCGCACGCCAGAAGTCGTTGTCGGTGAGCATCAGCTGATAGAGCGGCGTGAACAGCTCGATGGCGCTTTGCAGGTCCAGGAAGTTCAGCCGGCCCTGGGGCATGTCCTCCAGGCGCACACCCGGCTCCCTGATCATCGAGAAATCGACCTCCTCCGCCTTGCACAGCGCCAGCCCCCTGTCGCGCAGCGCAGTGTTCAGCCTGATCACGAAGTTGAAGAGGTTCAGGTCGTGCTTCAGGAACATCTCGTCCTTGAGCGCGTCGATGTCGGCCGGCTCCAGCGGATTGGTGGCTACGGGCGCCGGCGAATTGCGCCCGATGAAGGCCAGGATCTGCGACCCCAGGTGGAAGTGCCGCAGGATCAGCCAGTTGGCTTCCGGCGACACGAAGCGCTTCAGCCCCCAGGCGAGCAGCCGGTGCAGCAGGATCGAGTGCGACCAGTTGCGGGGCACGAACACCTTGGCGATCTGGATCAGGATGATCGTCAGCCGCGCGATCGGCCGCAGGAACGGCAGCAGGTACTGCCGCGAGCCCGAGCTCGAATCGGCCAGCCAGGCCGACTTGACGTCGTCCGGCAGCGGCGTGCTCTGGTCGAGGTACAGCGCCAGCCAGGGGCTGGGATCGCGCTCGTCGTGGGCTTGTTTCAGGAATTCAGGCGTTCGATCCATGGGGCATCCGCTGCGTGATGTGTTGGAACTGCATGAGGTAGAGCGCGGCCGTATGGCGCGCCGTCTCGACGATCTGGCTGGCGGCGCGCGACTGCCCTTCCACCGCCATCACCATCTCCACCGCGGTGAGCCAGCGGCTGAGGTGGTTCTCGTCGTTGTGGCCGTGGTACTCCAGGAAGCGGAAGGCGTCCGGCGGCAGCTTCAGGCTGGC
>CAJYQC010000002.1 GCA_913776885.1 uncultured Variovorax sp.
CTGCGCGTCGGCCAGCCGCTTGAGCAGCACAACGGCCGCGCCGTCGCTGAAGACGGTTCCCCGCGCCTGCGCGTCGAAGCTGCGCGTACGGCCGTCGGGCGAGAGCATCGAGCCCTCGTTGTAGAGATAGCCGCTGCGCGGCGGGCAGGTGACCGATGCGCCGCCGGCCAGCGCCATGTAGCACTGGCCCGTGCGCAGCGCATGGAAGGCGTGGGCCACCGCCACCAGCGAGGTCGAGCAGGCGGTGTGCACACTGACGGCCGGGCCGGTGAGGTTGAGCCGGTTCGCCACCCGGGTGGTGATGTAGTCCTTCTCGTTGGCCAGCATCACCTGGAACTCGCCCACCGGCTCCACCAGGTCGGGCCGCGTGCACACGTGGCGCTGGAAGTAGGTGGCGTTGTACATGCCGGCGTACACGCCGACCGGGCCCGGTGCGGCGTCGGGCACGTAGCCGGCGCGCTCCAGCGCCTCCCAGCAGATCTCCAGGAACACGCGCTGCTGCGGGTCCATGAGCTGCGCTTCCTTCGGGCCGATGCCGAAGAAGGCCGCGTCGAAGTCCTCGATGCCGTCGATCACGCCGCGGGCGCGCACGTAGGCTGGGTCGCTGCGCAGCGCCTCGGAGATGCCGGCGTCGAGCGTGGCGTCGTCGAAGAAGCTGATGGTGTCGCGGCCGGCGACGAGGTTGTCCCACAACTGCTCCACGTCGGCCGCGCCGGGAAAGCGCCCGGCCATGGCGACCAGCGCGACGGCATCTTCGGCATGGGTGGCCGCTGCGGTCGGTCGATCCTTGGAACCGGCCGCAGCGGCCTCGGCGGGCTGTTCGTCCGCCGGCTGCATCCGCGCTGCCATCGCTTTTGGCGTGGGATCGCGGAAAAAAAGATTGGCCGACAGCGGCACCGCCGAGTCCTTGCGCAGGTCGGCCAGCACCTGCAGCACGAGCAGCGAATCGCCGCCGAGATCGAAGAAGTTGTCGTTGCGCCCGACCTTCGCAATGCGCAGCGCACGCGCGAAGGCATCGCACACGCGCTGCTCGCTGGGGTTTCGCGCTTCCTCGAAGGGCTGCGCCAGCTCGGGGCGCTCGCCCGCCGGCTCGGGCAGCGCCCTGCGGTCGAGCTTGCCGTTGGAGGTGACGGGCAATTGCGCGAGCCACACCTGTGCCGAGGGCACCATGGCCGCAGGCAGCCTGTCGGCCAGATGGGTGCGAAGGGCCTCCCACGAGGGCCGCTGTTCCGCAGAGCGCGAAACCAGATAGGCGACCAGGCGCAGCTGCCCGTTTCCGTCGGGCCGAGCGACCACGGCGCACGACTGGACGCCCGGGTGAGCGAGGATCGCGGCCTCGACTTCGCCCGTCTCGATGCGGTGGCCGTGGATCTTCACCTGGCCGTCGCGGCGGCCGATGAATTCGATCGTGCCGTCGGGCAGCCAGCGTGCGAGGTCCCCAGTGCGGTAGAGCCGCTCGCCCGGGGCGCCGAAGGGGTCGGGCACGAAGCGCTCTGCGCTGAGCGCGGGTTGCCGCAGATAGCCGCGCGCCAGTCCGTGGCCGCCGATGCAGAGTTCGCCCACGAAACCGGTCGGCAGCAGCGCCATCGACGGGCTGAGCACGCGCAGCACGGTGCTCTTGATGGGACGGCCGAGGGGAATGGAGCGCAGGTCGTCGGGCAACGGCGCGGCGATGCGGTGCGTGGCGGCGAAGGTGGTGCACTCGGTGGGGCCGTAGCCGTTGCTCAGCGTCAGCTGCGGCAATGCAGCCAGCGCGCGCCGCACGTGCGGCACGGAAAGCGCCTCGCCCCCGGTGAACAGGTGGCGCAGGCCGGCGAGGTGCGCCGGGTCGTCGTCGATCACCGCGTTGAAGAGCGCCGCCGTGAGCCAGGCGGTGTGCACGCCGCGGCGCTCGATGGTGCGCGCCAGGCCCGCGCCGGTGGGCACGCGTTCGTCGTGGATGACGCAGCAGCCGCCATTGAGCAGCGGACCCCAGATCTCGAGCGTGGCCGCGTCGAAGCCCAGCGGCGCCGCATGCAGCATCGCGATGCCCGGGCCGAGCTCGACGTAGTCCACGCCCACCACCAGCCGCAGGATCGAGCGATGGCAGATCTCGATGCCCTTGGGCGTGCCCGTGGAGCCCGAGGTGTACATGACGTAGGCCACCGATTCGGCGTCGATGGCCGGCGAATTCAAGAAACCGCGGTTGAGACTGTCTTGGTGCTCGTCGCCCACGAAAGCGGCGTGTCCGTCGGGCACGAGGTGCCGGAGCTCCTGCGTGGTGATCACGTGGTGCGCGCCGGCTTCCGCGAGCATGTAGGCGATGCGCTCGGACGGGTAGTCGGTCGGCACCGGCACGTAGGCGGCGCCCGCCTTGAGGATGCCGAGCTGCGCGACGATGGCCTGCGTCGAGCGCTCGAGCAGCATGCCCACGCCGTCGCCCGGCTGTACGCCGAGGCGCTGCAGGCGCTGCGCGAGATCGCTGGAGAGTCGGTCGAGCTCGCCGTAGCTCATCGTCGCGTCGCCTTGCGCGATGGCAATGGCGTCGGGGGCCGTCTCGGCCTGGCGCGCGAATACGGCGGGCACGGTCAGCTCGATGTCTACCGGAGCGAGCGCCTTGTTCCAGGCGTGCAGCTGATCGGCGCGGTCGGCCGCCGGCTGCGTGCGGATGTCGCCGAGGGCGGCGTTGGGGCGCTCGAGCAGGTCCGCGGCTGTGTCGGCGAGGGTGGCGAGCAGCCGATCGACGGCGGGCAGGTCCATGAGGCTCGCCGCCGCATCCAGATGAAGCGAGGCGGTGGCTGTGTCGAAGCGCAGGCGCAGCGGGGCGTCGGCGTCTTGCGCCTCGTCGTGCAGCCAGAGCGAATGGACCGCCGTCGCTGCGCCGGCCTGCATCGAGGCCTCGCGGCGGCTGGCATCCACCACGGCCAGCCACGCGCTGGCGGAACTGGCTGCATCGAATGCCACGCTCACCGCAGCGCGCCCAGGCTCCTGCAGCACCGGGTGCGCGATGCCGAGCCAGCGCGACTGCAGCAGCAGCCACGCGGCGGCGAAGAGGGTGTCGGGCAGCTGGCCGCTGTCGGCGTGCCAGCGCACCCAGGCGCCGAGGAGACCCGAGGGCAGGGCTGCCGCGCCGGCGTGGCGGCCACCGGGGCCCTTCGAATTGGATCGCGGCACGAACA
>CAJYQC010000003.1 GCA_913776885.1 uncultured Variovorax sp.
AGCGCACGGCGCTGTATGCGACGGTGGCGCGGGTGAACAACCGCAACGACGTGAACTACACGGGCAGCCTGGTCTCGGCGAGCACCACGGGCTACGGCAGCGCCGGCACGGGCTACAGCGGCCTGCCGCGCTCCTCCACCGGCTACGACTTCGGCATCCGCCACGCGTTCTGATCCTCTGATCGCAAGAGGATGTGACGGGACAGCGCGGCCGCCGCAAAGGCGCCGCGTTGTCCGTTCTGGGGCACGCAAGGCGTTGCGTGCTCTCCGGAACACGCTGCACGCGGAAGGGAACCTCAGGGCAGCGAGGTGAAGGGGTCGGAATCGCGCATACCGGTGCTCGGCGAACTGCCGATGGTCGGCGGGCGGTTCCGTACCCGCACCCGGGTCAATGACAAGACCGAGATGCTGATCTCCATCAGGCCGAAGATGACCTCGGATCGCAACGCGGCGTGCTGAACGGTCGATGGCCTCACGCCGTGCTCGTCCGCAGCCGTGCGAGGCCGGCGCGCCCGCGCTTGCAACTGCTCTCGCGCAGGCTCGGGCTTGCGGAGCCGGCCGCGGTGATCGTCATGAGGGTCGACTGGCTGTAGCTGCCCGCTGCAGCCGATGGGCCATGCGCGCATGTGTCCCTGCCCGCCACGAAGATTCCGAAGGCCAGCGCACCGAAGGCCAGCAGGCCGGTGAGTCGCGCAGGCCAGGAGGACTTTCGGGCACGCGACAGCCCGCCGTGATCGAGCTCCACGCCGGCGGCCCGTTGGGGTCTCACGGTGCGCTTGCGGGAGCCGCCTTGCGCAGCAGCCGATGCCGAAAGGCCTTCGAGGCCCGGCCCGTGCATCGCCGCGCGTGGCGCAAGGGATGCAACCGGTGGGATCGAAGCGTGCGGTGTGTGCAACGCGCCCTGTGGGCCGGGATGCCGAAGACTTTTCATGGCGGTATCGTGGACTTCAAAGCGGGAGAAAAATGGGACGGTGACCGCTGTGCGCTGCGCAGATCACGTCTCTGTCTCCGATACGTTCGTCGCCCGGGACTTCGGGCCGAGGGTCCAGGGCGCTGGAGCTCAGCCCGGGGCCGGCGCCTCCCACGCGAACCCCACCCCATACACCGACCTTATCCAGTCGTGCTCCGGCGTTACCGCGCCGAGCTTGCGGCGCAGGTTCTTCACATGGCTGTCGATGGCCCGCTCGGTCACGTCCACCGTGTCGTCGTAGGCCAGTTCGAGCAGGCGGGCGCGCGAGAAGATGCGGCCCGGGTGCCGTGACAGCACCTGCAGCAGGCCGAACTCGCGACGCGTGAGATTCAGCGGCGTGCCTTGGAGCGAAGCGCGCCAGTGCACGTCGTCCAGCAGCAGTCCCGGTGCATCCCCTGGCGGCGTCGGGCTCTGCGAGAGGCCAGGGGCAGTGCGCCGCAGCACGGCGCGCACGCGTGCGACCAGCTCGCGCGGCGAGAAGGGCTTGCACACGTAGTCGTCGGCGCCGAGCTCCAGGCCCAGCAGCCGGTCGACCTCTTCGATGCGCGCCGTCAGCATGATGATGGGATGCGGGGTGTATGAGCGCGCGCGCCGCAGCACCTCGATGCCGTCGAGCCGCGGCAGCATGATGTCCAGCAGCGTGAGGTCGGGCGGCGAGGCGACGATGCTGTCGAGTGCGCTCTGCCCGTCGGCGAAGTGTTCCGTTTCGTAGCCCGCGTGGCGCAGGTAGTCCTGCACCACCGAGGCGATGTCGATCTCGTCTTCGACGATGACGATGCGTGTCATGACGTTGCTGCCAGTGGAAGTGTGATGGTCAGGCGCAGGCCGCCCAGCGGCGACGCCGAGGCGTCGATAGTGCCGCCGTGCGCCTCGATGGTCGCGCGGCAGATGGAAAGGCCGAGGCCGGAGCCGCCGTGCTCGCGGCTGCGCGAGCTCTCGCCGCGGAAGAGCCGGTCGAAGAGGCGCGGCAGCTCGGCCTCGGGAACACCGGGCGCGCTGTCGTCGAACACCAGCGTGAGGCGGTTGCCGGTCCATGCGCCGTCGACGGTCACGTCGATTCGCAGCTCGCCACCCTCGTCGGTGTAGGCCAGCGCGTTCTCCAGCAGGTTCATGAAGACCTGGTGCAGCCGGTGGGCGTCGCCCTCGATCACCGGCTGCGCGAACGAGTCGATGCGGTCGACCGCGCGCCGGTCCACGGCGATGTGCCGCGCTGCGAAGCGGTCGCACGTGTGGTCGAGCGCTTCCTTCAGCAGCGAGATCGGGAACACCGTGGCGGTGAGCAGGTCGTTCTGCGGCTCGCGCATGCTGCTGCGCAGGTCGTCGACGAGCTGGCCCAGGCGGATCACCTGCCGGTGCAGCCGCAGCGCGGTGCGCTCGTCGAAGGTGCGCACGCCGTCCTGCAGCGCCTCGATCTCCGCGCGCATCGCGGCCAGCGGCGTGCGCAGCTCGTGGGCCGCGTCCGCCAGCCAGGCGCGGCGCGAGGCCTCCATGGTGTCCAGCCGCTGCGCCCTGTCGTTGAAGGTACGGCCCAGCAGCGCCAGTTCGTCCGAGCCCTGCACCGCCACGCGGGTGGAAAGCCGTCCGCGAGCCACGTCCTGCGCGGCCTGCGTGAGTTCGTCGATGGGCCGGAACCAGCGGCGTGCGAGCAGCCACGACAGCACCAGCGCGAAGCCGAGCCCACACAGGCCGGTGAGCACGATCACGCCCGACTGGCGCGCGACGAAGGCGCGGTCGGCTTCGCTCTCCAGCCCCTGCAGCGGCATCAGCGCCAGGTAGCCGATGACGCTGCGGTCACGCCGGATCGGCACGCGCGCCGCGTTCGCGAAGTCGCCTTCGGCGCCCACCACCCGGGCACCGTGCGCGTCGAGCACGGCGAGGCGCTGGAAGATGGAGTCCGGCATCTCGCGCGGGTCCCGGAAGAACCAGGGCGGCGGCATGGTCGGCAGCCGCCGCGGCGCCAGCTCGAGCTGCTGCGACGCGAAGCCGGGGTCCGGCGGCGGCGGAGGCGGCAGGCCGCCGTCGCCGGCTGCGAAACCGCCGGCCTTGCCGTCCGACGAGGGGTGGCCGCGCATGGCGCGTTCCTCGTACCAGGGGGGCAGCCGTCGTTCGTCCGAGTTGCTGGATGTACTGTTGTCGAGCGCGGCGCCCATGCGCCCCATCTGCAGGCGGCGCCACACGTCGTCGTTGTCGCGCAGGCTCTTCCAGTCGCCGTTGGCCACGTAGTACTTCAGCAGGACCTGCGACAGCCAATCCATGCGGCGGATCTCGATCTCGGCCACATAGGAGCCGAGCCCGCGCTGCAGCGCGATGATCGAAAGCCCCGCGAAGCTGATCAGAAGGACGATCAGCAAGGCAGCCAGCGCCAGGAAGATCTTTCTGGAAAGGGTCAGGTGAGGCATGGACTCGAAGGGGCAGTGCTGCATTCTGCGGCATGCACGCGGGCCAGGCAGGCCAGGACGGGGCAAAGGGATCAGGCCGGGTGGCAGGGGCAGCCGATCATCGCGCCCGAATGTGGAGGAATATGGGAGAGTCGCCCGGCTTCGCCCTCCATCGTTTCTCCCCGTTCCTCGAGCACCATGCCGGCCATGACTCCCCACATGGCCCATTCCGACCTGCCGCTTCCGCTGCTGCTGGCGATCACGGTGTTCTTCTGGCTGCTCGCGCAGGCCTGGGTCCTGATCGTCTTCTGGGCGGAGAACCGGGCCACGCAGCCCTCCACGTCCGATGCGGTTGGAGAAGAACGCAGCCCATGAGCTCCTTCGTTCATCGGAGCCTGTGCATGGCGCCGCCGGCCTGAGCCTACTTCTCGGCCGGCGGTGCCCGACCGGGGCCTCGGACGCCGCGGGAAGCTGGAGCCTGTGCGTCTGGCCGGGCGGACCCTCTCGCAAGAGCTCGAGGCCGCCTTGCGCACCGCCCATGCACCTGGCGAGCAGCCACCTCTTTCAGAACGAAGTACCGATCTGGAACTGGAAGCGCTGCGTACGGTCCGCCGTGATGTTGTTCGCGGTGTCGGCCTTCTGGTAGACCAGCGGCACCGCATAGGCCAGCCGCAGCGGGCCCAGCGGCGAGATCCAGCTGATGCCGATGCCGGTGGAGGCGCGGATGCGGTTCTGCGCCTTCCACTGCGCGTCCGTCATGCTCGCGGTGCGGTCGGCGAACACGTTGCCCGCGTCGAGGAAGGTGTACAGGCGCAGCGTCTTGTCGTTGCCCGCGCCCGGGAAGGGCGTGCTGAACTCCATGTTGAAGATCGCCTTGCGTGTGCCGCCCAGCGCACCGCCCGTCACCGCGTCGGCCGGGCCGAGCGAGTTCTGCTCGAAGCCGCGTATCGACCCCAGGCCGCCTGCATAGAAGTTCTTGAAGATGGGGTAGGCGCTGTCGCCCAGCGCACGCGCATAGCCCAGCTGGCCGTTGATGGCCAGCGTGTATTGCTTGGACAGCGGGAAATACTGCTGGTACTGGTAGTTCGTCTTGAGGTAGCGCAGCTCGCCGCCAACGCCCATCTCGAGGTTGGCGCTCTGCAGCCGCCCGCGCGTGGGCACCAGCGCGCTGTCGCGGTCGTCGCGCGACCAGCCCAGCGTTGCCGGAATGGCGATCATGCTCGACTTGGCGCAGCTCACGCTCGGCGCGGTGCCCGTGCACTTGAAGTAGTCGAGGTAGGCCTGCGGCGTGGCGGTGTAGACGTAGGAGCCGTCGACCAGCGTGTAGGTGCCGTTGGTGCCGGGCGTGAACGACCAGCGTTCCAGGCCGATGCCGAGGAACACCGTGTCCTGCTCGCCCACCGGCAGGCCGAAGCGGATGGAGCCGCCGTCGCTCGCTAGCTTGTAGTTGCCGTCGGCCTGGTAGTAGGGCCGCGTGGTGGTGTGGAACACGTTGATCGTGCGCGAGATGCCGTCCTTGGTGAAGTAAGGGTCGGTGGCCGTGAGCGAGATGGTGCGGTTGTACGAGCTGGTGTTCACGTTCAGCCCCAGGTAGTTGCCGCTGCCGAAGACGTTCTCCTGCGTGATGCCGAAGGTCAGCGAGACCTTGTCGGTGGACGAGTAGCCCGCGCCCAGCTGCAGCGAGCCGGTCGGCTTCTCGGTCACGTTCACCGCCAGGTCGACCTGGTCGGGCGCGCCGGGCACGTCGACGGTATCGACGTTCACGTCGGTGAAGAAGCCGAGCCGATCGATGCGGTCGCGCGAGGCGCGGATCTTGTTGCCGTCGTACCAGGCGCCCTCGAACTGGCGGAACTCGCGGCGGATCACCTCGTCGCGCGTCCTGGCGTTGCCGCCGATGTTGATGCGGCGCACGTACGCGCGGCGCGAGGCTTCGGCCCTGAGCGCCAGTGTCACGCGGTTGTTCTGCCGGTCGATCTCCGGCTCGGCCTTCACGCGCGCAAACGCATAGCCGAAAGTGCCGAAGTAGTCGGTGAAGGCCTTGGTGGTGGCCGCCACGTCCTCGCCGTTGTAGGGCGTGCCGGGGCGGATGGTCACCAGCGTCTTGAACTCGTCCTCTCGGCCCATGTAGTCGCCCGCGAGCTTCACGCCGGCCACCACGAACTTCTCGCCCTCGGTGATGTTGATCGTGAGCGTCAGCGTCTGGCGGTCCGGCGAGATGGCGACCTGTGTCGAGTCGATTCGGAACTCCAGGTAGCCGCGCGTGATGTAGTAGGAGCGCAGCGTCTCCAGGTCGCCGTTGAACTTGGTGCGCGAGTACTGGTTGGACTTGGTGTACCAGTCGAGCCAGCCGCCCGTGTCCTGGTCGAACAGGTCCAGCAGCGTGCTCTCGCTGAAGGCCCTGTTGCCGACCACGTGCACTTCCTTGATGCGCGCGGGCTCGCCTTCGGTCACATTGAAGGTGATGTTCACGCGGTTGCGTTCCAGCGGCGTGACGGTGGTGATGACCTGCGCGTTGTAGAGGCTGCGGCCGATGTACTGACGCTTGAGCTCCTGCTCGGCGCGGTCGGTCAGCGCCTTGTCGTACGCCTGGCCCTCGGCCAGCCCCACCTCGCGCAGCGCCTTCTGCAGCGCCGCCTTGTCGAACTCCTTGGTGCCCACGAAGTCGACGTCGGCGATGGAGGGCCGCTCTTCCAGCACCACCACCAGCACGTTGCCGTTCACGTCGATGCGCACGTCCTTGAAAAGGCCCAGCTTGAACAGCTCGCGGATGGCGGCGCTGCCGCGTTCGTTGCTGTAGATGTCGCCGGCTCGCAGGCCCAGGGTGGCGAAGACGGTGCCGGGCTCGACGCGCTGCAGGCCTTCGAGCCTGATGTCCCTGACGGTGAAGGGTTCGAACGCACGGGCGGGAAACGCGGCGATGGAGGCGAGCAGCACGACGGCCGCTGCGAGAGGCTTGGGAAACGGCATCGCCGCATGGTTGCCGCCAATGTCGGAGGAATCTGGGACCGTCTCCAGGCTGCCCTGGACGAGCCGGGGTCTTTGCTCCGGCTCACTGCAGCTCCATCGCGGCCGACGCCGCCCATGCCCGGGCGTTGGCGGCTGCGGCGGCCTGGGCGCTTCCATCGCGGCAGTTGCGCAGGTGGTCGTCGAGCGTCAGGCTCCCCTGGATCTCGTGCAGCCGTTGCACGGTGCGGTCGATGGCCTGTTCGTCGAGCAGCGGGTAGTTGCGCGCGAGGCGGCCGTTGTTGCGCACCAGGCGCGCGATGTAGGGCAGGTCCTGCTGTGTGATGACGGCGGCGGGCATCACGCCCTCGAGTTCAATGCCCTCGCAGGGCAGCAGCACGAAGTACTGAAGCCGCAGCGTGTCGCACAGAAGGCTGCGCAGCTGCGCAGTCTTGCGTCCACCCTGGCATGCCGGATCTTTCACCTCGCGCGCGTTCTTGCAGCCGTGCAGGCGCAGGAACCAGCGCGGCGGCGCCTGCTCCGCCTTCTTGCGGTAGACGAAGGCATTGCGCCAGGCCTTGATCTCGAACAGATACATGCCTGTCTCGCACACGAGCACCGCGTCGATGCGCGCAGTGGGCACTGTGTGGCCCTCGGGCATCGGACTGATGAGGTTGCGAAGGATGCGCAGGTACGGAAAGGTCGGACTGAATGCGCTGGTGAGTTGCTGCACGCCCAACGAGGCGGCGGCGGCGTTGCTTGGCAAGGCGATGGTCATGGGTGGCTCCTTTCGGCAGCAGCATCGCGCCGCTTCTGGGAGACTTCTCGTACGGGGAGTTCCCTCGATGGGCCTTCGGGTTTGCGTGCAAACAACAACTGCTGCGCAGCCAGGGCCAACCACAAGATTCCTCCGAATTTGAACGGGACCATGCGTGCCTGCTGCTCGATGTGGAGCCGCTGCAACTGGAGAACCCTGAATGAAGAAATCCCTCACGGCACTCGCTGCCCTGGCCGTTTGCGGCCTGGCTGCTGCCCAATCGTCGGTCACGCTGTTCGGCGTCGTGGACGCCGGCCTGACCTACCAGTCGAGCA
>CAJYQC010000004.1 GCA_913776885.1 uncultured Variovorax sp.
TGACCCTGCCGAAGGCCCGTCGAACGCCTGTTCGAGGGTCTTTGGCCATCCCCGACAATACCGTCCATGAACTGGCTCGATGAAGTGAAGTGGGACGCGAACGGCCTGGTGCCCGTGATCGCGCAGGAACAAGGCAGCAACGACGTGCTGATGTTCGCCTGGATGAACCGCGAGGCGCTCGAGAAGACCGCCGAGCTGGGCCGCGCGGTGTATTTCAGCCGCTCGCGCAACAAGCTGTGGTTCAAGGGCGAGGAATCGGGCCACGTGCAGACCGTGCACGAGATCCGCCTCGACTGCGACAGCGACGTGGTGCTGCTCAAGGTCACCCAACTGGGCCACGAGCCCGGCATCGCCTGCCACACCGGCCGCCACAGCTGCTTCTTCAACAAGTACGACAGCGGCGGCTGGAAAGCCGTCGAGCCCGTCTTGAAAGACCCGGGATCGATTTACAAGTGACGGCCACAGTGAACAACGACAGCACCTCCGACGCGCTCGCCCGCCTGGCCGCGGTCATCGAAAGCCGCCTGCCCGCGCGCGGCGGCGACCCCGAGAAAAGCTACGTCGCGCGCCTGCTGCACAAGGGCCCCGACGCCTTCCTGAAGAAGATCGGCGAGGAAGCCACCGAGGTCGTGATGGCCGCCAAGGACGCCGACCACGGCGGCGACCGCTCGAAAATAGTGAACGAAGTGGCCGACCTGTGGTTCCACACCATGGTGGCGCTGGCGCACTACGGTTTTTCTCCCGCCGACGTCACCGCCGAGCTGGAGCGCCGCGAGGGCACCAGCGGCATCGAGGAGAAGGCGCTTCGCAAGGTGAAGGCGCGGGAAGCCGAAGCCCCCAACGACTGAAAGGACACCTGCCATGGCCAACGACATCGTGAACGTGGAACCCGACGACTCGCTCAAGACCTGGGGCTGGGTCAGCTACGTGCTGCACCTGATCGTGGCCATCGGCGCCGTCGTGCCGGGAGCGCAGGCCTCCGTGCTGCTGCTGCTGATCGCACTGGTGATCGACTTCGTGAAGCGCGACGACGCGGCCGGCACCTGGCAGGCCTCGCATTTCAGCTGGCGCATCCGCTCGGTGCTCTGGGCGGGGCTTCTGTACATCGTCACCTCGTGGCTCTGGCTGCTGCTCTTCGTGCCGGGCTGGATCGCCTGGAGCCTGATCTCGCTGTGGTTCCTCTACCGGATCGTGAAGGGCATGATCCGGATGAACGACGGCCGTCCCATGGAACCCAAAGATGTCATCTGACCCGAACTGCGTCTTCTGCAAAATCATCGAGGGCAAGATTCCCTCCCGCAAGGTCTACGAAGATGAAGACCTGTTCGGCTTCCACGACATCGCGCCCTGGGCGCCGGTGCACTTCATGCTGGTGCCCAAGAAGCACATCGCCTCGATGGCCCAGCTGACGCCCGAGGATTCGGCGCTCATGGGCAAGATCATGACCCTGGCGCCCAAGCTGGCGCTGGAGCAGGGCTGCAGGCCCTATCCGGAGGGCGGCTTCCGGGTGGTGGTCAATACGGGCACCGAAGGCGGGCAGGAGGTTCATCATCTCCATGTCCATGTCATGGGTGGTCCCCGGCCGTGGCTTCGCGGCTGACGGGCATTAAGCCAAACTGTCACATTACGCCCGACTAAAATCGGACACATTCTTAGGAGTTCTCCATGGGTTCTTTTTCCATCTGGCACTGGCTGATCGTGCTGCTCGTCGTGGTCATGATCTTCGGCACCAAGAAGCTGCGGAACATGGGTTCGGACCTTGGCGGTGCCGTCAAGGGCTTCAAGGACGGCATGAAGGACGGTGCGTCCTCCGACGCCCCGGGCGCCTCTTCGGCTCCCGCCCAGCAGGTGACCGGCCAGCCGGCCAACAGCGACAAGTCGGCGATCGACGTCGAAGCGCGTCAGAAGTCCTGAGCGCGGGCAGCAGCACGTGCTCGATCTCGGCATTGAGAAGCTGGCGCTGATCGGCGTCGTCGCGCTGATCGTCATCGGCCCGGAAAAGCTGCCCCGCGTGGCCCGCACCGTGGGCACGCTGCTGGGCAAGGCACAGCGCTACGTCAACGACGTCAAGGCCGAAGTCAACCGCTCGATGGAGCTCGACGAGCTCCGCAAGATGAAGACCACCGTCGAGGATGCCGCGCGCGACGTCGAGCACAGCATCCACACGGGCGCGAGCGAGTTCGAAAAACAGTTCAGCGGTTCGGGAGAAACCCTCTCTGCGCTGGCCGAACCCGAGCCGCCACCGCCGCCCGTCTACAAGCACCCCCGCAAGACCTGGCGCCTGAAGCAGGGCGCCACGCCTCAGTGGTACAAGGCGCGCAACGGCGTGCGCACCAAGGCGCTCTCGGGCGCCGCGCGCGTGGCCCGCTTCCGCCCGCACAAGATCAACTAACGGCCGGGCTCCTCCATCGCGCTCCCCGGAGCGCCGGCCGGCGTCACGCTATCTTCTTCCTCCCCAATGGCTGATCCAGACAACAAGAGCAACGACAAGGAAGACGAGCTCGCGGGCACAGAACAGCCGTTCGTGGCGCACCTGATGGAGCTTCGCGACCGCCTGCTCTACTGCGTCTACGGCCTCGTGGTGGCTGGCGTGCTCTTGGCCATCTGGCCCGGCCCGGCCGGCCTGATCGACCTGATCGCGGTGCCGATCAAGGCGCACATGCCGCACGACGCGAAGCTGATCGCCATCGGCGTGTTCTCGCCGTTCTTCGTGCCACTGAAGGTGCTGATGATGGCGGCCGTGCTGCTGGCGCTGCCCTGGCTCATGTACCAGGCGTGGATGTTCATCGCGCCGGGCCTCTACAGCCATGAGAAGCGCTTCGCGCTGCCGCTGATCTTCTTCGGCAGCCTGCTGGCCTACGCAGGCATCGCCTTCGTGCAGCTCTTCGTGCTGGACAAAATGTTTGGCTTCATACAGCACTTCGCGCCCGCCGCGGTGCAGGCGACGCCCGACATCTCTTCCTACGTAGAGGCGATCCTGTCGCTTTACATCGCCTTCGGCGTCGCCTTCCAGGTGCCGATCGTGGTGATGCTGCTGGTGCGCTTCGAGATGGTGACCATCGAGAAGCTCAAGTCCTTCCGCGGCTACTTCATCGTGGTCGCCTTCGTCGTCGCCGCGGTGCTGACGCCGCCCGACGTGGTCTCGCAACTGGCCCTGGCGGTGCCGATGTGCCTGCTGTACGAAGTGGGCATCGTCGGCGCGAAGTACTTCGCCAACAGCACCAAGAAGCCCGAAGAAGAACAGACCGGCGCCGACTCGGCCTCCAGCTAGCCAGCCCTCCAGCAGGCCCTGCGACAGGGCCCGCTGCGCCCGTCAGGCCCGTAGCCGGCCGCCAAACTACCCCGAAAATTCCAGAAACACCGCGGAACCGGCTTTGCCGGGCCGCTGGTGTTGCCCCCGGAGGGGGTTGGCGAAGCGACACGAAGTGCGCGAAGCCTGGGGGAGAGTCCGTCACTCCTGCTGGTTCGGCACCTGCCGCACCGGGCTCTTCGGCCGCAGGCCTGGCGTCACGTCCAGTTCCATCTTGTCGCTGCCGCGCTGAAGCGCGAAGCGCGAGGTGGTGCCGGGCTTCAAGCCGGCCACGGCGGTCAGCAGCGCCTGCACGTTGTCCGTCTTCTTCTCGCCCACCGAGGTGATCACGTCGCCCGGGCGGATGCCGGCCTTGGCTGCGGGGCCGTTCTGCAGCACGCCGGTGATGATCACGCCCGAGTCGGCCTTGACGCCGAAGGTTTCGGCCAGCTCCGGCGAAAGGTCGCTCGGCTCCACGCCGATCCAGCCGCGTCGCACCTGGCCTTCCTTGACGATGCCCTCGAGCACGATCTTGGCCATCGACACCGGAATGGCGAAGCCGATGCCCATGCTGCCGCCCGAGCGGGAGTAGATCGCGGTGTTGATGCCCTGCAGGTTGCCGTTCACGTCGATCAGCGCGCCGCCCGAGTTGCCGGGGTTGATGGCCGCGTCCGTCTGGATGAAGTTCTCGAAGTTGTTGATGCCGAGCTGGTTGCGGCCCAGCGCGGACACGATGCCGCTGGTCACGGTCTGGCCCACGCCGAAGGGGTTGCCGATGGCCAGCACCTGGTCGCCGACCTGAAGGCCGTCGGAGTCGCCCAGCACGATCACCGGCAGCTTGTCGAGCTCGATCTTCAGCACGGCCAGGTCGGTGTCTGGATCGGT
The DNA here is from genome assembly GCA_913776885.1 of uncultured Variovorax sp. Classification (GTDB taxonomy): domain Bacteria; phylum Pseudomonadota; class Gammaproteobacteria; order Burkholderiales; family Burkholderiaceae_C; genus Variovorax. The sequence continues at coordinate 4,175 of CAJYQC010000004.1, forward strand.
GCCGATCACCTTGCCGCGCGCGTGGCGGCTGTCGTTGAGGGTCACCTCGATCTCGTCGGCGCCTTCCACCACGTGGTTGTTGGTGAGGATGTAGCCGTCGGGGCTCACGATCACGCCGCTGCCCAGGCCCACCTGGGGCTGGTCGTCCTGGTCGCCGAAGAAGAAGCGGAACCACGGGTCGTTGCTGCGCGGATGGCGCTGCGCGGCCTTGCTGGTGTTGATGCTGACCACGGCCGGGGAGGCTTTCTTGGCCGGCGCGCTCAGGCTGCCGGGGGCCGAGACGTTCGGGTTGCTGGCCGGCGCCTCGACGATCGAGACCACGCCGCCAAGCGAGGTCGCGCGCTTGTTGAGCCACTCGGGCTTGAGCGTCGCGACGACGAAATACGCCGCCAGCAGGACGGTCACGGCTTGGGCAAATAGCAGCCAGGTGCGTTTCATGAAAGATTGGTGAAAAAGACGTTGGAAAGCCGCGTGCAGCGCGGCAATGTTGTCAATTGTCCCTCAACCGGGAAGCCCAGAGACCGCCCGGGCAGGTCGAGATTCGAACCAGCCCGCCGCGTGAATTCGGGTTAACACTTAGTATCGCGGGTCGGTCCCACCCGGTCCGTTCGTTTTCCGGGCCCCCGCGCTGCCTATCCGGCGGGTGCGGCGAGGCAATCCGTCGGCGCGTCATTCTTTCCGTTTTCTCACCCCGTTTCGCGGGCTGGCGCGCGGCCAAGACCTTCCTGCCTGCCATGACTTCAGAAGCTACCAATCCGCACGGCGCTCGGCCGCTGCCTGCGCGCGCGCTCGCCTCGAGCGACTACAAGACCCTCGGCCTGTCCGCCCTCGGCGGCACGCTGGAGTTCTACGACTTCGTCATCTACGTATTCTTTGCGACCGTGCTGGGCGCGCTGTTCTTCCCCACTGACATGCCCGACTGGCTGCGCCAGCTGCAGACCTTCGGCATCTTCGCGGCCGGCTACCTCGCGCGCCCGGTCGGCGGCATCGTCATCGCGCATTTCGGTGACATCTTCGGGCGCAAGCGCATGTTCACGCTCTCCATCTTCCTGATGGCGGCGCCCACGCTGGTGATCGGCCTGCTGCCCACCTACGCCAGCATCGGCGTGGCGGCACCCCTGCTGCTGCTGGCGATGCGCGTGCTGCAGGGTGCGGCCATCGGCGGCGAGATGCCGGGCGCCTGGGTGTTCGTGGGCGAGCACGTGCCCGAGAAGCGCTACGGCCTGGGCATCGGCGTGCTGACCTCGGGCATCACCGGCGGCATCCTGCTGGGCTCGCTGATCGCCGTGGCCATCAACCGCCACTATTCGCCCGAGCAGGTGAGCGGGTTCGCCTGGCGCATTCCGTTCATCCTGGGCGGCGTGTTCGGGCTGGTGTCGGTGTACCTGCGGCGATTCCTGCACGAGACGCCGGTGTTCAAGGAACTGGCCGGCCGCCGCAACGCCGCGCGCGAGCTGCCGCTTCGCACCGTGCTGCGCGAGCATCGCCTGGCCTGCGTCTACGTCGCGCTGCTGACCTGGGTGCTGTCAGCCGCCATCGTGGTG
>CAJYQC010000005.1 GCA_913776885.1 uncultured Variovorax sp.
GCTTAACACCATTGAAGGAAAACCATGGCCGATGATGCCAACCCCGCTGCTTTCACTGACTGGCTTGCAGCGGAATCTGCCGCGTACATGGCGATCCATCAGCTTCACCAGCGCACGCAGGGCGGACGTCTGTGCGTGCCCGACCACTGCATCGAGCAGATCGCGAAGCTGCGCAAGGAAGCAGACCAACGTTTCGCCAGTCTTGCGAGAACGCAGGGCGCGGCACTGCCGCAGCCCGCGACGGTCGCGCCTGCCCAGCGCAGGCTCAGGCCTCGCCCGGCCTTCGAGCTGCTCTCGCGGGTGCCTGTGGACCGTCCAAGGACCGCGCCGGAGATCGTCTGCGCCCCGGTGCAGGGATCGGCGGCATAGAGAGAGCGAAGCGCCCGCGCCGCACCTGTCCATCCCGCCATCCCGCCCTCGGGCCGGGCCTGATGAAGATCGCAACATTCAATGTCAACGGCGTCAACAGCCGCCTCGAGCGCCTGCTCGAATGGCTGGGCGAATCGAAGCCCGATGTCGCATGCCTGCAGGAGCTCAAGAGCCCTGATGGCAACCTGCCCATCGATGCGATCCACAGCGCGGGCTACGGCATCGTCGCGCGCGGGCAGCGCGCCTGGAACGGCGTTGCCATCCTCGCGCGCGGAAAAACACCCTTAGAAATCGCACGCACCCTTCCGGGCATGGAAGCCGACACGCAGAGCCGCTACATCGAGGCGGTGGTCGACGGGGTGCTGATCGGCTGCCTCTATCTTCCCAACGGAAATCCCCAGCCGGGGCCGAAGTTCGACTACAAGCTGCAGTGGTTCGACGCCTTCAACAGGCATGCGAAAAAGCTCTTCGCGAGCGGCATGCCCGTCGTGCTGGCCGGTGACTACAACGTCGTGCCGACCGATGCCGACATCTACAACCCGGCCTCATGGCGCGACGACGCGCTCCTGCAGCCCGAGAGCCGGGCGGCATTCGCAAAGCTTCTCAGACAAGGCTGGACCGACGCGATCCGCGCGTGCCATCCCGACCGCGCACCGTTCACCTTCTGGACGTACTGGCGCAACCGCTATCCACGCGACGCCGGTCTTCGCATCGATCACCTGCTGCTGAACGCCGAACTCTCGCCGATGCTTCGCAGCGCCGGCGTGGACCGCGACGTGCGTGGGCGCACCGGTGCGAGCGACCACGCGCCGGCCTGGATCGAGCTCGACTTGCCCAAGGCATAGACCAACGCGCAATGAGGAGGCGCGGCGACGGGCCTACCTCGCTTAAGCGAGCCGCTTCATCGCTTCAGCCAGCGGCTGGCGCTTCTTCCAGTAGCCCTTCCAGGGATCCTCCGTCTGGAACGACAGGTACTCGCGCGCGGTCCGGATGTTCCACTGCGAGCCGCTCTTGAGCCGCCCCAGCTCGTCCCAGGCCACCGGCATCGAGACGCCGAGCCCGGGCCTGGCGCGCGCGGAAAAGGCCGTTGCCGTCGTCGCGCCATGGCCGTTGCGCAGGTAGTCGACGAAGAGCTTGCCGACGCGATTGCCTGGCCCGCTCTTGGCCACGAAGCGCGCCGGAATCGTTCGCGCGAGGTGCTGCACGATGGCCTGCGAGAAGCCCTTGACGGTCTCGTAGTCGTAACGCGGCATGAGCGGCACGACCACGTGCAGGCCCTTGCCGCCGCTGGTCTTGAGCCAGGCTTCGAGCCCCAGGGCATCGAGCATCGCACGCACCAGCGTCGCGCCCTCCTGCACGTGCTCCCAGCTCGTTCCTTCGCCGGGGTCCAGGTCGAACACCATCCGGTCGGGCTTGTCGATGTTCTTCGCCGTGGAATTCCATGTGTGGAATTCGATGACGTTCATCTGCGCCGCACCTGCCAGCGCCCGGGCGGTGCCGATCTCGAGAAGCGCCGCATGGCCGGGCCAGAGGCCTTCGGGCAGTTCGTTGATGCCGGGAATGCCGATCTTCTCGCCGTGCTTCTGGAAGAACAGTTCACCGCCCACCCCCGTGGGACCGCGCACCAGAGAACAGGGCCGCCCCTTCAGGTGCGGCAGGATGAATTGAGCGACGGACTCGTAGTAGCGCACCAGGTCCAGCTTGGTCGCACCGGTGGCTTCGTCGATGACGCGCTCGCCATGGCTGACCTTGACGGAGGCCGCCGACGTTCCACGCGCCTGCTGCTTGCCGTCCGGTGCAGCGGACGCCCCGAGCTGCCGGGGCCGCTCGCGCACGATGGCCTTCACAGGCTTGTCGTCCCGCAGTCCGATGAAGGACGCATGCCGGATCTGTTCGTCCGGCGTCCACTCCGCGAAGCTCACCTCGGCCAGCAACCGAGGCTTCACCCAGCGCTCGCTGCCGGCCTTGCGCCTGGACCAGCGGCCGGGCCTGGGGGCGCCCTTGTCGAACGGTGACGTTGCAGCAGCCAGCGGCAGCAGCTTCTGCTTGAGCTCGCTGGCCTCCTCGCTGCTCCAGCCGGTGCCGACACTGCCCACCGACACCAGCTTGCCGCTGTCATCGTGGATGCCCAGCAGCAGGCTGCCAACCTGGTCGGTGCGGTCCGTCCGGTCGGTGTAGCCACAGACCACGAACTCCTGGCGCAGCCTGCACTTGAGTTTGAGCCAGGTTTCGCTGCGCCGCGAGACGTACGGCGCATCGGCGCGCTTGGCGATCACGCCTTCCATCTGCATCTGGCACGCGGAGCGCAGCAGCGACGCGGGATCGGCCTCGAAGTTGTCGCTGAAGCGCACGTGCTCGGTGGCTTTTTCCGCGAGGAAGCCGCGCAGCAGCTCGCGGCGCTGCGACAGAGGGAGTGCGCGCAGGTCCTGCCCCTCGAAGAAGGGCACGTCGAAGACGAAGAACACGATGCGATCGGCTCCCTGGCCGCGGTCGAAGGCGTTCTGCAGCGCATTGAAGTCGGGCGCGCCCTGCTTGCCGAGCACGACGATCTCGCCATCGAGGAAGCTCGACCGCAGCCCCAGGCCGCGCAGCTCCTGCAGCAGCGCCGGCATGCGCGCCGACCAGTCATGTCCGCCGCGGGTGATGAGCGCGACCTTTCGCTTGTCGAACCGGGCCATCAGGCGGTAGCCATCGAACTTGATCTCGAACAGCCACTCGCCGTTATCGGGAACGCCCGCGGCCAGGGTTGCGAGCTGCGGCTTGATCTCGGCGGGAAGCGCTGTCTTGCGCGCCGGCCTGGCCGGGCGGGACGCCGCGCCGGCGCGCTTCGCAGCAGGCGCAGGGGCCTTGCGAGCGGGCCGCTTGAGGGGCCTGGCGATCACGCTGTCCGGCAGGGCCGTCACCACGTCGTAGTCGGCATGGGCACGCGCGAACGCATCCTTCTTCTTGAACAGGATCCAGGGCTCCTGGCGCTCCCCGCCCTTGGCGATCTTCACGAGCTCCCACAAGCCTTCGAGCTTCTGGCCGTGCAGGCGGAACACCAGCTTGCCGGCCGCAAGGCCGGCATGGGGGTCGCCGACCGGCTCCCAGATGCCGTTGTCCCAGACGATGACGGTGCCCGCGCCGTACTGCTTCGGCGGGATCGTGCCTTCGAACGAGGAGTACGAGATCGGGTGGTCTTCCACGTGGATGGCCATGCGCTTCTCCTTCGGATCGAAGCTCGGCCCCTTGGGAACCGCCCAGGACACCATCACCCCATCGAGCTCCAGCCGGAAGTCATAGTGAAGCCGCGAGGCAGCATGCTTCTGCACCACGAAGGTCAGCGCGTGCGGGCTGGGCCGGCCGCCTTCGGCAGGCTCCGCGGTGACGGCGAAGTTCCGCTTGGCCTTGTACGTGGACAGCGCATCGCTCTTGGCCATCGGACGTCCTTCTGAAGGCCGATGCGCCTCTTCAAGCCGCCTTTCGGGCCGGGGAAGACGTCTTCTTCTTCGGCGCTGTCTTGCGCGACGTGCCGCCCGACTTGGACGCCGCCTTGGCACTGCGCTTGCCGGCGGCCGGAGCGCCGGCCTTGGCGGCCTTGCCGCCCTTGAGGCTGCGCTGGAGCAATTCGGTCAGGTCGATCACGTTCGAGCTGTCCTCGGGCGCTTGTTCCTCGGGCTCGATCACGGTCTCGGTGTCGCCGGCCTTGACCTTCTTCTCGACGATCTTCATCACGGCGCTTTTGAACTCGTCCTTGAAGTCCTCCGGCTTCCACTTGCCCGACATGCTGTCGACCAGCTGCTCGGCCATCTTCATCTCCGCCGCGCTCACGTTGGCGCCCTTGACGCCCGCCGCAGGCAGGTCGAGCCCCTCCAGGCTCTTGACCTCGTCGCCCCATCGCAGCAGGTTCAGCACCAGCGCCCTGCCGGAAGGAACCAGCACGGCCAGATGCTGCTTGGTGGCGATCACCACCTTGGCAAGGCCCAGCTTGCCGGTCTTCGCGAGCACTTCCCGCAGCAGCGCGTAGACCTTCTGGCCCTTGTTGATCGGCGCCACGTAGTAGGGGCGTTCCAGGTAGAGGAAGGGGAGCTCCTGCGCGTCGATGAAGCGCTGGATCTCGATCGTCTGGGTGGTGCGAGGATAGACGGCTTCGATTTCGTCCGGGGAGATCACGACGTACTTGCCGTCCTCGTACTCCACGCCCTTGACGATGTTGTCCTTGTCGATCTCCCGGCCGGTCCTCTTGTTGATGCGCTTGTAGCCGACAGGGTCCATGCTGCGCTTGTCCAGCCAGTCGAAGTCGATGCCCTGTTCGACACTGGCGGTGTGCAGGCCCACCGGGATGTGGACCAGGCCGAACGTGATGGCGCCTTTCCAGAGGGTTCTGCTGCCAGTTGCCATGTCGAGTCCTTTCACGCCGGGTGGAGAGGTGGTCTTTTCCATCAAAGCTTGCAGCCAGCGGTGCTTGGACCGTGTGGGACATTGGCGGCCCTGCAGGGAGGACAAGCGCGCCGTGGTGGGCGCGCCACCGCTCGCGTCAAGGAACCAGGGCAGACGCCTCGGGCTTCTCGCTCGAATCGACTTCAGAAACCGATCGCCGCGATTCCCGCCAGCACGATCAAACCCCCTGCAACGCGGCGCGCAAGATGGCCTTCGCGGAAGAGCCAGCACGCGAGAAACGCGCCGATGACGATGGACGACTCGCGCAGCGGCGCGATCAGCGCCACTGGCGCACTCTGCATGGCCGTGAGGACGAG
>CAJYQC010000006.1 GCA_913776885.1 uncultured Variovorax sp.
TCGAATGCGACCGCGCGGGCCGCATCAAGGTAGAGCCCGACCTGAGCCTTGCGGGCCACCCCGAGATCAGCGTGGTCGGCGACCTCGCTGCCGCCATGAGCCACGCCCCCGGCAAGCCGCCCAAGCCCGTGCCCGGCGTGTCACCCGGCGCCAAGCAGGCAGGGCGCGCGGCGGCAGCCAACATCCTGCGCCGCATCGCGGGCCAGCCCACGGTGCCGTTCCGCTACGCCGACTACGGCAACCTCGCCACCATCGGCCGCAACTCGGCCGTGGTCGACCTGGGCACGCCCTTCGGCCCGCTGCGCTTCAGCGGCCGCCTCGCGTGGCTTTTCTGGCTGTTCGCGCACGCCTACTTCCTGATCGGCTTTCGCAACCGCATCGTGGTGATGATGGATTGGGCGAGCGCCTACTGGAGCTTCCAGCGCAATGCGCGCGTGGTGGCCGACGTGCACGGCAAGAGCGAGTCCTGAGCGCCGCTTCGCTGCCCCCCGCGAGGCAGGCTCAGAACAGCGCGCCCCATCGGCCGCCGCCCCGGTGCGGCTGCGCCTGTTCCTCGCGCTGGTGCTTGCGCCACTCCCAGGGCGGCGTCGGCTGCCGATCGGCCCAGAGGCCGGCGCGCCTCGCCTGAGCGCGCTCCTGCAGCTTGAACAGGCCTCCGCCGCGCTTGGTGGCGAGGTGGTTGTAGTCGTACACCCAGGCCCAGCCCTCCGACACCATGCGGCTGCCGGCGTCCTCCCCGTTGCAGCTCACGTCGGCCACGGTGCGGCCGTAGCGGTCGGTGTCGACCTCGCTGATCAGCGCCTGCTCGCCGAAGCAGATGCTGCTGAGCGCCTGCCTGCTGCGCTGGCCGTAGGGCTGCGCCTTCTCGGGCGCGTCGATGGCCGCGATGCGCACCTTCACGCGCTCGTAGGCGCCGATGCGCCCGCAGCGGGCGGTGAGCGTGTCGCCGTCGCTGATGCCGACGACGAGGCAGTTGCGCGGTGCGGCCTGGGAAACGTGGGGAAAGGCAAGAAGGAGAACGAGCGAAAGAAGACTGAAAGGCAGCGCGCGAAAGTGCATGAAGAAGCGGGAAGGACCAGGAGATTGGCAGAATGGCCGGTCCGGACGAGGCTAAGTGATCCGCGCGCCGGAAAGATTCGGGACACAGTTTTTTTCTTTCTCGCGTTCTTCCCCTGAACCGCGCTTCGAAGGAGACCCCGCACATGCAGGAACCCACCCGGGACGACTGGTTTTCCGCCGCCAACGACGCTTGGGATGCCGGCGCGCACAGGAAGGCGCTGTCGCTGTTCCTCAAGGCCGCCGTCGCTGGCGAGGCCCACGCGCTCAACAGCGTCGGCTACTTCCTCGACCATGGCATCGGCGTGCAGCAGGACAGTGCCGCCGCCCGCCAGTGGTACCGCAAGGCGGCCAGGGCCGGCGACATCGCAGGCTGCGCCAACCTCGCCATCTGTTATCGCGACGAAGGCAACTTCCGCTGGGCGCGCTACTGGTTCGAGCGCGCCTACGCAGCGGGCGACGGCGACGCCGCGCTGGAGCTGGGCCGGCTCTTCCTGTGGGAAGGACCGCACAAGAACCACCGCAAGGTCGTCGACTACCTGACGAAGGCGATGGCGGCGCCGCAGGTGACGCCGGGGGGAAGAGAGGAAGCCGGGAAGCTGCTCAAGTCGCTGGGGCTCAGGCACTAGCCGAAGCGACTGCGCCGCTGCGCCGGATTCACTTGGCCTCGCTCTCCGCCTCCTGCAGCAGCCGCCACATCACCTTGCCGCTTCCGCTCTTGGGCAGCGCGTCCACGAACTGCACCTTGCGCGGGATCTTGTAGACGGCCATGTTCTCGCGGCACCAGTCGATGATCTGCTGCTCGGTGGTGTCCTTGTGGGTGGGGCGCAGCACCACCACGGCCTTGACGGATTCGCCGCGGTAGTCGTCCTTGGTGGAGATCACGCAGGCTTCCTGGATCGCCGGGTGGCGGAACATGAGCAGCTCGACCTCGGCGGGCCACACCTTGAAGCCGCTCGCGTTGATCATGCGCTTGAGGCGGTCGGTGATGAAGAAGTAGCCGTCCTCGTCCATGCGGCCCATGTCGCCCGAGCGGAAGAAGCGCTTGCCCTCGAACTCGACGAAGGCCGCGGCGGTGGCGTCGGGGCGCTTCCAGTAGCCCTGGAAGACCTCGGGGCCGTGGATGATGATCTCGCCCGATTCGCCGACAGGCATTTCCTTGAGCGTATCGGGGTCGACCACGCGGGCGTCGGTGCTCATGAACGGGATGCCCAGGCACTGCTGCTTGGGGTTGTCCAGCGGGTTGGTGTGCGAGGGCGCGGCGGTCTCGGTGAGGCCGTAGCCCTCCTGGTACTTCAGGCCGTACTGCTCGAACAGGCGCTGCGCCACGGCCTGCGGCATCGCGGCGCCGCCGCCGCCGATGTAGGTCATGCTCGACAGGTCGTAGTCCTTGAAGTTGGGGCTGGCCATCAGGTCGATGACCATGGTCGGGATGTTGGTCCACGCCGTGACCTTCCAGCGCGAGATGAGCCGGCCGGCCACGTCGCGGTCCCAGCGCGGCATGATGATCAGCGTGGCCGCCGCGAGGATGGCGGTGTGCATCATGCTCACCACGCCGGTGATGTGGAACATCGGCACCACCGCGAGCACCACGGTCTCTGAAGTCGAGCAGCCCCACATCTGGCCCGAGACGGCGTTGTGCATCAGGCTGGAGTGGTTGTGGACGCAGCCCTTGGGCAGGCCGGTGGTGCCGCTGGTGTAGGGCAGCAGCGCCATGTCGTTGGCGCCCACCACATGCTCGGGCGGCGGGTGGCCGGCTTCGAGAGCGTCGGTCCAGGCGATCACCTTGCCGCCATCGAGCGCGGGCAGCGGGTGGCGGGTGGTGAGCCATTCCTTCCAGGCGGGCGCCGGCGCGTCGTCGCCTGATGCGCCGGCGTCGAATGCGTCGGTGAACTGGGTCACGATCATGTGGTCCAGGCGCTGCTCGGGCGGCAGCGCGTTGCTGGCCTTGGCCAGCTCGGGCGCCAGGTCGCCGGTGATGAGGGCCACCTTGGCGTCGGGGTCGGTAATGTAGTGCTTGAGCTCCTCTGCCCGGTTCATCGGGTTGACCGGCACCACCACCGCGTTGGCGCGCAGGATCGCGAAATGCGCGATCACCAGCTGCGGGCAGTTCTGCATGTCCAGGATCACGCGGTCGCCGCGCTTCACGCCCAGCGCGTGCAGCGTGCCGGCCAGCCGGTCGACCTGCGCGGCGAATTCGCGGTAGCTGGTCACCCGGCCGAAGAACACCAGCGCGGGCTTGTCGGGGTAGCGCGCGGCCGAGGTGGCCAGGTTGTGCCAGAGCGAGGTGGCCGGGACGGTGATCGAGTGCGGGAGGCGCTTGGGCCAGAACTTGTAATGGGGGCGTTGTTCCATGGTGGGCACGGGCGGAAGGACGGGAAGATCG
>CAJYQC010000007.1 GCA_913776885.1 uncultured Variovorax sp.
TCGACGGCTTCGTCGGAGATGTCCACGCCCGTCACGTCGGCGCCCAGACGCGCGATGCTCAGGCTGTCCTGACCCGCGTTGCACTGAAGGTGCAGCACCGACAGGCCCTTCACGTCGCCGAGCAGGCCGGCTTCTTCGGGAAAGAGCGTGGAGCCGCCTTGGCGGAAGAAGGCGGCCTGGTCGCCCTTGTGGCTGTTGTGCGCGACGGTGGCCGCGTTCCATGAGAGCCGGTTGGCTTCGTGCAGGTCTTTCTTCATCGGGCTGCGGGCACCGTTTGCGTGGGCCAGCCGGCGAGGTTGCGTTCGGCGATGCCCGCGAGCGCGGTGATCCACGCGGGGCTGTCGTTCAGGCAGGGGATGTAGCTGAAGGCCTCGCCGCCCGAATGGAGGAAGGCTTCGCGGCCTTCCATGGCGATTTCTTCCAGGGTCTCGAGGCAGTCGGCCGGAAAGCCAGGGCACACCACGTCGACGCGCTTCACGCCGGACGCACCGAGCTCGCGCAGCGTAGGCTCTGTGTAGGGCTCCAGCCACTTGGCGCGGCCGAAGCGCGACTGGAAGGTCACGCGGTGCTGCGCGTCCGACAGGCCCAGGCGCGCGGCAAGCAGGCGGGCGGTTTCGAGGCACTGTGCCTGGTACGGATCGCCCAGCGCGATGTTGCGTGCGGGAATGCCGTGGAAGCTCATGAGCAGCACCTGGCCGCGGCCTTCGGTCTTCCAGTGTTTCTCGATGCTCTGCGCTAGTGCCTCGATGTAGGCCGGGTCGTCGTGGTAGTCGTTGACGAAGCGGAATTCGGGCACGCGGCGCTGTTTGCCGCTCCACGCGTTCACCGCGTCGATCACGCTCGCGGTGGTGGTGCCCGAGTACTGCGGGTAGGCCTGCAGCACCAGCACGCGGTCCACGCCTTCGGCCTGCAGCGCGTCGAGCCGGGAGGCGATGGAGGGGTTGCCGTAGCGCATCGCGTCGCGCACCGTCGTGCGATGGCCGCGCTCTCCGAGCCAGCCGGCCAGCATGGTGGCCTGCTTCTGCGTCCACACCTTCAGCGGCGAGCCTTCGCGCATCCAGATGCTCGCGTACTTGGCGGCCGACTTGGCCGGACGAATGCGAAGGATGATGCCGTGGAGGATCAGCGCCCAGACCGCCTTCGGGATCTCGACCACGCGCGGGTCGCCCAGGAAGTCGGCGAGGTAGGGGCGCACCGCGGCGGCGGTGGGGGCGTCGGGTGAGCCGAGGTTGCACCACAGCACTGCGGTGCGCGGGGAACCAGGGGTGTTCGAAACGGCGTTCTCTTGGATCGAAGGCATGCGGTATTCTGCGGCATGACTTCCGCTTCCCCGGTGCCTGCGGGCGCTGAGCCTCTCGACCCCAAGCCTCTCGACCTCAAGCGTATCTCCGCGATCTCGCTGGACCTCGACGACACCCTCTGGCCGATCTGGCCCACCATCGAACGCGCCGAGGCCGTGCTGCACCAGTGGCTGCTGCGCGAGGCGCCCAAGACCGCCACGCTGCTGATGACGCCCGGCATCCTTCGCGAACTGCGCGAAGCCACCGCCAAGGAGCGTTCCGACCTTGCGCACGACCTGAGCGCGCTGCGCCGCGAGTCGATCCGCACCGCGCTCACCCGCGCGGGCGAAGACCCGGCGCTGGCCGACCCGGCCTTCGATGCCTTCTTCGCCGAGCGCCAGCGCGTGACGCTCTACGACGACGCCCTGCCCGCGCTGAAGTGGCTGAGCGAACGCTATCCGCTGGTAGCGATCTCCAACGGCAACGCCGACATCCACAAGACCGGCGTGGGCCGCTGGTTCCGCACTGCCTTCAATGCGCGCGCCTTCGGCAGCGGCAAGCCGCACGCGCCCATCTTCCGTGCCGCCGCGGCGTCGGTCGGCCTGCTGCCCAAGGACGTGCTGCATGTGGGGGACGACGCGGAGCTCGACGTGGTAGGCGCACTCAACGCCGGCATGCAGGCCGCCTGGCTGGTGCGCGACGAGCGCCCGTGGGTGCACGGCGCGCGGCCGCAGCTGGTCGTGCCGAACCTGCATGCCCTGTGCATGGCGCTCGAAGGCTGACGCGCCCCCAGTCCGACAAGAGCAGCTGCCTCTTCCAGAAACACCGCGGAACCGGCTCGGCTAGGCCGCGGATGCTGGCCCATGCAGGGGGCTAGGCGACGCGAAGTACGCGAAGTCTGGGAGTCAGCCGAATACCGGTCTGAAGAAGCTGCGCTCGTAGCTGACGATGCAGCGGGTTTCTTCCGCGTACTTGAACGCGGCTTGGCACTCGGTGTCCTGCATCGAGTCGGCGCGGTACTTTTCGTAGTCGGCCAGGCTCGGAAAGCTGAACATCGCCAGCGCGACGTTGTTCGCGCCCTCGGAGGGCAGGAAGTAGCCGTGGTGCTTGCCGCCGAACTTCTCGACCAGCGGGATCCAGAGCCGGCCGTAGTGCTCGAACTCCTGGAGCTTGTAGGGGTCGACGATGTAGCGCAGGTAACAGGTGACCATGGGGGTGTCTTTCGGGATGCGAGCCGGAGGGCGAGGGGTATCGGGCGCAGCGTCTGCAGCTGCGCGCGGGGCTGACTATAGTTTCCCGGCTGTCGCCCCACTCTCCGCGGCCTCGTGCCGGACAGGAAACCCGAAGTGCATCTCTCCAACTGGCTCATCTTCTGCGGCGTCACGCTGCTCGTCGCTTTCACTCCCGGGCCGGCCGTGCTGCTCGCGGTCTCGAACTCGATGAGCGTGGGCCCGCGACGAGCCATGATCAGCTCGCTGGGCAATGCGGCAGGGCTTTTCATGGTGTCCGCCGCCGCCATGGCGGGGCTGGGCGTGGTGCTCTCCACCTCCGCCCATGCCTTCATGGTGCTGAAGCTGGCCGGTGCGGCCTACCTGATCTACCTGGGCATCAAGCAGTGGCGCAGCC
>CAJYQC010000008.1 GCA_913776885.1 uncultured Variovorax sp.
GGAAAGGCGAAGACGGCGTGCGCATCACGATTGCCTTTCCTTCTCACGCAACCTGAACCGCTGGATCTTCCCCGTCGCCGTCTTCGGCAGCTCCGCCACGAACTCGAGAAAACGCGGGTACTTGTACGGCGCCAGCCGTTCCTTCACGAAGGCCTTGAGCTCGTCCTCGGTGGCCGCGCCGCCGTCCTTCAGCACGACGAAGGCCTTGGTCTTGGTCAAGCCCTCGGCATCTTCCTTGCCGATCACCGCCGCCTCGAGCACGGCCGGGTGCTGCATCAGCGTTGCCTCCACCTCGAAGGGCGAGACGTAGATGCCGCTGACCTTGAGCATGTCGTCGCTGCGTCCGGCGTAGGTGTAGTAGCCGTCGGCGTCGCGGGTGTACTTGTCACCGCTCTTGGTCCAGCCGCCCTGGAAGGTCTCGCGCGACTTCTCGCGGTTGGCCCAGTACATCAGCGCGGAGCTCGGGCCGCGGATGTAGAGGTCGCCCACCTCGCCGTCGGGCACGGGGCGGCCGTCCTCGCCGCGCAACTCGACCTCGTAGCCCTCCACCGGCCGGCCGGTGGTGCCGTAGCGCACGTCGCCGGGGCGGTTGGAGATGAAGATGTGCAGCATCTCGGTGGAGCCGATGCCGTCGATGATCTCGCAGCCGAAGTGCTGCTTGAAGCGCTGCGCGATCTCGCCCGGCAGCGCCTCGCCGGCCGATGAGCACATGCGCAGCGCCACCGCTTCGCGCGCGGGCAGCTTCGGCGAGGCGAGCATGCCGGCGAAGCCGGTGGGGGCGCCGAAGAACACGGTCGGTTGGTGCTCCGTCCAGCGGCGGAAGGTGGCGTCGGGCGTGGGGCGCTCGGCCATCAGCACCACGGTGGCGCCCACCGAGAGCGGGAAGGTCAGCGCATTGCCCAGCCCGTACGCGAAGTACATCTTGGCGGCCGAGAAGCAGACGTCGTCCTCGGTAAGGCCGAGCACGGGCTTGCCGTAGAGCTCGGCCGTCCACCACAGGTTGGCATGCGTGTGGACCGTGCCCTTGGGCTTGCCGGTGGAGCCGGAGGAGTACAGCCAGAAGCCCGGGTCGTCCGATGCCGTGGTCACCGGTGCCGCCAGCGGCTCGACCGCGGCGAGCGCGGCGTCGAACTCCTGCGCACCTTCGGGCAATGCGCCGGTGGGCTGCGAGACGAAGAGCGCCCGCACCTCGTGCCCGCCGCGCGACATCGCCTCCTGCAGCGTGGGCAGCAGCGCGCCCGAGACCAGCACCGCCTGTGCGCGGCTGTGGTCGAGCATGTAGGCGTAGTCGTCGGGCGTGAGCAGCGTGTTGACCGCCACCGGCACCACGCCGGCGTAGAGGCTGCCCAGGAAGCTCACGGGCCAGTCGTTGCAGTCGAGCATCAGCAGCAGCACGCGCTCCTCGCGCCGGATGCCGGCGGCCAGCAGCGCGGCGGCGAGGCGTCGCGAGCGCTCCTCGAGCTGGCCGTAGCTCATGGTGCCGCGGTCGTCGATGTAGGCGGGGCGCGCGGCGCGTTCGCGGTTGAGCTCGAACAGGTGTCCGGCGAAGTTGAATCGTGGTGGCAGGGTCATGGTCTTGTCTCCTTCAGCCTTGCGTGTTCTTGTTTTTTCTTCTTCTAGAGGCCGAGTGCGGCGAGGACGCCGGGGCTTGCCTGTACGGCAGCGCGGCGGTGATAGAAATCGAGCGCGCGCAGCCCGCCCAGCTCTGCGCCGCCGCCCGCACGGCCGGGGCCGCCGTGCAGCGACATCGGCATCACGTTGCCGTGGCCGGTATGGGCCTGCGCCACTTCGGGCGTGACGACGTGCACTCGGCCGTGGCTCGGCGCGACGGCGAGCGCGGCCTGCGCCAGCGCCGCGTCGTCGCTTCCATACAGAGATGTGACGAGCGAGCCCTGGCCGCGATGCGCCAGCGCAATGCCGTGCGCGAGATCGCTATACGGCAGCAGCGTGGCGACCGGGCCGAACACTTCGACGTCGTGCACCAGCTGCGCTGCGTCGGCGTTGCGCGCACCCAGCAGCACGGGGCCGATGCAGGCTGCGACGGCCGGGTCGGCATCGACCAGGGGCTTGGTGCGGCCGTCGTGCAGCACGGTGGTCTGGGCCGACAGCGCAGCCAGCCCTTCACGCACCGAGTCGAGCTGGGCGCGGCTCACCAGCGAACCCATGCGCACGCCCTCGTTGCGCGGGTTGCCGACCGTCACGCCCGCGAGCTTCGCGCCGATGGCCTCGGCGGCAGCGTCGTACAAATCCGCCGGCACCAGGATGCGGCGGATGGCGGTGCACTTCTGGCCCGACTTCACAGTCATCTCGCGCACCACTTCGCGCACGAGCAGGTTGAAGGCGTCGCTGCCGGGCGCGGCGCCGGGCAGCAGCAGGGCGCTGTTGAGACTGTCGGCCTCGATGTTCACGCGCACCGAGCGCTGGGCCACGGCCGGGTGCGAACGGATCACGGCGGCCGTCTCGGCCGAGCCGGTGAAGGAGGCCACGTCGAAGGGCTGCAGCGCATCCATCAAACCGGCCGAGCTGCCGCAGACGATGGAAAGCGCGCCGGCTGGCAGCACGCCCGCATCGACCACGTCCTTCACCATGCGCTGCGTGAGCCAGGCGGTGGCGGTGGCCGGCTTCACGATCACCGGCACGCCCGACAGCAGCGCGGGCGCGGCCTTCTCCCACAGGCCCCACGAGGGGAAGTTGAAGGCGTTGATGAAGAGCGCCACACCCTGCGTCGGCACCTGCAGGTGCTGCGACTGGAATAACGGCTCCTTGCCGAGCTTGACCGCATCGCCGTCGCGCAGCGCGCGCACGTCGCCGAGCGCATCGCCCCACTTCGCGTACTGACCCAGCGTGAAGATCGCGCCGTCGATGTCCACGGCCGAGTCGTTCTTCACCGTGCCCGAGTTGGCGGTGGCGATCTCGTAATAGGCGTCGCGGTTGGCCTGCAGCACCTTCACGACGGCCGCGAGCAATGCGGCACGCTGGCGGTAGGTGAGGGCGCGCAGCGCATAGCCGCCCTGTTCGCGCGCGAAGGCGAAGCCGGCGGGCAGGTCGAGCCCGCTTGCATCGACGCGCGCGAGCTCGGTGCCCAGCATCGGGTCGAACAGCGGGGTGCCGGTGCCCGATCCGCTTTGCCAGCGGCCGGCGACGTAGTTGGGAAGGAGCTCGGTCATTCGATGGGTCTCAAAGTGGGCTGGTTCGGGAAACACCGCGCAACCGGCCTTGCCGGGCCGCTGGTGTTGCCCCTGGCGAGGGGGTCGGCGGCCACACGAAGTGGGCAAGCCTGGGGGAGCGCCTCATGCCGTGAACTTGATCTGTCCCTCGGGCAGCAGATAGAGAACGAGCGCGCGGCCGCTGGCCACGGTCGGGCGGTGCGCGGTGCCGGGGCCGTAGACGCACCAGCCCGCGGGCCGGCCGTCGAATGTGGCGGCGGTGTCGTCGAGCGGCATGATCAGGTCGATCTCGCCGTTGGGGTGCGTGTGGTGCGGGCCTGCGATGTCCTGCATGTCGACCACGTCGACCGAGAAGCGGTGCAGGGCGTCCTCGGCCTTGAAGACGCGTCCGTACCTGATGCCGCCGCCCTCGCGCTCGCAGAGCCAGCCTTCGGCGACGCCGCCGATGCAGGCCTGGCGCAGCTGCTCGAAGCTCTCGCTGCCGGCACCATGGTTGGCGTTGAGCCACTGGTCGAGCGTGGCGTCGAGCGGCTTGCCGGCGATCTGGCCGGTCAGGCCGGCGATCAGCCGGTGGAAAGCTTCCTTGCCGGTGGCGGGAGTGCTGCTGCTGTCGGACATCGTGGGGCCTCGAACTTTGGAACTACCTTGCATGAACACTGAGCGTGCAGTATCTTGCGTGTGGCCGAACGATAAGCAGCGAGCCAAAGGGTGTCAAGCAATATAGTGCATCTATGGTGTTTACCCTGAGCGCGCACAATCCCGGCGAAGAACGAGGAATTGCATGAACGAGCATGTAGACGCGGCGCTGGCCGCCGCGGCCGAAGGCGGCAACGGCGTGCCGGGCCAGGCCGTCGCCGGGGAGGCGAAGAATCCGCTGCTGTCGGCCCTGGGCGACCGCGTGCGCAACCTGCGCGCGCAGCGCGGCCTCACGCGCAAGGCGGTGGCCATCGCGGCCGACGTGTCGGAGCGCCACCTCGCCAATCTCGAATACGGGATCGGCAACGCGTCGATCCTCGTGCTGCAGCAGGTGGCCGGCGCGCTGCACTGCTCGCTGGCCGAACTGGTGGGCGACGTCACCACCAGCTCGCCCGAGTGGCTGCTGATCCGCGAGCTGCTCGAGCACCGCAGCGAGGCCGACCTGCGCCGCGTACGGGTGGCGATCGGCGAGTTGCTGGGCACCGCCTCGGTCGACCCGTCGCGGCACCGCCGCATCGCGCTCGTGGGCCTGCGCGGCGCGGGCAAGTCGACGCTGGGGCAGATGCTGGCGGAAGACCTGGAGATTCCGTTCATCGAACTCAGCCGCGAGATCGAGAAGCTCGCGGGCTGCAGCGTGCGCGAGATCCACGACCTGTACGGCACCAACGCCTACCGCCGGTACGAGCGCCGTGCGCTGGAAGAAGCCGTGCAGATCTACAGCGAGGTGGTGATCGCCACGCCCGGCGGCATCGTCTCGGACCCGGCCACCTTCAACGAACTGCTCGCGCACTGCACCACCGTGTGGCTGCAGGCCGCGCCCGAGGAGCACATGGGCCGCGTGGCCGCCCAGGGCGACACCCGCCCGATGGCCGCGAGCAAGGAAGCGATGGAAGACCTGCGCCGCATCCTCAACGGCCGCGCCGCCTTCTATTCGAAGGCCGACATGTCGGTCGACACCAGCGGCAGGACCCTGTCGCAGAGCTTCCAGGCGTTGCGGGCCGTGGCTCGGCAGTCGATGGGCATCGCTTAGGGTCGCCCCCAGGCTCCGCGCACTTCGTGTCGCTGCGCCAACCCCCTACCAGGGGGGCAACACCTGCGGCCCGGCACAGCCGGGTCCGCGGTGTTCGTTGAAGAGACGTCGTCCCATGGTCGGCTCGGGCTGAAATCTGAAAAAAAGTGCAGCAGGCATTGACTTGCCTCCTTGCATGCAGCATCATGCATGTCGTCGGAGCAAGAAAGTGCATTATCTTTCCTGTTCCCGGTTTCCGAATACTGCCCCACAGGAGACTTCCGCATGACCGACACCACCACGCCCCAGGCGCCACAGCGCGTCGACTACCGCACCGATCCGAGCCAATACCGCCACTGGTCGCTGAGCTTCGACGGCGCCATCGCGCGCCTCGTGCTCGACATCGCGGAAGACGGCGGCATCCGCCCCGGCTACAAGCTCAAGCTCAACAGCTACGACCTGGGCGTGGACGTGGAACTCAACGACGCGCTCAACCGCGTTCGCTTCGAGCACCCCGAGGTGCGCAGCGTGATCGTCACCAGCGGCAAGGACCGCATCTTCTGCTCCGGCGCCAACATCTTCATGCTCGGCGTCTCCAGCCACGCCTGGAAGGTGAACTTCTGCAAGTTCACCAACGAGACGCGCAACGGCATCGAAGACTCCTCGAAGCACTCGGGCCTGAAGTTCATCGCGGCCGTGAACGGCGCGTGTGCGGGCGGCGGCTACGAGCTGGCGCTGGCCTGCGACGAGATCCTGCTGGTCGACGACCGCTCCTCCTCCGTATCGCTTCCCGAGGTGCCGCTGCTCGGCGTGCTTCCCGGCACCGGCGGCCTGACCCGTGTGACCGACAAGCGCCACGTGCGCCATGACCTCGCCGACATCTTCTGCACCAGCGTCGAAGGCGTGCGCGGCCAGCGCGCGGTCGAGTGGCGCCTGGTCGACGCGGTGGCCAAGCCCGCGCAGTTCGCCGCCGCCGTGCAGGAGCGCGCATCTCAGCTCGCCGCCGGCAGCGACCGTCCGGCCAACGCCAAGGGCGTGGCGCTGACACGCATCGAGCGCACCGACAGCGCCGACGGCATCTCGTACGCGAACGTCAATGTGCAGATCGACCGCAGCAAGCGCACCGCCACCATCACGGTGAAGGCGCCCACCGGCACGCAGCCCTCGGACATCGCCGCCATCGAAGCAGCCGGCGCCGCATGGTGGCCGCTGGCGATGTGCCGCGAGCTCGACGACGCCATCCTCAACCTGCGCACCAACGAGCTCGACATCGGCACCTGGCTGCTCAAGACCGAAGGCGATGCCGCCGCGGTGCTCGCATCGGACGCCGTGATGCTCGCCAACAAGGACCACTGGCTGGTGCGCGAGACCATCGGCGCGCTGCGCCGCACGCTGGGCCGCCTGGATGTTTCCTCGCGCAGCCTGTTCGCGCTGATCGAAGCCGGCTCCTGCTTCGCCGGCACGCTGGCCGAGCTGGCCTTCGCTGCCGACCGCGCCTACATGCTCGCGCTGCCCGACTATGCCGATCGCGCGCCCAAGCTCACGCTCGACGAATTCAACTTCGGCTTCTTCCCGATGGTGAACGACCAGAGCCGCCTGCAGCGCCGCTTCTATGAAGAGGCCGCGCCGCTGGAAGCCGCGCGTGCCGCCGCCGGCAAGGCGCTCGACGCCGACGAGACCCTGAAGCTGGGCCTGGTGACTGCCGCGCCCGACGACATCGACTGGGACGACGAGATCCGCATCGCCATCGAGGAACGCGCCGCGATGTCGCCCGACTCGCTCACCGGCCTGGAAGCCAACCTGCGCTTCGCGAGCAAGGAGAACATGGTCACCCGCATCTTCGGCCGCCTGTCGGCCTGGCAGAACTGGATCTTCAACCGACCCAACGCCGTCGGCGAGAAGGGCGCGCTGAAGGTCTACGGCACCGGGCAGAAGGCCGGCTTCGATCTGAACCGGGTCTGAGGCACGTACAGGACCACAGGAAGAGACAAGAACAGCCGAACGCAGAAGGAAGACAAAAGCTACGCAGAATCCGCAGAAGAAGAATCACGAAAGCCTCTTCGGTTTTTCTTCTGCGACCTCTGCGAAATCTTCGCGACCTCTGCGTCCGGTCCCCGAGTTTGTGTGTATTCGGAAGGAACCCCCATGAGCACGATCAACTACAGCGAGAAGATCCCCAACAACGTCAACCTCGGCGAAGACCGCACGCTGCAGCGCGCGCTCGAGGGCTGGCAGCCGAACTTCATCAACTGGTGGGACGACGTGGGCCCCGAGGGCTCGACCAACCACGAGGTCTACCTGCGCACGGCAGTGAGCGTCGATCCGCAGGGCTGGGCGCAGTTCGGCCACGTGAAGATGCGCGACTACCGCTGGGGCATCTTCCTGAACCCGGGCGACGCCAACCGCGAGATCCACTTCGGCGACCACAAGGGCGAGAAGGCCTGGCAGGACGTGCCCGGCGAGCACCGTGCCAACCTGCGCCGCATCATCGTGACGCAGGGCGACACCGAGCCCGCGTCGGTGGAGCAGCAGCGCCACCTGGGCCTGACCGCGCCCAGCATGTACGACCTGCGCAACCTGTTCCAGATCAACGTGGAAGAGGGCCGCCACCTGTGGGCCATGGTCTACCTGCTGCACAAGCACTTCGGCCGCGACGGCCGCGAAGAGGCCGAGGCGCTGCTGCAGCGCACCTCGGGCGACGAGAACAACCCGCGCATCCTGGGCGCCTTCAACGAACGCACGCCCGACTGGCTTGCGTTCTTCATGTTCACGTACTTCACCGACCGCGACGGCAAGTTCCAGCTGTCGGCGCTGGCCGAGAGCGCTTTCGATCCGCTGGCGCGCACCACGAAGTTCATGCTGACCGAGGAAGCGCACCACATGTTCGTGGGCGAGAGCGGCGTGTCGCGCGTCATCGCGCGCACCGCGCAGGTCATGAACGAACTCAAGACCGACGACCCGCAGAAGGTGCGCGCGGCCGGCGCCATCGACCTGGGCACCATCCAGCGCTACCTGAACTTCCACTACAGCGTGACCATCGACCTGTTCGGCGCCGACCAGTCGAGCAACGCCGCCATCTTCTACAGCTCGGGCCTGAAGGGCCGCTACGAAGAGGGCAAGCGCACCGACGACCACGTGCTCAAGGGCCAGACCTACAAGGTGCTCGAGGTGAAGGACGGCCAGCTCGTCGAGAAGGAAGTGCCGATGCTCAACGCGCTCAACGAAGTGCTGCGCGACGACTTCATCAAGGACTCGGTGGCCGGCGTGAACCGCTGGAACAAGGTGCTCGAGAAGGCCGGCATCCCGACCCGCCTGGCGGTGCCGCACAAGGCGTTCAACCGCCAGATCGGCGCGCTCGCCGGCATCAAGATGTCGCCGGACGGCCGCGTGGTGAACGACGTCGAATGGGCCGCCAAGCGCGACGAGTGGTTGCCCAGTGCCGAAGACTTCGCTTTCGTGGCATCGTTGATGGGCCGCGTGGTGGAGCCGGGCAAGTTCGCCGGCTGGATCTCGCCGCCGGTGATGGGCATCAACCGCCAGCCGGTGGATTTCGAGTACGTCCGCTTCGGTTGATTGGTATTTGGGTATTGCTCCTTCCCCGTTGGGGGAAGGCTGGGATGGGGGCAAGCAGCGCGACCACGACAAACGCCGCTTGCCCCCACCCAACCCTCCCCCAGAGGGGGAGGGCTCCAGGAGAAAAACATGGACATGGCCGTCGAAGCCGGAGTCATCAAGCAGCATCTGATCGACCCCGAGATCTGCATCCGCTGCAACACCTGCGAGGCCACCTGCCCCGTCAACGCGATCACGCACGACGACAACAACTACGTCGTGCGTGCTGACGTCTGCAACGGCTGCATGGCCTGCATCTCGCCGTGCCCCACGGGCTCGATCGACAACTGGCGCACCATGCCCGTGGTGCGCGCGTACTCCATCGAGGAGCAGTTCACCTGGGAATCGCTGCCAGCCGAGCTCTCGCCCGAGGAGCTCGAAGCGGCCGGCGTATCGGCCGAAGCCGCCGGCGATGCGGAAGCTGCCGTGCCAGCGCAGACCCAGGCGCAAGCCCAGGCCGCCGTGGAGTCGCTCGAACCGGCCTTCAACTCCGCGCAGTACGGCGCCACCGTACCGCCCTGGTCGGCCGCGCACGCCTACACCAACCTCTTTCCGCCGAAGACGCCGACCACCGCCACCGTGGTGGGCAACTTCAACTGCACCGAAGCCGGCTTCGACAGCGAGACGCACCACATCGTGCTCGACTTCGGCGTGGTGCCCTTCCCGGTGCTAGAGGGCCAGTCGATCGGCATCGTGCCGCCCGGCACCGACGCCATGGGCAAGCGCCACCATGCGCGCCAGTACTCGGTGGCCAGCCCTCGCAACGGCGAGCGGCCCGGGTACAACAACGTCTCGCTCACCGTGAAGCGCGTCACCGAAGACCACGACGGCACCCCCGTGCGCGGCGTGTGCTCGAACTACATCTGCGACCTGAAGGTGGGCGACACGGTGCAGGTGGTGGGGCCATTCGGCTCCTCGTTCCTGATGCCGAACCACCCCAAGTCGCACATCGTGATGATCTGCACCGGCACCGGCAGCGCCCCGATGCGTGCCATGACCGAATGGCGCCGCCGGCTGCGCAAGAGCGGCAAGTTCGAGGGCGGCAAGCTGCTGCTGTTCTTCGGCGCGCGCACGCAGCAGGAGCTGCCGTACTTCGGCCCTCTTCAGTCGCTGCCCAAGGACTTCATCGACATCAACCTCGCGTTCTCGCGCACGCCCGGGCAACCCAAGCGCTACGTGCAGGACCTGATGCGCGAGCGCGCCGCCGACCTGGCCGCGCTGCTGAAGGACGGGGCCAGCCACTTCTACGTGTGCGGCCTCAAAAGCATGGAAGAAGGCGTGGTGCTCGCGCTGCGCGACGTGGCGAAGGACGCCGGGCTCGACTGGGACACGGTGGGCGCCGCGCTGAAGCGCGAAGGCCGCCTGCACCTCGAAACCTACTGAGCCGCGGCGAATGAAGTTCGCCGACTTCCACGCGGGCCAGGTCATCGAGGCCGGGCCCTATGTGCTCACCGAGGCCGAGCTGCTGCAATTCGCGCGGGCCTACGACCCGCAGTGGTTCCACACCGATGCGCAAGCGGCGGCCGACAGCCCCTTCGGCGGGCTCATCGCGAGCGGGTGGCACACCTGCTCCATCGCCATGAAGCTGGTGGTGGAGGCCGCGCTCGCCGGCTCAGAATCCTTCGCCTCGCCGGGCCTGGAGCACGTGCGCTGGCCCAACCCGGTACGCCCTGGGGACGCGCTGCGGCTGGTGGCCGACGTGATCGAGGCGCGACGCTCCGAGAAGCGGCCGACGCTCGGCATCCTGCGCTGGCGCTGGCGGCTCTTCAACCAGCGCGAACTGATGGTGCTGGATGTGGAGGTCACGAGCCTCTTCAAACTTCAAGCTCAAGCCGGCCGACTGAACGACGCAACGTGAAAAGGCCCGCGGCGCCTGGGCGCCACGGGCCTTTGTCATCGGGTGGCTGTCGTCGTTACTTCTTCACGTCGACTGCACCCGAGCCATGGGCCTTCGCGCCCACGGCAGGCGCCTTCACGGCGCTCCCGGCCGAGCCCACGGCGCTTGTCGCGCCGCCGAGCGTGTTGCCCACGGTGTTGGTCACGCCGCCCACGGCATTCGTCGCTCCGCCCACCGCACCGGTGGCGCCGCCCAGCACGCCGCCGACGGCATTGCCGGCCGTGCCCGTGGCGCCGCTTACGGCGCCGCTGGCGTTGGTATTCGCGCTGGCCCCGGCATTGGCGCCGGTTGCCGCACCCGCACCGCCGCGCGTGCCTGCGGTGGAGCCCGAGGCATTCACGTCGGCATTGACCCCGACGCCGACCCCGACGCCTTGCGCCTGGGCGACGCCGCCGACGGCCAGCAGGCCTGCAAGCAGGGTGCCGAGGACGATGCGCTTGTGTTGATGCTGTTGCTTCATGGGTGACTGTTCCTTTCGTAGCATGGTCACGGTTCAAGGACCGAACGGGTTCGATCGATCCGGGTGCAACCATGGCCGAGCTGCGATCTGTCGCCATGTGCGCCGCGTTCGCACGGTCGCGTGGGAATCGGCCGTCGGCGGAAATGATGGGTCGTGCGTTAGGGTGCTGGCGCGCAGTTGAAGCTGAGAAGAAAGCATTTGGCTGCAGAAGGCATCTGTTGCATCGCGTTTTTCATATCCCGACACATTCACTGGCCCCGGCGGCCGGGGCAGAGGCGGAACTGCCGGCACCCCGGGCGCACCTCTGACGATGCGCCCCCCGTTGTCCGACCGCAGCACGGGCCGGCCGATTGGAGGCGTCGATGGCGCGACACCTTGCCGGGGCGCTTGTTTTAGCTGTCTAGCCTCCGTGTTCCTGCCGCTCTTGTGGTCGTCGGCTCGGGGCACGCGACGACGAAGCGGACATCGGCAGGCCCGCAAGACCCTCCGGTGTGACATTTCAAAGACATGCAACTCATAATGTTGCATGAAACGAGACAGCAAGCTTTCCGCCGTCCTCCACGTGCTGCTGCACATGGCCGAGATGAAGGCGCCCGTCACCTCCGAGTCGCTCGCGGCGGCGATGCAGACCAATCCGGTGGTCGTGCGCCGACTCATGGCCGGCCTTCGGCTGGCGGGGTTCGTGAGTTCGGCCAAGGGGCATGGGGGCGGCTGGGTGCTGTCTTGCACCTTGTCGGCGGTGACGCTGGGCGACATCCACAACGCCGTGGGCGCGCCCGCTCTGCTGGCCATGGGCAACCGCACCGAGAGCCCCGGCTGCATCGTCGAGCAGGCGGTGAACGCGGCGCTCGACGGCGTGTGCGACGAGGCCGAGGCGCTGCTGCTCAAGCGCTTCAACAGCATCACGCTGGCCGATCTCTCCAGGGACTTTCATCGCCGCATGACGGGCGGCGGCTTCACATCGAAGGACATCGAACATGCGACATGACGCTCTGATCGTGGGCGGCAGCTTTGCCGGCCTTTCCGCTGCCATGCAGCTTGCGCGGGCGCGACGCAAGGTCTGCGTCGTCGACACCGGCGCGCCGCGCAACCGCTTCGCCGCCGCATCGCACGGCTTCTTCGGGCAGGACGGCGTGCCGCCCCTGAAGATGATCGCCGACGCACGCGAGAAGCTGCTTGCATACCCGACGGTCGAGTTCGTCGAGGCCGCCGTCGTCGACGCGTGCGCTGACGAGTCAGGGGGCTTCGCGGTATCGCTGAGCAGCGGCGAGCGCCGCTTTGCCGGCAAGCTGCTGCTGTCCCATGGCGTGCAGGACAGCCTGCCGGAAATTCCGGGCATCGGCGAACGCTGGGGGGCGAGCGTGCTGCACTGTCCTTATTGCCACGGCTATGAATTCGGCGGGCGCCGGCTGGGCATGCTCTATCACCACGGCGTGCAGCCGCAGGACCATGCGCTGCTGATCGCCGAATGGGGACCGACCACGCTATTCCTCAACGGAGGCGAAGGACCCGATGCCGAGACGCGCGCGAGGCTGCAGGCGCGCGGCGTCGGTATCGAGCCCGGCCGCATCGCCGGCCTGGAAGGCGATGCGCCCGACCTCGCCGGTGTGCGCATCGACGACGGCAGGCTGGTGCCGATCGACGCGCTCTACGTGACGCCGCGCACCCGCCCCGCCAGCCCGCTGGCCGAGCGCCTGGGCTGCGCATTCGACGACGGCCCGCTGGGCCGGGTGCTGCGCGTCGACCCGATGAAGATGACGACCGTGCCCGGTGTCTACGGCGCGGGCGATCTCGCGATGATGTTCTCCAACGCCACGCTGGCGTCGGCGGACGGGCTGACGGCCGGCGTGTCGATGCACCGGTCGATGGTGTTCGACGCCTGAGCAGAGAAAAAAGGAACTTTTTTTGCCGACTTGGAAAAATCGGCTCCAGAACGCCCTATAATCTGAGGCTCACGCGGGAATAGCTCAGTTGGTAGAGCGCAACCTTGCCAAGGTTGAGGTCGAGAGTTCGAGACTCTTTTCCCGCTCCAAATTGCAAAAAGGCCACCTCATCGGGTGGCCTTTTTCATTGCGGCTTCATTCGGCGCCTCGGCTCAGCCTTTCGCCGCCAGCACCGTCCCCCGGCTCTCCCCGAACCCGATGCGCGCGTGCCCCGGCTTCTCGCACCAGCCGCGCAGCAGCACCGCGTCGCCGTCTTCCAGGAAGCCGCGCTGCTCGCCGTTGGCCAGCGTCACCGGGCTTTGCCCGGCGCGCGCCAGTTCGATGATCGCGCCGGCTTCGCCCTCGCCGGGGCCCGAGATCGTGCCGCTGCCGAACAGGTCGCCGGGGTTAAGGCTGCAGCCGCCCACCGTGTGGTGCGCCACCATCTGCGCGACGGTCCAGTACTGGTGCCTGAAGCTGGTCGACGAAAGCCGCGATGCGCCGGTCTTGTTCTTGCGCGCCTTCTCGCTTTCGAGCCACACCTCCAGCCGGATGTCGATGGCGCCGCTCTCGCGGTTCGCCGCGTGCTCCAGATAAGCCAGCGGCTGGGGCTCGGTCGACGAGCGAGTCCATGCCTGCCGGTAGGGCGCGAGCGCTTCCATGGTCACGATCCACGGCGAGATCGTGGTGGCGAAGTTCTTCGCGAGGAATGGCCCGAGCGGCGCCATCTCCCAGAACTGGATGTCGCGCGCCGACCAGTCGTTGAGCAGGCAGATGCCGAAGATGTGTTCCTCCGCCCGTTCGAGCGGAATCGCGTCGCCCTGTGCGTTGCCCCTGCCGATCCACACGCCCAGTTCCAGCTCGTAGTCGAGCCGCGCGCAGGCCTGGTACGTAGGCGCCTTCGCGCCCGGCGGCATCGCCTGTCCCATCGGGCGATGGAAGCGCTGGCCGCTCACGCCGATGGTCGACACGCGCCCGTGGTACGCGATCGGAATCCAGCGGAAGTTGGGCGTCACGTCGCCATCGGGGTTCATCAGGCGGGTGATGTTCAGCGCGTGGTCGATCGAGGTGTAGAAGTCGGTGTAGTCGCCGATGCGCGCGGGCACGGTGTATTCGACGTCGGCCTGCGGCACCAGGCACTCGCGCACGGCCTGCACCGCGGCGATGGGCGCGTTGTTCTTCAGCACGTCGAAGAGCGCGTGGCGCACTGCCTTCCACGCGCCGTCGCCGAGCGCGAAGAAGTCGTTGAGCGCCGGCAGCGCGGCGGCCTTCGCCGCTTCGAGCGCGAGGCCCTCGAGCTGCTCCTTCGTGACGAGCGCGGCCAGGTCCAGCACCTGGTCGCCGATCGCGACACCGCCGCGAAACGCATCGGCGCTCCCGGCGCGGCGGAACACCGCATGGGGCAGGTTCTGGATCGGGAAGTCGCTGTCCGGCGCGTTGGCCGATTCGACCCAGCTGCGCGCGTGAGCGTCGTGCGTGTGGTTGAGTGCGATGCTCATGAAGCCGCCCTCACGCCGAGGCCATCAGCGCGTCGTCGAAGATCGCGACCGCCCGCGTCCACCCGGCCGACGCGCCGCGGATCTTGTGCGGGAAGCAGCTGATGTAGAAGCCCGTAGGCGGCAGCACTTCCAGGTTGTGCAGCTTCTCGATGTGGCAGTAGCCGATGTCGCGGCCGGCCTTGTGGCCTTCCCAGATCAGCGAGGCGTCTTGCGTCTCGCCGTACTTCTTCGCGGTGTGCACGAAGGGTGCGTCCCAGCTCCATGCGTCGGTGCCCGTGAGGCGCACGCCGCGCTCCAGCAGGTACATCGTCGCCTCGTAGCCCATGCCCGCGCCGGCCGACACGTAGTCGGGGTTGCCGTAGCGCGAGCCGGCGCGCGTGTTGACCACCACGATCTCCAGCGGACTCAGTGTGTGGCCGATGCGCGCGAGCTCGGCCTCGACGTCGGCGGCCGTCACCACGTAGCCGTCGGCGAAGTGGCGGAAGTCGAGCTTCACGCCGGGCTGGAAGCACCACTCGAGCGGCACGTCGTGGATGGCGATGGCCGGCTTCTTCTCGCCCAGCGCCTTGTCCATGGTCGAGTGGAAGTGATAGGGCGCATCGAGGTGCGTGCCGTTGTGCGTCGACAGCTGCACCAGTTCCACAGCCCAGCCTTCGCCATCGGGCAGGTCTTCCTTCTTCAGGCCGGGAAAGAAGGGCTCGATCTGCTCGTAGGTCTGCTCGTGCGTGAAGTACTGGATCTTCGGCGCGAAGGCCGGCGGGTCGGAGAGCACGTCGTTTTCAAGAAAGATCGAGAGGTCGACGAATTTGCGTGGCATGGGGGCTCCTTGTGTTGGTGTGTGAATGCGGGGGCAGGACGCAGAGGACGCGAAGGTTTCGCGAAGAGCGCAAAAAAAATCAAAAAAAGAAAAATCAAAAATCCTGGTCTTCCTTTCGCGTCCTTCACGAAACCTTCGCGCCCTCCGCGTCCGGAAGTTCGGCTCCTACGGCCGTTGCCATCGCAGCAACCTCTGTTCTGCAAACGCCAGCAGCGCATTGCTCGCGAAGCCGATCAGCCCCAGCAGCACGATGCCCGCGAACAGGTCGCTCGCCCGGAAGGCGCGCGCGGCCAGCAGGATGGCCTGGCCCAGGCCGCTTTGCGAGGCGATCATTTCGCCCACCACCGCGACGATCAGCGCGATGGTCAGCGCGAGCCGCATGCCGGCGAGGATGTCCGGCATCGCGTTGGGCAGGCCCATCTTCCAGATGTACGCCGCGCGCGACATCTGCAGGCAGCGCGCCACTTCCGAAAGGCGCGGCTCCACCGCCGCGAAGCCATGCACCGTGGCCAGCAGCACCGGCCACATCGCACCGAATGCCACCACGAAGAGCACCATGCCCGGGTTGAGCCCGAAGATGGAGATGGCCAGCGGCAGCAGCGCGGAGGCGGGCAGGGGGCGGATGAACTCGAGCGTGGGCTGCACCCATGCGCGCACCGATGGCGACACGCCGATGGCCGCGCCGAGCAGCACGCCGAAGAGCGAGGCCAGCAGCCAGCCTTCGACCATGCGGCCCACGGTAGCGCGGGTAAAGGCCAGCAACTCGCCGTTGCCATCGCCACCAGAAAGGTTCAGCCCCTCGAGCAGGCTCTGCAGGGTGGCCTGCGGCGTCGGCAGGAACACGCGGCTCACCCAGCCTGCGTTGCTCGCGACCCACCACAGCGCGACGAGCGCGAGCAGCACGCCGAGCGAGCCGAATCGGTAGAGGCCGATGCGGGCGTAGTTCATGGCGGCACCCCCATGCGCCGCGACACCGCGCGCTGAAGCATCAGCATGCCCGCGTTGACGGCGAATCCCACGATGCCGATCCAGCCCAGCCAGGCCAGCATCAGCGCCGGGTCGAAGCTCTGCTGCGCGATCATCATCGCGTAGCCCATGCCGTTCGGGTTGGCGGCGATCTCGACCGTCACCGCCACCACCAGCGCGACCGCCATGCCCAGCCGCAGCGCGACGAACAGGCGCGGGACGATGGCCGGCAGCACGATCTTGAAGGCGCGCTCCCGTGCCGAGAGCCCCAGCACGCGGCTGACCTCGAGCAGCCGCGGCTCCACCTGCTGCACGGCGGCCTGAACCAGCACGAGCAGCGGCCAGAAGGTGGCGAAGGCGACGATGGCCAGCTCCATGCGCACGCCGAAGCCGAAGCCCAGCATTGCGAGCGGAATCAGCGCGACCGAAGGCACGGGCCGAAGCACTTCGATGGAAACGGAGCCGAGCTGCGCCGCGCGCCGCGAGAGACCGAGCACCACACCCAGCGCAATGCCGAGCACGGCGCCCAGCAGCAGCCCGAGTGCGGCGGTGCCCAGCGTGAAGCCGGTGGCCGTCCAGAGCGAGCCGTCGATCGCCGCGCCGGCCAGAGCCTTCGCCGCAGCGCTGGGCGGCGCGAGCGCATCGCTGCCGAGGGCCGCGGCGCGCCGCGCATACCACTCGAAGGCGCCGATCAGCACCACGGGGAACACCCAAGGCCGCAGCCAGCGCAAGAGGCGGCCGTCAGTCATGGCCCTGCTCGATGAAGGCGAAGAGTTCGCGGCGCAGGTGCAGGTATTCCGGATGCTCCTTGGTCGAGAGCTGGTCTCGTGGGCGCGGGATCTTCACGTCGATCATCCGCGCGAGGCTGGGCCGGCCCGGACCTGGATTGGCCTGCAGCGCGATCACGCGGTCGCCGAGGTAGATGGCCTCTTCCAGGTCGTGCGTGACGAAGAGGACGGTGAGCCCGTCCTCGCGCACCAGCCGCGCGATTTCGTCCTGCAGGCTCTGGCGCGTGAGCGCATCGAGCGCGCCGAAGGGCTCGTCCATCATCATCAGCTCGGGCTTCTGCGCGAGGCACCGGGCGATCTGCGCGCGCTGCTGCATGCCGCCCGACAACTGCACCGGAAACTTGTGCGCGTGCTTCGCGAGGCCGACCTTGCCGAGCACGTCGGCGATGCGCGGTGCGCGCTGCGCGGCAGGCACGCCGGCCGCTTCCAGCGCGAGGCTCACGTTGCCTTCCACCGTGCGCCAGGGCAGCAGGGCGCGGCCGTAGTCCTGGAACACGAAGGCCACTTCGCGCGAGGGCTCGGTCATCTTCACGCCGTTGCGCCGCACCTCGCCCGCGCTGGCCGTGACCAGTCCGCTGGCCGCGCGCAGCAGCGTGGTCTTGCCGCAGCCGCTGGGGCCGACGATGCAGACGAACTCGCCGCGCGCCACGTCGAAGGAGGTTGGCGAAAGAATCTCGCGCCCGCCGAGGCGAATGGCCACGCCGTCGAAGCGCAGGAACGGCGTGGCATGCGCAGCCGTGCCGGCCGGCGCGTGGAAGGCGCCAGCCTGCAATGCAGCGCGCGCAGCGAGCGGAGCGGGTGCTGCGATCACTTCGCCACCAGCTTCGCCACGTCGATGTTCGTCTTGAGCATGTCCTGCTCCTTCATCAGCCCGGTCCAGTAGGAGAGCTGCTTGTCGGTCACCACGGGGCCGGGCGGCGAGACCTGCACCTTGGCCAGCACGTCGGGCGGCAGCTTGATGTACTTGCCGATGGATGCGCGCACCTTGGCGTCGTTCTTCGGCTGCTGCATGAACGCGGCGGCTTCCACCAGCGCCTCGCGGAAGGCGCGCGCCGCCGCCGGGTTCTTCGCCACCCACTCGCGCTTGGCAGCGTGCACGATCGTCTGGTTGTTCTCAGGCAGGAAGGTCGAGTAATACGAGGCCACGTAGCCGGCGCCACTCTCCGTGATGCGGCTCATGAACGGATCGGCCGACACCACCGCGTCGACCGAGCCGCCGCGCAGCAGGTCGGCATGCTGAGGGAACGCGGCCTCGACGAAGTTGACCTTGCGGTAGTCCACGCCGCTGTCCTTCAGCCATGCGCGGAAGGTCACGTGCAGGAAGGCGCCCAGCCCTGGCACGCCGATCTTCTTGCCCACGCAGTCCTGCGCGCTCTTGATCCCCGAGCCCGCGCGCGCCACCAGGCCGAAGCCGGTGATCGTCTTCGAGGTGAGGCCGCCGCCGGCCACCAGCACCAGGTCGAGGCCGCCGTCCACCGCCTGCAGGAACACCGAGGGCGTGGGCCCGCCGATCTGCAGCGAATCGGACTGCAATGCCGCCGGGATGGTCGAGTTCAGCGGAATGAACTTGAGCTCCACGTCGAGGCTGCGCTTCTTGAAGTAGCCCTCCTCGGCGGCCACGAACACCGATGCGAAGTCGGTCACGGCCGTGTAGCCGAACACGATCTTCGTGGTGGACTGTGCGCGCGAAGGCAGCGCGGCGGCAACCGGCGCCGCGGCGAGCGCCGACAGCAGGGTGCGTCGTTTCATCATGTCTTCTGTCTCCTGGGTGTGGTTTTCTTCTGCGATGGCTTGGGGGCCTTCGGCCGCGGCAGCGCGGCGCGCAGGCCGCCGACGATGAAGTTCACCAGCATCGGGGCCACCGCCGGGTCGGCGCGCGTGTTCTCGCCGCGCGAGAGCCGTTCGATGCGGCTGTCGTTCAGGTGGTGCAGCAGCGAGCCCAGCGCGAACTGGTAGCCCCAGGCGGCCTGGCTGCGCGTGGCGTGCGGCATCGCGAGGTGCAGCGCGTCGATGTAGGCCTCGGCCAGCGGATCGAAGTAGGCGCGCAGCACGCGGTCGGCTTCCTCGGTGGCGTGGTAGAGCTCGCGCGCCACCAGCAGTGCGTAGTACTCGCCCTCGGCGCTTGCGCGCAGCGCCAGCACGGGTGCGGTGAAGGCGTCGATGATGCGCGGCAGCGTGCGCGCGTCGTCGGGGTCGATGTCGACCGCGGCCAGGCCGGCCAGCCGCGCCTCGATGGAGTGTCCCCAGTGCTCGAAGATCGCATGGAAGAGCTCGTGCTTCTGCCCGTAGTAGTAGCCCACCAGCGCCAGCGGCACGCCGGCCTCCTCGGCGATCTGCCGGATCGTCACCGCGTGATAGCCGTGCTGCGAAAAGAGCTTCTCGGCCGCCAGCAGGATCGCCTGCTTGCGGTCGGGCCGTGCAGTCTCGATGGCGACTGCGGCCGCAGCCTGTGCCGGTGCGCGCGAGACCTGGCGCTTTGCGGTGGGTGTGCGGGTGCTCATCGGGGCGTATTGAACGCTTGTACAAAATCATTGAACACGCGTACAAACCCTGAGGTCAACCCTCATTGAGCACGGTCGTTCGCAGCGCTACGCTCGTGCGATGCCCGCTCCCAACATCCCCCAGATCCGCCTCTATCAAGAGTGGCTGCGCGAGCAGCGCGGCCTCGCATTCGAAAGCTACGACGCCCTGTGGCGCTGGTCCGTCACCGAGCTCGACGCCTTCTGGCAGAGCATCTGGGACTACGCGCGCATCGAATCGCCCACGCCGCACACCGCGGTGCTCGCCGAATCGCGCATGCCCGGCGCGCGCTGGTTCCCCGGCGCACAGGTCAACTATGCGCGCGAGGTCCTGCGCCACGTCGACGCGGCCCATGCGGCAGGCATGCCGGCCATCGTGAGCGACAACGAACTGGGCCAGGTGCGCGAGATGTCCTGGCCCGAGATGCGCCGCCAGGTGGCTTCGGCGGCGCTCACGCTGAAGTCGCTGGGCGTGAAGCGCGGCGACCGCGTCGCGGCCTACATGCCCAACGTGCCCGAGACCATGGTGGCCTTTCTCGCATGCTCTAGCATCGGCGCGATCTGGAGCGTGTGTGCGCCCGACATGGGCACGGCCGCCGTGGCCGACCGCTTCAGGCAGATCGAGCCGAAGGTACTGATCGCCGTCGACGGCGTGCACTACGGCGGCAAGCCGCTGGACCGCAGCGCGGTGCTTCGGGAGCTGCGCGGCCAGCTGCCCAGCGTGCAGAAGCTGCTGCTCGTGAAGTCGCCCTATGCGGCCGATGCGGTGCCGCACGACGTCGAATGGACGCAGGCCATCGCGCGCGACGATGGTGAGGTCGCCGCCTTCGAGCCCGAATGGCTGCCCTTCGACCACCCGATCTGGATCGTCTATTCGAGCGGCACCACCGGCCTGCCCAAGCCCATCGTGCACGGGCAGGGCGGCATCATCCTCACCATGCATGCCTGCGGGCTGCACAACGACGTGGGCGCGAGCTACGGCGCCAACAACTTCGGCGAGCGCTACCACTGGTTCAGCTCCACCGGCTGGGTGATGTGGAACTCGCAGCTCTCGGGCATGGCCTTCGGCGCCACCATCTGCATCTACGACGGCAACCCGGCTGGCAGCAAGGAAAAACCCGACTGGGGCGTGCTGTGGCGCTTCGTGGCGCGCCACAAGGTCACCTTCTTCGGCGCGGGCGCGGCCTACTTCACCAACTGCATGAAAGCCGGGCTCGTCGCGAAGGAGTGCGGCGATCTCTCGCACGTGCGCGCACTCGGCAGCACCGGCTCGCCGCTGCCGGAGGAAGTGCAGCGCTGGGGTTCCAAGCAGATCCTCGATGCAGGCTCGAAGGACGTGTGG
>CAJYQC010000009.1 GCA_913776885.1 uncultured Variovorax sp.
CTTGGAGGCGCGGTCGCGCAGGCCTTTGGATATCGAACGATGTTTACAGCTGCGGCCTTGCTTGCCGTGCTTGGCAGCTCGTGTGCGTGGCAGGTGATGAAGTTGGAACGGACGGAGCGCGCGATCAGGACCACCTGATCTTCCGACAAAGTGTCATGGGCCCTACATGCCCACGTCACCGCGCATTTTTACGCTGCGCGCTCCGTATTCTTTCTTCCTAATTTCCTATGTCCGTTTCTGACGACCCGCGCGGCGCACGCACGCCGCGTCTCCTTGTTTCTGCCGCATCGAACGCTTCCGAACAGAACAACGACAACAACAGCACGCCGCCGCGCCGCCAGGTGCTCAAGCTGGGCGCTTCGCTTCTTACCGTTGGTAGCAGCGGTGCCCTGCTCGCGGCATGTGGCGGCGGTGGTGGTGGCGGTACGCCTCTCCTCCCGCTTCCGTCCTCCGCACCGGCGCCCGCACCGGCGCCTGCACCGGCAGCAACACCAGCCCCGCCGGCAGCCGCCGCCAAGATATCGAGCTTCTCGATCGCGGTGATGCCCGACACTCAGTTCTACGCGCGCTATGCCACGGCAGCCGAGAGCGACCAGTACAACAAGCGCTTCGGCAGCGCTCCCTTCGCCGCGCAGACGAAGTGGATCGCCGACAACGCCAAGGGGCTGAATATCCCCTTCACCATCCATCTCGGCGACGTGGTCGACCAGGTCGGCAAGCCTGACCAATGGAAGGTGGCCGACGCCGCCATGAAGATCCTCGAGGACGCGAAGCTGCCCTACAGCGTGCTGGCCGGCAACCACGACGTGCTGCGGGATGTCGACTACAGCGTCGATCCCTCGGGCGGCACCGACAAGGACCGCACTCCCGCCAACGAACCTTACATCCAGTGGTTCGGCACGGAGCGCGCCAAGAAGCAGGCTACCTTCGGCGAGCGCGACACCACCGGTTTCCACGAGTACCACGTGTTCGAGGCGCAGGGCCAGAAGTTCATGGTGCTGTCGCTGTCGTGGCGCATCTCCGATGCCGGCATCGCGTGGGCCCGCCAGGTGATCAGGAAGAACCCGACGTTGCCGGTAATACTGGTCAATCACCAGTTGCTCAACATCGCGCCCGATGGCACCAGCCCGCTCGAAACCGACTACGGCAAGATGCTCTGGGAAAAGCTGATCCGGGACAACGACCAGATCTTCATGACGCTCAACGGTCACCACCACGGTGCCGCGCATCTCACGAAGATCAACGATTTCGGCCGCAAGGTCGAGGAGATGGTTGTCGACTACCAAATGGCCTACCAGGGCGGTAACGGCTTGATGCGCCTGTATGAGTTCGACCTGACCAACAAGAAGATCAAGGTGCTGTCGTTCTCGCCCTGGGTCCCCCAGAAGCCCGCTGCCACGCTCAACAGCTTCGACCAGGCTGTGCTCACTGCCGCGAACGAGGCCTTCACTATCGAGATGGACTTCGCGCAGCGCTTTTCCGCTTTCAACAAGAGCTTCAGCATCGGCAGCGCCACCATCGAGGGCTCGCTGGTCGACAAGGCCCGCGCGATGATCCTCGCGAACTACAAGGAGCCCGCCGCGCTCGTACAGCGCCCAGCCGCGAATTCGGACGACTACCCGAAGGTCGCGAACACGCTGGCGCACTGGCGCTTCTTCGGCGGATCGCTCAACCAGCCGGTGGTGCCGGGCACGGTCATCGCCGACGTCACGGGCAACAACCCGCTGCACCGCGATGCGCTGAACCAGGGCGGGGTGGTGGGCGCGACAGATGGCGACATCGTCTGGACCGACGACCGCCACTACCTCTCGGCCGCGCCGGGTTCGGTTCGCTTCCTGAACACCAACAAGAACACGCCGCGCCTGAGCTACTTCCTCACCGAAGCCTCGGCGCCGATCAATGCGCAGACGCTGGAGAACGGGTACACCATCGAAGCGTTCATCAAGATCGACAAGAGCTGGACCAGTGCCAACCAAGCGTGGATGAACATCATGACGCGCGATGGTCGGCGTGGCGACCTTGCGGGCTATTCGGGCGAAGACCCGGAATCGCCTCCGATGCTGTTCGCTATATCGAGCCTGCGCGAAGTTCAGTGGGAAGTGACGCCTAGCCCGGCCGGTACCCGGTCTCCCAAAGCCAACTGGTCGGGCGAGGTCATCGCCGACCGTTGGGTACACGTCGCCATCGTGAACGACCCGGTGTCGCACGACACCACGATGTACGTGGAAGGAGCGCCGGTGCTGCGCAATGCCTCGGCCATCCCGGGCCTGGCCACGCTCTCGGCCACTTCGCCGTGGGTTGTGGGCGGCGGCTCGTGGGACGGCGCGCGCGCGGACGGCTTCTTCGGCAACATCGGCGAGGTTCGCGTCGTTGCAGCGGCTCTGACGCCTTCACAGTGGCTGACCGCCCGCAAGCCGACCTGATTTCGAGCCGGCAGCCTTCCCGCTCCCTCCGGCGCGGGAAGGCCGGCCTCCCGGCCTTTCGTCGACCCTCGTTCGGGGCGAAGGACTTCGCTTCAGCTCGTCATCGACGACCTGATATCCAGCGGCGAGGCGTTCCTCGCCCCGCAAGCCCCGTGGGCATTGCGGCATGGTTCATATCGCAATAACTCCCCTGGAATAACGCTATTGGGCGACACGCTTGTGCTCATTCGGATTGAGGAGCTCTATCGATCCGCCAATAGACTTCTGCAATCTGACCAGACCCGATTGGCTTCAGTTGTTTGCAATTCCCGTTGTCGCTAAAGAGCGGCCCTGGCTTCGCCTCGCTATAGAGACTTCGTGCGTTTATGCCGCGCCGGCGGATCGCTTTATTCGGATTTGGTCGCCCCACGCTAAGGCGCCACTTAGAATAATTGTGAAAATATGCGTCAGGGAGGCGGATATGCCGCTCAATTTGCAAACGATATTCGTACCTATTGAATTTCAATTAATCGGTTTGTGTTATCTGCAAGCCGAAGCGCCGCAATGAGCCGGCGCGTCAGCATCCAGACGCCCGCAGGCGAGGCGCTGCAATTCCGTCAACTGGTAGGCCGCGAAGCGCTGAGCCAGCTGTACGCCTTCGACATCGAACTGCTGGGCAACAGCAACGCCATCGATCCAAAGAGCCTGCTCGGCAAGAGCTGCAACGTGGTGGTGGAAACCGAAGGCGGCGTGCGCTATCTCGGCGGCATAGCCACCCGGTTCGGACTCCAGCAGGAGGATTCGCGCCATTCCTTCTACCGCCTGCGCCTTCGTCCCTGGCTGTGGCTGGCCACGCGGCGCACCGACTTCCGCATCTTCCAGGGCAAGAGCGTGCCCGAGATCGTCATGGAAGTGCTCGGTCGCTATGGACATCCCGTCGAGCAGAAACTCAGCCGCGGCGACTACCGGCGCTGGGACTACTGCGTGCAGTACCACGAGAGCGACTTCGACTTCATCTCGCGCCTGTGCGAGCTCGAAGGCATCTACTACCACTTCCGGCACGAGGCCAGCCAGCAGGTGCTCGTGTTCGCCGACGACATCGCCCACTCCCACAGCCCGCTGCCCGGCGGCGAGGAGGTGCGCTACCACCCGCTGGAGAAATCCGGCATGGGCCAGCGCGAGCGCATCTATGCGTGGGAGATTGCCGAGGAGGTGCGTTCGGGCCATCACTACAACGACGACTACGACTTCGAGAAGCCCAAGGCCGAGCTCTCGCACCTGCGGCAGATGCCTCCGGGGCACGACCACGATGCCTACGAGAACTACGAATGGCCCGGCGGCTTCGTGCAGCACGGCGACGGCGAGACCTATGCGCGCATCCGCAACGAAGAGCAGCTGAGCCAGCGCAGCCGCGCCACCGGCCGCGCCAATTTGCGCGAGCTGGCCACCGGCCACACCCTTCGGCTCACCGGCCATCCCAAGGCCGACCAGAACCAGCAGTACCTGCTCGTGGGCGTGAGCTACCACCTGCAGGAGAACCTGCAGGCCAGCGAAGGCGCAGAAGGCACCGAAGGATCCGTGCAGCGTTTCGCCTTCGAGGCCCAGCCCACCAGCTATGCGTGGCGGGCGCCGCGCACCACGCCCAAGCCGCGCACGCGGGGCCCGCAGACGGCGATGGTCGTGGGGCCTTCGGGCGAGGAGATCTGGACCGACCAGTACGGCCGCATCAAGGTGCAGTTCCACTGGGACCGCCTGGGCCAGGACAACGAGAACTCCAGCTGCTGGCTGCGCGTGTCGACCGCGTGGGCCGGCGCCACCTTCGGCATGACCAGCGTGCCGCGCGTCGGCATGGAGGTGATCGTCGACTTCCTCAACGGCGACCCCGACTACCCGATCGTGGTCGGCTGCGTGCACAACGCAGACACCATGCCGTCGTGGGAACTGCCCGGGCAGAAGCACCTGTCGGGCATTCGCAGCCGCGAACTCGGCGGCGGGCGCGGCAACCACCTCGTGCTGGACGACACCCAGGGCAAGATCCAGGCGCAGCTGCGCAGCGACCACCAGTCCAGCCAGCTGAGCGTGGGGCACATCGGTCGCATCGAGGACACCGCAGGGCGCAAGGAGCCGCGCGGACAGGGCTTCGAGCTGCGCACCGACGGGCATGGCGTGTTGCGCTCGGGCAAGGGGCTGCTGGTGACCACCGAGGCCCGGCCCAATGCGCAGGCGCACGCCACCGACATGGGTGAAACGGTGCGGCGCCTCACGCAGGCGCGTGATCTGCACGAGGGCCTCAGCGGCCTGGCGCAGGGTGCGCAGGCCCATGAAACCGGCGATCAGGACGAGGTCACTTCGAGCATCAAGGAGCAGAACGACGCCATCAAGGGCCAGGGCGGCAACCGCGATCAGGGCGAGTTCCCCGAGTTCCAGGAGTCGCACCTGACGCTGGCCAGCGCCAAGGGCCTGCAGACCGTGGCGCAGGGCTCGACGCATGTGGTGAGCAACGAGCACACCGCGCTCACCAGCGGCGGCCACACGAGCGTGAGCGCGGGCAAGAGCATGCTGGTGAGCGTGCAGAGCGCGATCCGCATGTTCGCCGCCAAGGCCGGCATGCGGCTCGTGGCGGCGGGCGCGGACATCGACATCAAGGCGCTGAAGGACAGCGTCAACGTGCTGGCCAAGCTCAACATCACGCAGACAGCCAACAAGATCACCATCCAGGCGAAGGAAGAAGTGGTCATCAACGGCGGCTCCAGCTACAGCCGCTGGAGTTCGGGCGGCATCGAGCACGGCACTGCCGGCACCTGGCGCGAGCACGCTGCGGTCCACAGCCTCGTTGGGCCGGCCAACGACGGCAAGCCCGCGCTGCCCAATCCGCCGCCGGTGCCCAAGGGGCAGCTCGATCTCTATCACCAGTACATCAAGCCGACCGGGGAAAAGCGCCAGGGCGTGGCGCAGGGCGATTTCACCGTGGTCGATTCGGAAGGCGGCACGCATTCGGGTACCTTCGACCGCAACGGCTTCGCGACGGTATCGGGCCTGCCCATCGGCACCGCCAAGGTCACGTTCGGCAAGGACCCGCGCGACCCATGGGACGAGGGCAGCTACTACGGCACGCCCGAAGACTGGAAGGCGAAGGGCGCGACCGGCGCGGGTGCGGGCGGAGCGGGTGGCGGGGTGTCCGGTATCTCCGGCATCTCCGGCCTCATTGGCAACGCAGCCGGACTGACCGGTTCGGCAGGCGGTGCAGCAGGCGCTCTTGCGGGCGTGGCCGGCATGGGCAGCAAGGCGGCGAGCGCGCTGAAC
The DNA here is from genome assembly GCA_913776885.1 of uncultured Variovorax sp. Lineage (GTDB taxonomy): Bacteria > Pseudomonadota > Gammaproteobacteria > Burkholderiales > Burkholderiaceae_C > Variovorax. The sequence goes on from CAJYQC010000009.1 coordinate 5,706, forward strand.
CAGGTCACCCAGGCGGCCGGTGTTGCGCAGCAGGCCGTGGGCGCGGCGCAGGCGATCCAGCAGGGTGGCGCCAAGGCGCTGCTCGGCCAGGCTAGCCAAGCGGCGACCGGCATGGCGATCCAGGCGGCCGGCGCCAAGCTCGGCCCGATGGGCGTGCCGATCACCGGGGTAATGAGCGGCATCGCTTCCGGCGGGATGAAGCAGCCAGGCATCGCCACCGCGGCTGCGAACCCTGTCGCCACAGGCCGGACGCCGGGCTTCGCGGGCTGACCCTCTCAGCGTCCCCAGTGGCCCGTGGGCCACCCAACCTGAAACGAGAGTTCGAGAGAAAAAGAAAAATGGCAGAACAGGAGGCGGCATCGAAGCCGCAGGCGACAGAGCGCGAGCCGCAGACGGCGGTGGCACCGCTGAACACGATCGTGAAGGAGGACGTCGCCGCTGCGAGCAAGGCGGTGGACGACTGGCTGCGCTCGTTCAGCGGCGGCTACGTGACGCTGGA
>CAJYQC010000010.1 GCA_913776885.1 uncultured Variovorax sp.
CGCTGCGCGCGGCAGAGGTCGTGTTCGACAAGGCCGACGCCACGCTGGTGACGCTGGACGGCCTCGCCGCGCGCAGCGCCAGCGGCGTGGAAGCGCGCGGCTACGGCACGCAGGACGGCTCGCGCGCGGCAGAGGTCGTGTTCGACAAGGCCGACGCCACGCTGGTGACGCTGGACGGCCTCGCCGCGCTCGAATACGCGGTGGACGTCGGCATCGCCGCCACCTGCGCCGAAGGCGTGGGCGTGATGGACAAGACGGTGGACCTCACCGTCGAGTACCTGAACCAGCGCAAGCAGTTCGGCGTGGTCATCTCCAGCTTCCAGGCGCTGCGCCATCGCGTTGCCGACATGAAGATGCAGCTGGAGCTCGCCCGCTCGATGAGCTACTACGCCACGCTAAAGCTCAACGCCCCGGCCGACGAGCGCCGCCAGGCGCTGGCACGCGCCAAGTACCAGCTCGGCGTGTCGATGCGCTACATCGCAGCGAATTCGGTGCAGCTGCACGGCGGCATCGGCGTGACGGACGAATACATCGGCAGCCACTACTTCCGCAAGCTCACGCAGATGGAAATGACCTTCGGCGACACGCTGCACCACCTGGGCGAAGTGTCGGCCCGCATGCAGGACACCGCAGGCGTCTTCGCCTAGGACAAGGCGCGCCCCCAGGCTGCGCACTTCGTGTCGCTGCGCCACCCCGGGGGGGCGACACCTGCGTCCCGGCAAGGCCGGTTGCACGGTGTTCCGCTAGCATCCAACGCCCGCCTGCTTCGCGCTGGCGGGCGTTTTCACTTGGCACCTCACTCCAGGACCCCAGGAACGAAACATGCAGACCCGCCGTACCCTCCTCGTCGCCATGGCCGCAGGAACCACCACCGCCATGCTGACCGCCTGCGCCACCTCCCCCACGCCTTCGTACAGTGAGCGCCCGCCCATCGTGTTCATGCACGGCAACGGCGATTCGGCCGCGCTCTGGCAGACGACGATCTGGCGCTTCGAATCGAACGGCTGGCCGCGCGAGCGGCTGTTCGCGATCGACCAGCCCAACCCTGTGGCGCGCGACGACGACGCCGTGGCGCAGCCCGGACGCAGTTCGACCGGCGAATCGGCCGTGTTCCTTAAGGCCGAGGTCGACAAGGTGCTGAAGGCCACCGGCGCGAGCAAGGTCGTGCTGATCGGCAACTCGCGCGGCGGCAACACCATCCGCAACTATGTGCAGAACGGCGGCGGTGCGGCCGTCGTGAGCCACGTGGTGCTCGGCGGCAACCCCGCGCACGGCATCTGGGCGGTGAAGGGCTTCCGCGAGAACAACGAGTTCTCGGGGCTCTCGGGCTTCATGCAGCAGCTCAACGCGCCGAAAGGGCCGAACGGCGAGGAGGTCACGCCCGGCGTGAAGTGGCTGACGCTGCGCTCCGACAACAACGACAAGTACGCCCAACCCGATGGCGTGTGGATCGGCGCGCCCGGCAAGCCGACCAACATCGGCTTCGACGGACCGGCGCTCAAGGGCGCGACCAACATCGTGCTGCCGCGCGCCGACCACCGCGAGACCTCGTTCTCGCCCGCCGCCTTCGCCGCGACGTGGCAGTTCCTGACCGGTCAGGCGCCGCGCACCACCGAGGTCGCACCCGAGGCGAACATCGTGCTCAACGGCCGCGCGCTCGGCGCCGAGAACCTCTCGCTGAACGGCGCGACCGTGACCGTCTACGCGGTCGATCCCGCCACCGGAGGCCGGCGCGGCGACGCAGTCTTCACCAAGGCGATCGGCGCCGACGGCCGCTGGGGCCCGTTCAAGGCGCGCGGCGACGCGGCCTATGAATTCGTGCTGGCCACGCCCAGCTACGGCACCACGCACATCTACCGCAGCCCCTTCCCGCGCAGCAGCGGCGTGGTGAACCTGAAGCCGGAGCGCGTCACGCCGGCCGACGGCAGCGCCGGCGCGGTCGTCGTCTTCACGCGGCCGCGCGGCTACTTCGACGCCCAGCGCGACACCATGCGCTTCGACGGCCAGAGCCCGCCGGCGGGCGTGCCGCCGAAGGGCGCGGGCGTGTCGAGCTCGCGGCTGCGCGTCGCCGCCGCCGAGCCGCAGCGCGCGGTGACCGGCGAATTCAACGGCGAGCGCATCACCGGCCTGACCTGGCCGGCGGCGAGGGAGCACGTTACCGTGCTCGAGATGACCTACTGAGGCGAGGCAGGCCATGACCGACGTTACCGGCGCCCCCTTCGTCCTGCAGTCGCGCGACAGCCGCGGCGTGGTCACGCTGACGTTGAACCGGCCAGCCGCGTTCAACGCGCTCTCCGAAGGCATGCTCGGCGCGCTCGAGCACGCATTGGCCGAGGTCGCGGCCGACGGCAGCGTGCGCGCGGTGGTCATCGACGGGGCCGGCAAGGCCTTCTGCGCCGGCCACGACCTGAAGGAGATGCGTGCCGCGCCCTCGCTCGACTACTACGAGCAGCTGTTCGAGCGCTGCGGCGCGATGATGCTGTCGATCCAGAAGCTGCCCGTGCCGGTGATCGCGCGCGTGCACGGCATCGCGACGGCTGCGGGCTGCCAGCTGGTCGCGGTCTGCGATCTCGCGGTGGCTTCGAGCGATGCGCGCTTCGCGGTCAGCGGGGTGAACGTGGGCCTCTTTTGCGCCACGCCGAGCGTCACGCTCTCGCGCAACCTCGGGCGCAAGGAAGCCTTCGAGATGCTGGTGACGGGCGAATTCATCAGTGCGCAGGAGGCTCGCGAGAAGGGGCTGGTCAATCGCGTGGCCGCACCCCAAGAGCTGGACGCAGCGGTCGAATCATTGGTCGCCAGCATCGTCGCCAAGCCCCGCACCGCGCTCGCGCTGGGCAAGGCCCTGTTCTACCGCCAGCTCGAGACCGGCATCGAGGCAGCGCTGGCCGACGCCAGCCAGACCATGGCCTGCAACATGATGGACGAGAGCGCACTGGAAGGCGTGCAGGCCTTCATCGAGAAGCGCCCGCCGGCCTGGAAGCGCTGACCCGGCGGCCGGCCAGCTAGGAATCGTGCAGCCGCGAGCTCTGCGGCAGGTGCGCCATCAAAAACTCCATCTGGTCGGCCAGGATGCGCCTGTTTCGCAGGATGAAGTCTTCCCAGAGGCTGGGCACGTAGGGCGCATACAGCAGCGGCATGCCGGCCTGCTCGGGCGTGCGGCTGCTCTTGCGGTGGTTGCAGGGCCTGCAGGCCGTGACCACGTTCATCCAGGTGTCGATGCCTCGCTGGGCGAAGGGAATGATGTGCTCGCGTGTGAGCTCGTCTTCGTGGAAGTGGCCGCCGCAGTAGGCGCAGACGTTGCGGTCGCGCGCAAAGAGCTTGCTGTTGGTGAGGCCGGGGCGCAGCGCGAAGGGGTTGATGCGGGGCACACCCTTGGTGCCGATGATGCTGTTGATCGCGATCTGCGACTGCTCGCCGGTGATCGCGTTGTGGCCGCCGCGGAACACCGCCACCTGCGCACCCACTTCCCAGCGGACTTCGTCCGCCGCGTAGTGGATGACCGCCTGTTCCAGCGAAATCCATGACTGGGGCAGCCCTTGGGCCGACAGCTTCAAGACCTTCACACACGCCTCCTCGAAAAGGGAGAGAACACGGAAAGACCAGGGACACGGAGCGCGTTGGAGACCCACGCCGATCAACGCGCTGCGTCACAATATACCGGCTTTGTGACAAATCGGCCTGATTCGCCCAATCGACGGGCGCAAGGCGCTATCAAAAAGATACTCACCGATGCAGGTTTTTCGTGGCTTCCGGCATCCTGGCGTCGCCCCCGCCTGCGCCCTCACCATTGGCAATTTCGACGGCGTGCACCGCGGCCACCAGGCCATGCTCGCCCTCTTGCAGACCGAGGCCCGCCAGCGCGGGCTGCCGAGCTGCGTGCTCACCTTCGAGCCCCATCCGCGCGACTACTTCGCAGCAGTCACCAAGAAGCCCGACCTGGCGCCGGCGCGCATCGGCACCCTGCGCGACAAGCTCAGCGAGCTGGCCGCCTGCGGCGTGGCGCAGACCGTGGTGCTGCCCTTCGACGCCCGGCTGGCCTCCCAATCGCCCGACGAATTCATCCAGAACGTGCTGATCGACGGCCTTGGCGCGCGCTACGTGCTGGTGGGCGACGACTTCCGCTTCGGCGCCAAGCGGGCCGGCGACTACGCCATGCTGGATGCGGCCGGAGAGGCCCACGGCTTCGACGTGGCGCGCATGAACAGCTACGAGGTACATGGCCTGCGGGTTTCCAGCTCCGCCGTGCGCGAGGCGCTGGCCGAGGGCCGCATGGCCGACGCCCACACCCTGCTGGGCCGCCCGTACACCATCTCGGGCCACGTGGTCCACGGCCGCAAGCTGGGCCGGGCGCTGGGAGCCTCCGCACCGGGCAAGGAAGACGGCTTCCGCACGCTCAACCTGCGCTTCAAGCACTGGAAGCCGGCCGCCAGCGGCATCTTCGCGGTGCTGGTGCACGGCTTGGCGGACCAGCCGCTGCCGGGCGTGGCCAACCTGGGCGTGCGCCCCTCGCTGGACGCCAACGACGTCAACGGCGGGCGGGTGCTGCTCGAAACCCATTGCCTGGAGTGGCCCTCCCATCTGGGTACCGAAGGGGCCTACGGTAAAATCGTCCGCGTGGAACTCCTGCACAAACTGCACGACGAATTGCGCTACACCAGCCTCGAGGCCCTCACTGCGGGCATCGCGAAGGATGGCCGCGACGCTCGCGCGTTCTTCGCATCGACCCACGCCGAAACCCACCGCCAGACCACGCGCGATCGAATTTAGCCCTGCACGCTCCGTGCTGCCGCCCTTCGACAAGCTCAGGGCGAACGGCTTTACCTTCCGCACCGACGCGCTCCTTTTTCCCGGGCAGTTCGGGCCGAGCCTGTCGAAGCCCCCTCTGTTTCGAACCCCCCAACATGTCTGACGCCGCTTCCCCCAAAGACTACCGTTCCACGCTGAACCTGCCCGACACCCCCTTCCCCATGCGCGGCGATCTGCCCAAGCGCGAGCCGGGCTGGGTGAAGGAATGGAATGACGAAGGTGTCTACCACCGCCTGCGCGACGCCCGCCACGGCGCGCCCAAGTTCATCCTGCACGACGGCCCGCCCTACGCCAACGGCCAGATCCACATGGGCCACGCGGTGAACAAGATCCTGAAGGACATGATCACCAAGGCGCGCCAGCTCGAGGGCTACGACGCGCTGTACGTGCCCGGCTGGGACTGCCACGGCCTGCCGATCGAGAACGCCATCGAAAAGCAGTACGGCCGCAACCTGAGCCGCGACGAGATGCAGGCCAAGAGCCGCGCCTTCGCCACCGGGCAGATCGCCCAGCAGATGGCCGACTTCCAGCGCCTGGGCGTGCTGGGCGAATGGGACAACCCCTACAAGACGATGAACTTCGCCAACGAGGCCGGCGAGCTGCGCGCGTTCAAGCGCGTGATCGAGCGCGGCTTCGTCTACCGCGGCCTGAAGCCGGTGTACTGGTGCTTCGACTGCGGCTCGTCGCTGGCCGAGTTCGAGATCGAGTACCAGGACAAGAAGAGCACCACGCTGGACGTGGCCTTCAAGGCGCATGACCCGCAGGCGCTGGCGGCCGCCTTCGGCCTGCCGGCCCTGGCGCGCGACGCATTCATCGTGATCTGGACCACCACGGCCTGGACCAT
>CAJYQC010000011.1 GCA_913776885.1 uncultured Variovorax sp.
GTCCGGCCGTGAAGGTGTCGCCCGCGCCGATGGTGTCGGTGGCGCTGCTCTCGCACGGCGTCGAGCAGCCCGGTCAGGTCGACGGGCTGGGGGACGAAGACTGGAAGGCCGTGATGGGTTTCGCCGCCACCGCCGCCGCGCTCAACTGCACCCGCGAGGGTGCCGATCCACCGACGCTGGACGCGGTTCACGCCGCGCTGGCAAACGCACAAAATACCGCTGTTGCTGCTGCTTCCCGGCCCTGAGCCGGGCTGCCATCATGACGACGTCCACCCGCAAGCGCTCGATTCCCCGCCAGCGCCAGCCCGAACTGGAGCGCGACTTCGCGCGGTCGCCCTCGCTGGGCTACGAAGCCCCTGAAGAAACCGGCCTGGTGCGCTGCCTCGCGCACGGCTTCCCGAGCCCGCTGGTGCGGTGGCACTTCCATGAGGACTACGAGCTTCACCTGATCACCGAGACATCGGGCAAGGCCTTCATCGGCGACTGGATCGGACCTTTCCAGCCGGGGCATCTGGTGCTGTGCGGGCCGCGGCTGCCGCACAACTGGATCTCGCTCGACGTGCCCGAGGGCGGTGCGGCCGGGCGCGACCGCGTGATCCAGTTCCGCCACGAGCCCATCGAGCATGCGGCGCAGCAGATTCCCGAGCTGCGCGAGGTGATGCAACTGCTGGAGCGGGCGCGCCACGGCATCGAGTTCTTCGGCATGTCGCAGCAGGCGCAGTCGCACTGGGACCGCATCAAGGCCGCGCGCGGCGTGCGCCGCCTGGGCATGTTCCTCGACTTCATGGCCGACCTGGCGCAATGCACCGACTACCGGCTGCTGTCGAGCGTGCAGATGCAGGGCGCGCAGGGCGCCGACGGCGACGCGCAGGTCGACCAGATCAACGGCATCGTCAACCGCATCACCAACAACATGGCCGAGCCGATCTCGATGTCGGACGTGGCGGCCGAGCTGGGCATGAGCGAGAGCCGCTTCAGCCGCTTCTTCAGGCGCTCCACCGGCAACAGCTTCACCGACTTCGTCAACCGCGTGCGCATCAACAGCGCCTGCCACCTGCTGATGCAGACCGACCACTACGTGACCGACATCTGCTACCAGGTGGGCTTCAACAACGTGGCGAACTTCAACCGGCGCTTCCTGGAGATCAAGGGCATGACGCCGAGCGAGTTCCGCAAGCAGGCCGACACACGCTTCGGGGTATGAGCTTCTCCCCCAGGCTGCGCGCACTTCGTGTCACTTCGCCAACCCCCTTTCTCGGGGCAACACCGCAGTCCCGGCAAAGCCGGCTCCTCGGTGTTCCTTGAAGGGAAAGCGGGTTCTTCGTAAGTCCGCCGCGCGAAGGCACGGCGATCTGAACAAACAGGGGCTCATCTTGTATCTGGGACTCGACCTCGGCACGTCCGAGCTCAAGGCGCTCTTGCTCGCCGACGACCATCGCATCGTGGGCGTGGCGCGTGCGCCTCTCACCGTCCAACGGCCGCAACCGCTGTGGTCCGAGCAGGCGCCGCGCCAGTGGTGGCAGGCGCTAGAGGATGTGATGGCACAGCTGAAGGCATCGCATGGCGAAGCGCTCGCGTCGGTGCGGGCCATCGGACTGTCGGGCCAGATGCACGGTGCCACGCTGCTCGACGAAGCGGGCGAAGTGCTGCGCCCCGCGATCCTCTGGAACGACGGCCGCAGCGGTGCACAGTGCGAGGCGCTTACGCGCGCCGTGCCCAGGCTCGGCGAGATCGCGGGCAACCTCGCGATGCCCGGCTTCACCGCGCCCAAGCTGCTGTGGGTGCGCGAGCACGAGCCCGAGGTCTTCAGCCGCGTCGCGCGCGTGCTGCTGCCTAAGGACTGGCTGCGCTTCATGCTCAGCGGCGAGGCCGTGAGCGAAATGTCCGACGCGGCGGGCACCCTGTGGCTCGACGTGGGCGCGCGCGACTGGTCCGACGAACTACTCGCCGCCACGGGGCTGAGGCGCGCGCACATGCCGAGGCTGGTCGAAGGCAGCGAGGTTTCGGCGCAGCTGAGGCCCGAGCTGGCTGAGCGATGGGGCCTGCGCGATGGCGTCAAGATCGCCGGTGGTGCCGGCGACAACGCGGCCAGCGCTGTCGGCATGGGGCTGGTCGAGCCGGGGCAGGGCTTCGTCTCGCTCGGCACCTCGGGCGTCATCTTCATTTCTGGCGCGCGCTTCGAGCCCGATCCCGCGCAGGCGGTCCACGCCTTCTGCCATGCCCTGCCCAAGCGCTGGCACCAGATGTCGGTGATGCTCTCGGCCGCCAGCGCGGTGAGCTGGGCGGCGAAGACTTTCAAGTTCGCCGACGAGTCTGCGCTGCTCGAAGCCGCCGCAACCCTTTCGCCGGCGCAGCGCGAACGCTGCCCGCTGTTCCTTCCGTACCTCTCCGGCGAGCGCTCGCCGCACAACGACCCCGACGCGCAGGGCGTGCTGTTCGGGCTCACGCATGCGCACGGTCCGGCGGAGATCGCCTATGCCGTGGTCGAGGGCGTGAGCTTCGGCCTGCGC
>CAJYQC010000012.1 GCA_913776885.1 uncultured Variovorax sp.
CCCGATCACCGTGCACGACCTGATGCGCCACACCTCGGGCCTGACCTACGGCTTCTTCGGCCCGGGCCTCGTCAAGCAGGCCTACAACGCCGCCAACCTGGGCGCCGGCGACCCCACTCTGGCCGAGTTCTCCCAGCGCCTGGCCAAGCTGCCGCTGGCCTACCAGCCCGGCACGACCTGGGACTACAGCCAGTCGACCGACATCCTCGGGCGGGTGATCGAGGTGGTCTCGGGCCAGTCGCTCTACCAGTTCGAGAAGGCCCGGCTCTTCGACCCGCTGGGCATGAAGGACACAACCTACTACGTGCCCGAGCCCGCACGCCAGGCGCGCATCGCCGAGCCGCTGCCCAGCGACCGCAGCTTCGGCGTCGGCGCCGACTTCAACGACCCGCGCATCGTGCGCAAGTACGAGTCCGGCGGCGGCGGCCTGGTGTCGACCGCCGGCGACTACGCCCGCTTCCTGCAGATGCTGATCAACGGCGGCTCGCTCGACGGCAGGCGCTACCTTGGCCCGCGCACCATTGCGCTGATGACCGCCGACCATTCCAACGCCGGCGCCGGCATCGTGCCCGGCCCGCTGTACCTGCCGGGCCCCGGCTACGGCTTCGGCCTGGGCTTCGCGGTGCGCCGCAACGACGGCGAGGCGCCCTACCCCTCGGCGGGCGGCGAATACAACTGGGGCGGCGCGGGCGGCACCTACATGTGGGTCGACCCCAAGAACGAGCTGTTCGTCGTGCTGATGCTGCAGTCGCCGAAATACAGGACACATTACAGAACATTGACCCGGGACATGATTTATGCGGCGGTGATCAAGTAGCCTGCGTTCCACAGGTCCTTGGGGCCTGGCGCAAAATCGGGCCCCGCCCCCTGAAGCCATGAAAAGCAGCAGCAACAGCACCGTCATCCCGATCTCCAGCATCGGCCGAGCACGCCCCGCGGTGGACGTGCCGGAGGTCGCCGTGCCCGCCACCGGCATGCTGCTCGACCGGCTCGGCCGGCCCCTGACCGACCTGCGCATCAGCGTGACCGACCGCTGCAACTTCCGCTGCAGCTACTGCATGCCCAAGGACGTGTTCGACAAGGACTACAAGTACCTGCCGCACAGCGCCCTGCTGAGCTTCGAGGAGATCACCCGGCTGGCCCGCCTCTTCGCCGCCCACGGCACGCGCAAGATTCGGCTGACCGGCGGCGAGCCGCTGCTGCGCAAGAACATCGAAGGCCTGGTCGAGCAGCTCGCCCAGATCCGCACGCCCGCCGGCGAACCGCTGGCGCTGACGCTCACCACCAATGGCTCGCTGCTCGCACGCAAGGCCGCCCAGTTGCGCGCCGCCGGCCTGCAGCGCGTGACCGTGAGCCTGGACAGCCTTGACGACGCCGTGTTCCGCCAGATGAACGACGTCGACTTCCCGGTGGCCGACGTGCTCGCCGGCATCGATGCGGCGCTGGCTGCTGGGCTGGGACCGGTCAAGGTCAACATGGTGGTCAAACGCGGCACCAACGAGCAGGAGATCCTGCCGATGGCGCGCTACTTCCGCAAGCACCACGGCGGCAAGGTGGTGCTGCGCTTCATCGAGTACATGGACGTGGGCGCCACCAACGGCTGGCGCATGGACGAGGTGCTGCCCTCGGCCGATGTCGTCACGCGCATCCATTCCGAATTCCCGCTGGTGCCGCTCGGAGCCGCGACGCCCGGCGAGACCGCCAAGCGCTGGGCCTATGCCGACGGCGGCGGCGAGATCGGCGTCATCAGCAGCGTCACGCAGGCCTTCTGCCACGACTGCAGCCGCGCGCGCCTTTCCACCGAGGGCAAGCTGTACCTGTGCCTGTTCGCGAGCGCCGGCCACGACCTGCGCCCGCTGCTGCGCGGCGACGCCAGCGACGAGGACATCGCCTCGGCCATCGGCCACATCTGGCAGGGCCGCGCCGACCGCTACTCCGAGCTGCGCGCCCTGCGCGGGCCCGATGGCGACAGCGGCAACGGCAACGGCGACGCCGGCTCCAAGGGCCCGCGCCGCGTCGAGATGAGCTACATCGGCGGATGAGGCAGGCGCCTGCCATGCCTGCGCACGCCAGCATCGCGCCGGCCGACATCACGGGGCTGCTGCTGGCAGGCGGCCGCGGTTCGCGCATGGGCGGGGTCGACAAGGGTCTGCAGCCTTTCAACGGCGAACGGCTGGCGCTGCATGCGATGTGGCGGCTGGCGCCGCAGGTGGGAGCGATCCTGGTCAATGCCAACCGCAACATCGCCGAATACGAAGCCCTCGGTGCGCCGGTGTGGCCCGACAGCCTCGCTGACTACCCCGGCCCGCTGGCGGGCTTCCTGACCGGGCTGGAGCACTGCGCCACGCCCTGGCTGCTCACCGTGCCCTGCGACACGCCCCTCTGCCCGCTCGACCTTGCAGCCCGCCTTGCCGAAGCGGCAGCTGCCGGCGATGCCGACATCGCCATGGCCGCCGCGCCCGAGCCCGCCGACCACAGCGGCCCGCCGGTGCTGCGCCCCCAACCCGTCTTCTGTCTGCTGCGCGCCACCCTGCGCGACAGCCTGCTTCGCTACACCGCCGCCGGCGGCCGCAAGGTCCACGCCTGGATCGCGCAGCACCGCGCCGTGCAAGTGCCCTTCGACCGCCCCGGCGACGCGCCCGACGCGTTCTTCAACGCCAACACCCTGGCCGAACTGCACGCCCTCGAAAACCGATGAGATGAGCCGCATCGCAGAACTCGCTTCCGCCCTCACGGGCCAGGACGGCCCCGACCTGAGCGTCGACGCCGTCCACACCTTTCTTTCGGAGCTGACGGCCTGCGCCGTGGTCACCGGGCGCGAGAGCGTCCCGCTGGCCGAAGCGCTCGGCCGCGTGCTGGCGGAGGACATCGTCTCGCCGATCAGCGTGCCGCCGCACGACAACTCCGCCATGGACGGCTACGCCTTCGACGGCGCCGTGCTGCCGGCCGACGCGCCCCGCGACGCCTCGGTCACGCTGCGCGTGGTGGGCACGGCGCTGGCGGGATCGGCATGGCGCGGCGCGCGCGGGCCGGGCGATGCGGTGCGCATCATGACCGGCGCGATGATGCCGGCGGGGCTGGACACCGTCATTCCGCAGGAGTTCTGCAAGGTCGATGGCGAGCTCGTCAGCTTTCCCGCCGGTGTGCTGCGCCGCGGCGACAACCGCCGCTTCGCCGGAGAAGACCTCATGAAGGGCCAGCCCGCGCTGCGCAAGGGCGAGCGCCTCTCGCCCGCCGCGCTCGGCATGGTCGCGAGCCTGGGGCTGCCGGGCGTGCCCGTGCTGAGGCGGCTGCGGGTGGCCTGCTTCTCCACCGGCGACGAGATCCTGAGCCTGGGCGACGCGCCGCGCGAGGGCGCCGTGTACGACAGCAACCGCTACACAGTCATCGGCCTGCTCTCGCGGCTCGGCTGCGAGGTGCTCGACCTCGGCCTCGTACGCGACGATCCGCAGACGCTCGCCGCCACGCTGCGGCGTGCGGCGCGCGAAGCCGATGCCATCGTCACCAGCGGCGGTGTGAGCGCGGGCGCGGCCGACCACACCCGCGCGGTGATGCAGCAGTTGGGCGACATGGCCTTCTGGCGCGTCGCGATGCGCCCGGGCCGGCCCCTGGCGGTGGGGCTGATTCCCGCGGAGGAAAGCGCATCGAAGCCGCCGGCCGTGCTGTTCGGCCTGCCGGGCAATCCGGTGGCGGTGATGGTGACCTTTCTCGCCTTCGTCCGTCCCGCGCTGCTGCGCATGATGGGCTGCCACGAGGCGGCCGCCGCCCCCCCGCCGCTGCTGCGCGCACGCAGCACCGGCCCGATCCGCAAGAAGCCGGGCCGCACCGAATATCAACGCGGTTTCGTGAAGTCCGTTCCCGGCGCGCTGCCAGAGGTGTGCGTGGCGTCCAACCAGGGCTCGGGCGTGCTCAGCTCGATGCTGGAAGCGAACGGCCTGGTGGTGCTGCGCCACGACCAGGGCAGCGTCGCGGCTGGCGACGAGGTCGACGTGATGATGTTCGACGGGAGCATTTAGCTCTCCGCCAGGCTTCGCGCACTTCGTGTCGCTTCGCCAACCCCTCGCCGGGCGCGACACCTGAGGCCCGGCTGAGCCGGTTTCTCGGTGTCCCTTGAACTTGCGCTGCGCCGCCCAGGGGCCCTGGGCGATCAGATTCGGCCCAGGGCCTTGTCCACGCCCTTGTTGGCCAGCATGTCGGCGCGTTCGTTGCCGGGATCGCCGGAGTGGCCCTTGACCCAGCGCCATTCGATCTGGTGGCCGCCTTCGGTCACCAGTTTGTCGAGCCGCTTCCAGAGTTCGGCGTTCTTCACGGGCTCCTTGCTCGCGGTGACCCAGCCCTTGGCCTTCCAGCCGCGGATCCATTCGGTGATGCCCTTGCGAACGTACTGGCTGTCGAGGTAAAGCAGCACCTTGCAGGGCCGCTTGAGCGCCGCCAGGCCCTCGATGACGGCGGTGAGCTCCATGCGGTTGTTGGTGGTGTTGAGTTCGCCGCCGAACAGGTCCTTCTCGCTGGCGCCCGACTTGAGCCACGCGCCCCAGCCTCCCGGACCGGGGTTGCCCTTGCATGCGCCATCGGTGTAGATCACGACTTCGTTCAAGCTGACGTTTCCTTCTTCATTCTGTTGATTCGATACCGATCGGTGTTAATTTCTTCAAGTTCTTGCCGCACCCGTCGCGGTGCACCTTGCCCGCGATGGGCACGGGCGCCGTGGCGCGAGCCCCGCTGCGGCGCCAGTCGGCACTCAGCAGGCGCATGCCGCGCACGCGCTTCACCGCAACCAGGAAATAGGCCGCGCCGAAAATGGGCCACCAGCGCTCGCCGACAGTGTCCATCCAGCGCATCCGCTCGAGCCAGGGCTCGCTGCGCACAGCCGGCCGGTAGATGCCGAAGCGGCCCGATTCCACCTCGAAGCTCAGCAGGCGCAGCCAGTCGCGCATGCGCCAGTAGCCGATGAACTCGCCGCCCTCGGGCAGGTAGAGATCGCCGATGCCCAGGCGCCGATAGATGTGCGCACGGCGCTGCCGCATGCCCCAGAGGCTGGTCGGATTGAGCCCGCAGATCACAACGCGCCCTTCGGGCACCAGCACTCGCTCGACCTCGCGCAGCGTGGCGTGCGGGTCGGGGCTCAGTTCGAGTGCGTGCGGCAGCACCACCAGGTCGAGGCTGTTGGCGGCGAACGGCAGGGCTGCGAAGTCCGTGAGCAGCGTGGCCCTGTCGCCGCGGGCCGGGTCGTCCAGCGCCAGCCAGCGGTGCGGCATGCGGTTGGTGCGCAGGCCGTCGACCTCGGCGGCCCCCAACTGGAGCGCGTGATAGCCGAAGATGTCGGCCACTGCCTGGTCGAACTGGGCCTGCTCCCAAGCCAGCAGGTAGCGCCCCGGGGGGGTCGCGAACCAATCGTGCAAACCTATAATTTGACCGCTCATGACCCTTGTTCCGCTGCCTGCTTTCGCTGACAACTACATCTGGATGCTGCACGACGGGCTCCACGCCGTCGTGGTGGATCCGGGCGATGCCCAGCCGGTGTTCGACGCGCTGGCGCGCGACAAGCTTCAGCTGGCCGCGATTCTAGTCACGCACCACCACCCCGATCACACCGGCGGCGTGGCCGCGCTGCACGCCGCCACCGGCGCGAAGGTATGGGGCCCCGCGCGAGAACGCATCCCCGAACCATTCACGCCGCTGGCGCAGGGCGACATCGCAGAGGCGCTCGGGCTGCGCTTCGAGGTCATCGACGTGCCGGGCCATACAGCCGGGCACATCGCCTACTTTCTTCCGGCCGCCCGAACCGCGCGCGAAGACGCGCCGCTGCTCTTTTGCGGCGACACGCTGTTCTCCGGCGGATGCGGTCGGCTCTTCGAAGGCACGCCCGCGCAGATGCTGGCCTCGCTCGACGCGCTCGCCGCGCTGCCGGGCGACACCCGCGTGTGCTGCGCCCACGAATACACACTTTCTAACCTGCGTTTCGCTCTGGCCGTGGAACCGGCCAACGCCGAGCTGACTCAGTACAACGCGCGCTGCGAAAGCCTGCGCGCCAAGGGGCAGCCCACGCTGCCGTCCCAACTGGCGATCGAACGCCAGGTCAACCCCTTTCTTCGCAGCCGCGAAGCCTCTGTCCTTAGAGCTGTGCGCGCGCACGCCGAGCTGGCTGCCGATGCAGCCGAGGCTGACGTGTTCGCCGCACTGCGCCAATGGAAAAACGACTTCCGATGAAACTGATCGCTGCCACCTGCCTTGCAGGTTCACTGGTGCTCGCGGGCTGCGCGGGCACGAACAACAGCTCCAGCACCTCCTCTTCCTCCCCCTCCTCGTCGTCGCAGGCCGGCGGCACCGGCTCCAAGGTGGCCGGCAGCGCCACCCCCGTCTATCCGCGCGACGCCCTCACTCCCCTTGCAAGCGGCCAGGCCCATTCGCAGAGCGTCGTCACGCTCGCGCCGCCGGCCGACATGTGGGACCGCATCCGCCGCGGCTTCAAGATGCCGGACCTCGACAACGACCTCGTGCGCGACCGCGAGCAGTGGTACGCCAGCAGGCCCGACTACATCCAGCGCATGACCGAGCGCTCGAACAAGTACATCTTCCACATCGTCGAGGAGCTCGAGCGCCGCAACATGCCGACCGAGCTGGCGCTGCTGCCCTACATCGAGAGCGCGTTCAATCCGCAGGCCATCTCCAGCGCGCGCGCCGCGGGCATGTGGCAGTTCATGCCGGCCACCGGCAACGACTTCGACCTGAAGCAGAACATCTTCCGCGACGACCGCCGCGACGTGGTGGCCTCCACCCGCGCAGCGCTCGACTACCTGCAGAAGCTCTACGGCATGTTCGGCGACTGGCAGCTCGCGCTGGCCGCCTACAACTGGGGCGAAGGCAGTGTGAGCCGCGCCATCGCCAAGAACCAGCGCCTGGGCCTGCCCACCACCTACAGCGACCTCACCATGCCCGCCGAGACGCGCATGTACGTGCCCAAGCTGCAGGCGGTGAAGAACATCGTGGCGAATCCGCAGGCATTCAATGCCGACCTGCCGCTGATCCCCAACCACCCCTACTTCCAGACCGTCACGCTCACGCGCGACCTCGACGTGGAGCTCGCCGCCAAGCTGGCCGACGTGCGCATCGAGGACTTCCGCGCGCTGAATCCCGCCGCCCACAAGCCGGTGCTGATCGCCGCCGGCACGCCGCAGATCCTGCTGCCGTGGGACAACGCTGCCGTGTTCCAGCGCAACTTCGACGCCTACTCGCAGGGCCAGTACGCCAGCTGGACCGCCTGGGTCGTGCCCAACACCATGACGGTGGCCGACGCCGCGCAGCGCTCGGGCATGAGCGAGAACGACCTGCGCTCCATCAACAACATCCCGCCGCGCATGCTCATCAAGGCCGGCTCGACTTTGATCGTGCCGCGCGGCTCCCGCGTGAAGGAAGACGTGGCGGCCGTGGTGGCCGACAGCGGCCACCTGAGCTTCCAGCCCGAGATCGTCACGCGCCGCACGACCGTGAAGGCCGGCCGCGCCGACAACGTCGCGAGCATCGCCCGCCGCTACAACCTCAAGCCTTCGGCAGTGGCCGAGTGGAACGACGTGAAGCCGAACCACGCGTTCAAGCGCGGCTACAGCGTGGTGGTCTATCTGCCGGTGCGTGCGACTCCGGCGGCGCGCGCCGGCACCGGCATCCGGGCCACTTCGCATGCAGCAGCGCCCACCCATCGCGGCGCGTCCTCGAAGACGGCGGTTTCGCGCGGCGCCGGCAGCGTGGTCAAGGTGCCTGCCAGCAGCAAGCAGCAGGTCGTGCGCGAGAAGCGCGGCGGCGCGCCGGCCAAGAAGAAGCGCTGAAACCGGGGCAGCGAAGGCTCACCGCGCCTTCGGCGCCCGCTGCGCCCTGCGGCGCACCACGGCCTCCATCGCGGCAACGCCGATCATGATGACGGTGGTGAGCGTACCCACCACCAGCACCGTCATGTGCGAGGCGAACACCGCGAGCAGCGCCAGGAAGCCCAGTCCGAAGAGATGCGACTGCGGCAGAAAACCGCGCACCACGCGCTTGAAGAGCGCATTGCCGAACAGGTAGATCGCCGGGCCGCCGATGAGTGCGCCCAGGTACTTGAGCTCGGCATGGTGCGAGCCCTCGCCGATCGTCAGCTCGTCGGCCACGGCGCACACGATGATGCCGGCCACCAGGATCACGTGCGTGTAATGGAACTTCGCGCCGATGGCGCCCGGGTCCTTCGCATGCTCGATGACGTGCGTCGCCTCCTTGGCGCTGGTGTCGAAGTACATCCACCACATCGCCAGGCTGCCCGCGAAGCCCACGAGCAGCGCGAACAGGTCGACACCATGCCATTCGACGTGGTGCCCGAAGGCGATGCCGGTGGCCAGCACCGACTCGCCCAGCGCGACGATCACGAAGAGCTGGCAGCGCTCGGCCAGGTGGCCGCCGTCGATGGTCCAGTCGCTGGTCAGCGAGCGGCCCAGACCCGGGAAGCGCAGGCCGATCATCGGCGCGATGTATTCGCACAGAACGCCACCGAACCACAGCGCGAGGCGCATCTGCCCTTCGGCCAGGCCGCCTGCAATCCAGAACACGCCGGCCACGCAGTTCCACGCCAGCAGCCGGCGGAAGTTGGGCGTGAGCGGATCGTTCGGGCCGATGGCGATCAGCATGCAGAAGGTGCGCCCGGCCTGGATGCCGACGAAGCAAAGCGCGAACACCAGCCCGCGTTCGGCGAAGGCGCCGGGCAGCGCCGAGGCCATCACCATCGCCAGCAGCATGATCGCGAACAGCACGCCGCGGATGCGCAGCGTGCCGGGGTTGAACCAGTTGGTGGTCCAGGCGGTGTACTGCCAGCCCAGCCACACGGCGAACCACATGACCAGCGTCTGCAGCGCCCCCAGCAGCGTGAGGTGGTCCAGCAGGTAGTGGGAAAGCTGCGTGACGGAGAACGCGTAGACCAAGTCGAAGAAAAGCTCTTCGTTGGAAACGCGTGCCGCCTCGCTGCGCGAGCGCAGGGTCGTGGCGCGCTTGTGGTTGTCGTCGTGGCTCATTGTTCGTTCACTCCCATGAATCGTTGCGACGCCCTGCGGCGCCGCGCGCGATCATCGCACGGAGGCGAACTGGCGCGCTCCTAGAGCTTCTCGGTCTCGCCGGTCTTCGGCTGCCACTTCATCAGCCGTCTTTCGATGACCCCGACGATCCCGTCCAGCGCCAGTGCGAAGGCCGTGAGCACCACGATGCCGGCGAACACGGTGTTGACGTCGAAGGTGCCCTCGGCCTGCAGGATCAGGTAGCCAACGCCGCGCGCCGAGCCCAGGTACTCGCCCACCACCGCGCCCACGAAGGCCAGCCCCACCGAGGTGTGCAGGCTGGAGAACACCCAGCTGGTCGCGCTCGGCAGGTATACGGTGCGCAGCAGCTGCCGCTGGTTGGCGCCCAGCATCTTCGCGTTGGCCAGCACCACCGGGCTCACCTCGCGCACGCCCTGGTAGACGTTGAAGAACACGATAAAGAAAACCAGCGTGACCGCCAGCGCCACCTTGCTCCAGATGCCGAGGCCGAACCACAGCGCGAAGATGGGCGCGAGGATCACGCGCGGCATCGAGTTGGCCGCCTTGATGTACGGATCGAGGATCAGGCTCGCCGTGGGCGCGAGCGCCAGCCACAGTCCGCAGGCCAGCCCGAGTACCGTGCCGATGCCGAAGGCCAGCACCGTCTCGAGCAGCGTGGTGCCCAGGTGCTGGTAGATGTCGGCGTTGCCTTTCAAGCCCTCGGGGAAGAGCGCGTTGGCCGGAATGTCGAAGGGCAGGAACCAGCTCCAGATGCGTCCCGCCACCTGAATCGGCTCACCCAGGAAGAAGGCGATCTGCTGGTTGCGCGAGGCCACATGCCACGCCACCAGGATCACCGCCAGCAGCGCCAGCTGCCAGAAGCGCGCGTTGCGTTCGTTCAGGCCGAGCCGTGCCATCACGCGGCCTTTCTCAGTTGCTGCGCATAGCCCTTGAGTACCTCGTCGCGCAGCACCTCCCAGATCTGGGTGTGCAGCTCGACGAAGCGCGGCTGCGTGCGTACCTCGGCCACGTCGCGCGGGCGCGGCAGGTTGATGGCGAATTCGCCGATGGGATGCGTGGCCGGGCCCGCCGACAGCACCACCACGCGGTCGCTCATCGCGATGGCCTCGTCGAGGTCGTGCGTGATGAAGAGCACCGCCTTCCGTCCGTGTGAGCCCCCGGGCGCTGCGTGCCCACCCCCCGAGGGGGTGAGCTCAGACCTTGGGGCGGCCCGGCGGTCTTCGCTCTGCGCGCTCCAGAGTTCGAGCACCTCGTTCTCCATCAGCTGACGCGTCTGGATGTCGAGCGCGCTGAAGGGCTCGTCCATGAGGATGATGTCGGGGTCGAGCACCAGCGTCTGCGCCAGTGCCACGCGCTTGCGCATGCCGCCGGAGAGCTGGTGCGGATAGCGGTCGCCGAAGCCCGAGAGCCCCACGCGCGATAGCCACGCTTCGGCCTGCTCGCGCGCCTGCGCGTCGGGAACGCCGCGGTACTGCAGGCCCACCATCACGTTGTCGATGGCGCTGCGCCAGGGCATCAGCGCCTCCGACTGGAACATGTAGCCCGCGCGCGGGTTGATGCCCGAGAGCGTCTGGCCGAAGACCTTCACCGTGCCCGACGACGGCTGCAGCAGCCCCGCCCCAACGTTCAGCAGCGTCGACTTGCCGCAGCCCGTGGGCCCGACCACCGAGACGAACTCGCCCGCCTTCACCCGCAGCGTGGTGTCGGCCACAGCGGTGTAGCGCTGGCCAGGATCGTCCTTCGAGACGAAGGTGCAGCTGATGGAGAGGAGTTCGAGTGCGTATTCGGACATGGCAGAAAAAACCCGGCCTGGGCCGGGTCGCGGGACATGCGGGGTCAGGCTTTGAACCTGTCCTTGGCGCGCCTTGCAAAATCGTTGGTGTAGGTCTTGGCGAGGTCGATCTTGTCGGCCTTCACCGTCGTGTCGAAGCTCGCGATCGCGGTGAGCGCGGTCTTGGGGCCGTCGGCGGGCACGAGGCCGTCGGTGGCGATCGACTCGCGCACCTTGTCGAAGGAAGCCAGGTACAGCGCGCGGTCGCCGAGCAGGTAGGTCTCGGGCACCGTCTTGATGATGTCGCCCGGCCCTGCGGTCTGCAGCCACTTCAGGCCGTGCACGATGGCATTCGCCAGCGCCTGGCAGGTGTTGGGATTCTTCTGGACGAAATCGGCAGACGCATAGAGGCAGGCCGCCGGCATCGTGCCGCCGAACACCTGCTGCGTGCCCTTGAGCGTGCGCGTGTCGCTGATGATCTTCACGTCGCCCTTCTGCTCGAGCATGGTCATCACCGGGTCGGTATTGCTGATGGCGTCGATCTGGCCGGAGCGCAGTGCCGTGAGCGCGCCCGCGGCCACGCCCACGCCGATGTAGCTCACGTCGCTGGCCTTGAGCCCGCCGCGCGAGAGCACGAGGTTGGCCACCATGTTGGTCGACGAGCCCGGCGCCGAGACGCCGATCTTCTTCCCCTTGAGATCCTGGATGCCGGTATAGCCGGCCATGTTCTTGGTCGACACGCCCACCGCGATCTGCGGTGCGCGGCCCTGCAGCACGAAGGCCTGGAAGAACTGGTTCTTGGCCTGCAGGTTGATCGTGTGTTCGTAGGCGCCCGAGCACACGTCTGCAGAGCCGCCGACCACTGCCTGCAGCGCGCGCGCGCCGCCGGCGAAATCGGAGATCTCCACATCGAGCCCTTCGGCCTTGAAGTAGCCGAGCTGTTCGGAGATGGTGAGCGGCAGGTAGTAGAACGCCGCCTTGCCGCCCACAGCGATGGAGATCTTGGTCTTCTCCAGCTTGGCCTGCTGCGCGAAGACACGCGGCAGCGCGATAGTCGCGGCAGCGATGGCGGAAGCAGAAATGAGGGTGCGGCGATGAAGCATGAAAACTTGCCCGGAACTGTTGCCCGCAGGCCTTGTGATTCGTAAGAAACTGAATCGAGCTTAGGGGCCGCAACAGGCAACTGCATCGGGGTCATCCCGTGCGGGTTTTCACGTAAGCATGAAGGCCTCGCAGAGAAGCCTTCGGCAGCGCTTCAGCGAGCCAGAAAAAGTATCGCGATATTGACCAGAAATGCGAGGGCCCAGACAGCGCTGCGCGCGCCGCCGACGCCCCTGATGTACAGCGCGATGTAGACCACGCGCAGCAGCACATAGGCCAGCGCGAGCATGTCGAGGCGCGCCTGTGCGGCGCCCAGCTGGTGCGCGATCACGACAGCGCCGATGAAGAACGGCAGGCCCTCGAAGCTGTTGGCCTGCGCGCTGTTGGCGCGTGCACGCCAGCCGTTCTGCTTCGCGGCCCATTCGCGCGGATGCAGGTTGTCGCGCGGGCCGAAGCTGCCCGCCTTGGCGATCCATGCCGCGACGTACGGCAGCACGCAGGCCACGAGCACGCACCAGTAGGCGATGGTGAGCGACGAGAAGGTCATGGCTGTTCTACTTACCTGCGATCGACCAGCGCGTGCGCGATGGTGCCGAGGTCGACGTATTCGAGTTCGCTGCCGGCCGGCACGCCGCGCGCGAGCCGCGTCACCCTGAGGCCGCGCTGCTTCAGCCCTTCGCCGATCACGTGCGCGGTGGCCTCGCCTTCGGCGGTGAAGTTGGTGGCGAGGATGACCTCGCTCACCGTGCCGTCGCGCGCGCGGTCGAAGAGTTTCTGCAGCCCGATGTCCTTCGGCCCGACGCCGTCGAGCGGACTGAGCTTGCCCATCAGCACGAAGTAATAGCCGCGGAAGGCGCCCGTGCGTTCGAGCGCGGCCTGGTCGGCCGGTGTCTCGACCACGCAGAGCTTGGTCGGGTCGCGCCGCGTGTCGAGGCAGACGCTGCAGATCGGCGCCTCGGTGAAGGTGTTGCAGCGCTCGCAATGCCGCACCTGCCCTGCCGCCTGCTGCAAGGCGCGCGCAAGCAGCTGCGCTCCGTCGCGGTCATGCTGCAGCAGATGGAACGCCATGCGCGAGGCCGACTTGACGCCGACGCCGGGCAGGCGGCGCAGCGCATCGACCAAGGCGTCGAGCGAACCTGCGTCTGCCATGTCAAGCGGCTCCTAGGCGGGAACACCGCGGAACCGGCTTTGCCGGGCCGCTGATGTGGCCCCCGGCGACGGGGTTGGCGGCCACACGAAGTGGGCAAGCCTGGGGGAGAGTCATTCAGAACGGCAGCTTCATGCCGGGCGGCAGGCCGGGCATGCCGGCGGTGAGCTTGCCCATCTTCTGCTCGCTGGTCTCTTCTGCCTTGCGCACGGCGGCGTTGAAGGCAGCGGCCACCAGGTCTTCGAGCATGTCCTTGTCGTCCGCCAGCCGGCTGGGGTCGATGGTGATGCGCTTGACGTCGTGCTTGCAGGTCATGACGACCTTGACGAGACCGGCGCCGGATTCGCCCTCGACCTCGATGGTGGCCAGTTCTTCCTGGGCCTTCTTGAGGTTGTCCTGCATTGCCTGCGCCTGCTTCATGAGGCCGGCCAGTTGTCCTTTGTTGAACATCGTTGGTCCTGATCTGTCGGGTTGGAAAGTGGGTGAAGGATACGGGAGACGCGAACTCAGGCCGGCTTGAGCGTGCCGGGGACGATCTTCGCGTCGAAATCGCGCATCAGCGCCTGCACCTCGGGGTCGCTCATGATTGCTTCCTCGGCCAGGCGCTGGCGCTCGTCGGCCGCCTGCCTGTTGCGGCGCGCGGGGCTGTCGACCACGCTGCCGATCTCGATGGCGAGCTTGACGCCGTGGCCGGCGCCGTTGAGCGCCGCGGTGAGCTTCTCGCGGGCAGACGGCTGGTTGAGCGTCTCGCGCTCGATGCGAAGCAGCCACTGGTCGGTGTCGCGGCCCACGAGTTGCGATTGCAAGGCCAGCTCGCGCGCCAGCGCGGTGATGGCCTCCGCCGCGACCAGCTGCGTGACCGTGGCGTACCAGAAGTCGCCGTCCTCGCTGGTCGGAATGGGCGTGAAGGTGCTGCGTGCTTCTTCCGGGCGCGGGGCATCGCGCGAACTCGGCGGCGGCTGCACGCGGATCGGCACGCCGACGACCTTGGCGGGCGCATCGCCATGGCTGCCGGGACGCGGATCGGCCTGGCGGGGTTCGTCGACCACCGCGAGGCGATGGCCGGCGGGAAGCGGTGCCGACGGCGCCGGAGCCTCTGCGACAGGAGGCTGCGCCTGAGGCGTGGCGACTACGGGAGCAGAGGCAACGGGTGCCGGAGCCGGCGCAGGCGCCGGAACGCGCGTCGCAGGAGCCTGCGGCGGCGGCAACGCGGCTTCATTCAGAGTTTTTTTTTCCGGGGTGGCCGTCGAAGCGGCCGCGCTGGATGGCTTGAAGGCCAGCAATCGCAGCAGCACCATGGTCAGCGCGGCGTACTCGTCCGGGGCCAGGCCCAGCTCGCCCCGGCCGTGCAGGCACAGGCTGTAGAGGAGCTGGGTCTCGTCGGCGGGCATCAGCGCGGCGAGACGGGCGGTATCGGCCCCGTCGGGGTCTGCAGCGGCATCCGCTGCGGCCTCCGCGCGAGACGGCACGGCCTGCAGCACTGCCATGGCCTGCAGCACGGCCGTCATTTCCTCCAGCGTGGAAGCGGCGGACATGCCGTCGACGCGCAGCGCCTCGGAGGTCTCGACCACCGTTTTGCCGTCACCCTGAGCCAGCGCCTCGATCAGCCGGAACACGTGGCCCCGATCGACGCTGCCGAGCATCTGTCGCACGCCGGCTTCGACGAGCTCGCCGTTGCCGAAGGCGATCGCCTGGTCGGTGAGCGAGAGCGCATCGCGCATCGACCCTCGCGCCGCCCGCGCCAGCAGGCGCAGCGCCTGCGGTTCGGCAGGAACGTTCTCGGTCTGCAGGACGGCTGTGAGGTGCTCGAGCACCGTCTCCGGCGCCATCGGCCGCAGGTTGAACTGCAGGCAGCGCGACAGCACCGTCACCGGCACCTTCTGCGGGTCGGTCGTGGCCAGCACGAACTTCAGGTACTCGGGGGGCTCCTCGAGCGTCTTGAGCATCGCGTTGAACGCGGTGTTCGTGAGCATGTGCACTTCGTCGATCATGAAGACCTTGAAGCGCCCCTGCACCGGCTTGTAGACCGCCTGTTCGAGCAGCGACTGCACCTCGTCCACGCCGCGGTTGGAGGCCGCGTCGAGCTCGGTGTAGTCGACGAAGCGGCCCGCATCGATGTCGCGGCAGGCCTGGCAGACGCCGCACGGCGTGGCCGTGATGCCGCCCTGCCCGTCCGGCCCCTGGCAGTTGAGCGACTTCGCCAGGATCCGCGAAACCGTGGTCTTGCCGACACCCCGGGTGCCGGTGAAGAGATAGGCGTGGTGCAGGCGCTGCGTCGTCAGCGCGTTCTCGAGCGCCTGAACCACATGCCCCTGGCCGACCATCTCACCGAAGGTTTTCGGGCGGAACTTGCGGGCGAGCACGAGATAAGACATTGCGGTCATTCTAAAAGGCGCAGAGCACCCATCCCGATACTGGGGCGGGGGCTTTCGTGGGACACCAAGGATCCGGCTTTGCCTGTCCTCCGGTCTCGCCCCAGCAGGGGGTTGGCGAAGCCACACGACGTGCGCGCAGCCCTGGGGGTTACAATACGCCCTGACGGGCCTCCCTGCATGGTGAAGTGGCCAACCGGGTCAGGTGGGGAACCAAGCAGCCCTAACTGCGTAGTCAGTGCCAGGGGTAAGGCTCGTCATCCTCTTCAGCTGTTTCGTTTCATTCCACGCGAAATGAAACGGAGCCCGCAAAACCAAACTTCCAGCGAAAAAATCCGGCGCGGCGCATTCAAAGGCCCAGCCGCCGGACAGCGCCGCGCGCTGCCGCCGCGCCGCTGGCCATCGACGCCGTCAGCAAGTAGCCGCCAGTCGGCACTTCCCAGTCGAGCATCTCACCCGCCACGTACACGCCCGGCAGCGCCTTCGAC
>CAJYQC010000013.1 GCA_913776885.1 uncultured Variovorax sp.
CGCATCACCTCGCCGATGGCCACCGCCGAGGAGGCGCAGGCACAGGCGTAGGCAATGGCCGATCCGCGCGCGCCGAAGTGCAGCGCGAGTTCGGCCACGGCGGCGTTGGGCATCACGGTGAGCACGGTGGTCGGGCGCATGCGGCGCTGTTCGCCGTAGAGTGCGCTGGTGGTGTTGTCGAAGCTGCCGGCTCCCGCGAGGCCGCAGCCCCAGAAGATGCCCAGGCGGTCGCGGTCGACGGCCGCGAGGTCGAGCTTCGCTTCGACAGCGGCGTCCTGCGCGGCGGCGAGCGCCATCGCGGTGCCGCGGTCCAGCGGCAGGCGCGAGGTGCTGCGCACGCCGTTCGAGTCGAAGTCGCAGGCTGCGACGGCCAGCGACATCGGGTCCATGCCCTTGATCTCCAGCGTCTGCGCGCGCACGGCAGAACGCCCCGCGAACAGCGCCTCGTCGAAGGCCTCCACGGTGCGGCCGATGGGCGTGACGAAACCCATGCCGCTCACGCGCACGGGCGCCGATGCGGCACGCGCGGCCGACGCCGCGAGCACGGAATGCGCTGCGCCGCTGCTCATGCCGTTGCTTCGGCGGGCTGTGCCGCGACGGCGCCCGCGCTCTCAGAGTCGATCACTTCGCAAAGGCGCTGCAGCGTGATGCCGGCTTCGCGCGGATCGAGGCGATCCTCGGGAATGCGCAGGTGGAAGGCGTCCTCGACGGCGAAGACGAACTCCATCAGCGCGAGCGAGTCGAGGCTCAGGTCGGTCAGCGCGGTGGCCGGCGAGACGAGCGCGGGGTCGACACGGAAGTCGTCCCGCAGGATCGCCGCGATGGTGTTGAAGGTGGGCGAGAAGAGATCGGAAGAAGACATGGAGATGCTTTCCTTTCGGGCGTGATCGAGGTTGTCAGGCGTACAGCGGATGCTCGGGCATCGTGCCATGCGCCACCGCTTCGACGAATGACACTGTTTCACTCACGACCTGTTGACGATCGTTGTCGATCGTGATCATGTGGTAGCTGTTGGCCACCACGACGGCACGGAATGCGCGGCAGCGGAGACCGCGCGCGAGGATGCCCAGGTTGGCCACGCTGGCCACCTCGTCCTGCTGGGCATGCAGCGCGAGCACGTCGGGGCACTGCACGCGCTCGAGGTTGCGGCGCACGTGGCGGATGAGCCTGTCGTGCTCGCGCAGGTGGCTCACGCCGATGACGGAGCTGCCTGCGCGCGAGATCTTGCGGTGGCGCAGCTCGCGCTCGATCCAGGCGCGCACGCGTTCGTTCTTGACGCCGTAGGGCGGGCGCTCGCGGTACTGCCACAGCCGGCCCAGCGGCGTGTAGAAGGCCAGCGGCAGCAGGAACTGCGTGCGCGGAATGGCCCAGCCGTCGAAGCGCAGCGTGGTCGACATGAGCACCAGCGCGTCGACATCGCTGCCGCAGCGGATGGCCGCACCCAGTGCCAGCGATGAGCCTGCAGAGATGCCGATCAGCATCACGCGGTCGTGGCGCTCACGCAGCGACTTCACCTGCGCCTGGATCGCATCGAGCCAGCGTTCGTACGGCGCAGCGTGCTGCAGCGGCGCACTCGCGTCGAAGGAGTAGCCTTCGATCGAAAGCGGATGGACCGGATAGCCGCGGCTGCGCAGCGCCGATTGCACGGTCAGCAACTCGTCAGGCGTGCTGCATAAACCATGCAGCAGGACCACGGCGGTGCCCTGCACCTCGGGTGCGACCAGGCTCAGCAGATCGGACGGTTCGCGCGCACTCATCGTGTGGAACGGGCCATGAAAGTGGCCCGTGATTCATCGTGCTGTCGTATGCTCATGCTGCGTTTATCGCTTGGAGCGACTGACCGGCCGCTGACCCGTCGTTCGCAAGGCAGATCACCCCCAACCATTCAAAGACCATGCGAATTCTGCTTGTCGAAGACGACACCGTTCTGCGCGATGTGATGGTGCGCAGCCTTGCCGATGCAGGCCACCGCGTCGACGTTTCCACCAACGTCGAAGACGCCGATCACCTGTGGCGCGTGCAGCCCTTCGATGCGGTGCTGCTAGACCTCAACCTCCCTGCCACCGCGAGCCCCACCAGCGGCCTCGCAAGCGGTCTCACCGCGCTGCGGCAGGCGCGTGCACGCGGCGACCGCACGCCGGTGCTCGTGCTCACCGCACGCGGCCGCACCGAAGAACGCATCGCCGGCCTCGACGCGGGCGCCGACGACTACCTCGGCAAGCCCTTCGACCTGGCCGAAGTCGAAGCCCGCCTGCGCGCACTCGTGCGCCGCGCCAAGGGCACGGAAGACATCGTGCTGCTGGGCCAGCTCAAGCTCGACCGCAAGGCGCGTCGCTTCTCCACTGCGAACGGTCCGCTCGACCTGCCCGCGCGCGAGTTCGAGGTGCTGTGGGAGCTCATGAGCCCGCCGGGGCGCACGGTGAGCAAGCGGGCGCTGTCCGACAAGCTCTCCAGCTTCGACGAATCGCTCGGCGACAACGCGCTCGAGGCCTTCATCTCGCGCCTTCGCAAGAAGCTGCAGGGCACGGGCGCGAGCATCCGCACGCTGCGCGGCATCGGCTACCTGCTCGAAGCCGAGGTGTGACCGACGCCGGTGCGCGAGTGAACGCGCAGCAGCAACAGACCAGCGCCGCATCGCCGCCGGCTGCGGTGCGCGCGCCGTCGCTCACGCAGCGCGTGCTGCGCAACGTGCTGGTGCCGCTGGCGCTCACGTGGATGGTCGGCGCGGTCATCGCGCTGGTAATCGCCAACTACTTCTCCGAACAGGCCTTCGACCGCGGCATGCTCGACGACGCCTATGCGTTGTCGGCCAACGTGCAGGCGGGCGAGCGCGGCATCGAGCTGATGCTATCTCCGCGGGAGGTGGCCACCGTGCTTTTCGACCAGGTCGACAAGGTCTACTTCGCGGTGCAGCGGCTCGACGGCTCGCTGATCTCTGGCCAGGCGGGCCTGCAGGCGCCGCTGCCGGTGGACGGTGCGCGCTACCGCTTCTCCGACGTGGACTACGAAGGCAGCACGCTGCGCGCGGTGGTGCTGGAGCACGATGCGGAAGCCGACATCAGCATGCCCTACCGCGTGATCATCGCGCAGACGACGCTGAGCCGGACCGCGCTGGTGAGGCAGCTGCTGGGCTATGCGCTCGCTCCGCAGATCGTGCTGCTGATCCTGCTCGCGGTATGGCTCTGGCACGGCATCCGCAGCGATCTGCGGCCGCTGGGCGACCTGCAGCGCGCGCTCGACCGGCGCGACGTGCGCGATCTTTCTCCGGTGCCGGTGGTGCAGACCTCCCGCGAGATCCAGCGCCTGGGCAATGCGGTCAATTCGCTCTTCGAGCGGCTGGGCAACAGCGTGCAGGCGCAGCGCGAGTTCGTGGGCAACGTGGCGCATGAGCTGCGCACGCCGCTGGCGGGCATCCGCGCGCTGGCCGAGTACGGGCTGGCCCAGCACGACACCAAGGTATGGCGCGAGCAGCTCGAGCGCGTGTCGGAGCGCCAGGCGCGCGCGAGCCACCTCATCGACCAGCTGCTTGCGCTCGCACTGGCCGAGGAGGCGCGCACCGAGCTCAAGCGCGTGCCCGTGCGGCTAGACGTGCTGGCCGAGCAGACGGTGCTGCGGCACCTGGCGCGTGCCGATGCGCGCGGCGTCGACCTGGGTGCGCGGGGCCTCGACGACGTGGTGGTGGTGCAGGCCAACGAGGCGCTGGTCGAAGGCATCCTCGACAACCTGATCGACAACGCGCTGCGCTACGGCGGGCGCACCATCACCGTCGAGCTCGCTGGCCATACGCTTAGCGTTATCGACGACGGCCCGGGCATTCCGCTGGAAGCACAGCGCGACCTGATGCAGCGGTGGGCGCAAGGCCCGGCGGGAGAGAAGCTGGGGCAGGGCTCCGGGCTTGGCCTGTCGATCGTCTCGCGCTACGCCGAACTGCTGGGCGCGGAGCTGCGGCTCGAAGCCGCCGAGCCCACGGGGCTGCGCGTCAGCGTGGCGTTCGGCGATGTTGCCTGAGGCCTGGGCCACTGCGCTCAGGCGAGCGGCGTGCCCTGGTGGAATGCCATTCGCCAGCGGCCGGCGCGAAGCTTCCATAGCGAGCTTCGCAGCGAGTCGGCCGCAGGGCGCCCGGGAATCGCTTCGCGATGCGCGCGGTAGGTGACCAGCGCCACGCCGGCGGCGACGCGCGTCACGCGGAAGTCAGAGATCGTGCGTTCCGAGAAGGCCTCGTCGCGCAGTGCCTCGATGATGGCTGCGCGCGTCCACACCGTGCCTGAGACGCCGAGTTCGTGGAAGTCGTCGTCGAGCAGTTCCTCCAGCCGTGCGGCACTCGCACGCACCTCGTGCGTGTGCAGCGCACCTTCGAGCTCCAGCAGCAGCGCTTCGAGGTCCTTGCCTGGCGCGGCTTCGTAGAGTTCGAGCGGCAGGCCGTCGGGGTCGGCGAAGAAGGTGAAGCGCCGGCCCGTGTATTCGTCGATGCGCAGCGGTTCCACGGCGATGCCCTGCGCAGCGAGCTCGTCGGCGGCGGCCTGCACGTCGTGCACTTCGAACGACAGGTGCCGCAGGCCCTGCGCTTCGGGCCACGTGGGCCGCGCGGGTGCGCCGGGAAAGGAGAAGAGTTCGATCTGCGAGCCGTCGGGCAGGGCGAGGTCGAGCTTGTGCGAATCGCGCGCGGCGCGGTAGTTCTCGGCCACCACGCGCAGCCCGAGCACCTCGGTATAGAAGCGCTTCGACGCTGCGTAGTCGGAGCAGATGACGGCGACGTGATGAATGCGTTCGAGCTGCATCGTGTTCATTGCCTGCCGAGTGGCTTGCGAAGGAAGACGCGCGTGCGTTCGGCGAAGGCGACCCGCTTGTATTCGACATAGCCGATGCGCTCGTAGAGCGCGCGGTTCTCGCTCATCTTCTCGTTGGTGAAGAGGTAGATGGAGTCGTGGCCCTGCCGCAGCGCTTCGTGCTCTGCGAGCTCGAGCAGTGCACGGCCCACGCCGGTGCCCTGCTGCTCGGGGCGCACCGCGATCACGTCGATCAGGAAGCCTTCGTCGGTGACGTCGAGCACCAGCGCGGCGACGACTCGTTGCTGCTGCTGCGCGACCCAGACCTGCGCGTTGGCGATGGCCGCGCCGTAGTCCTTCGTCATCGGAATCGGCAGGAGCCCGAGGCGCGGAATGTAGTGGCGAAAGGCTTCCACGGCGCATTGGGTGATGGCCGCGGCGTCCGAGGCATCGGCGCGCCGCAGTGTCCATGGCGTGACGCTCATGCGTCGAACTCCACCTCGCCTTCGATCTCCACCGGGATGTTGAAGGGCAGCTCCGCCATGCCCACCGCGCTGCGCGAATGTGCGCCGATGTCGGCACCGAAGATGTCGAGGATGAGGTCGGAGAAGCCGTTGATGACGGCCGGCTGCCTGTCGAAGCCCGGTGCGCTGGCGACCATGCCGAACACGCGCGTCCAGGCGGTGATGCGATCGAGGTCGCCGAGCGCGCGCTGCAGGCTGCCCAGCATCGCAAGCGCAGTGAGGCGCGCTGCGGCGTAGCCCTCTTCCACGCTCAGATCGCGGCCCAGCTTGCCCAGCGGCGCGGCGATGGTGCCGTCGGCATTGAGCGGGCCGTGGCCCGAGATGAGCGCGCGCCTGCCGACGATGCGCACGAACTGGAAGGGCAGCACGACGCCGGGAGGCGGCGAGACTGCCGGGGGCAATACGAGGCCGGAATCGGCCAGTCGTTGTGCGATGCGGGCCATGGCGTTTCCTACTTGGCTGTCGGCGGACGAACGGGTCCGCCGCATCTTGCCATGGCCGCCCGCGGCTTCAGTCCAGCGTCGGATAGTCCGTGTAGCCCTTGGCGCCGCCGCCGTACATCGTGGCCTTGTCGAGCGGGTTCAGCGGCGCGTTCTCGCGCAGGCGGCGCACCAGGTCGGGGTTGGAGATGAAAGGCTTGCCGAAGGCCACGAGGTCGTCGCCTTCCTTCACCGCCTCTTCGGCGAGCGGACGGTCGTAGCCGTTGTTGACCATCCAAGCGGCCTTGCCGCCGGCCTCGCGGTATACGGCCTTGAGGGCTTCGTAGTCGAAGGGGCGGTCCTCGATCTCACGCGGGCCGCCGGTGGCGCCTTCGATGATGTGGATGTAGGCGAGGTTGAGCGCGGCGAGCTGCTTCACCACGTAGGTGAAGAGGGGCTGCGGATCGCTGTCGAACGCGTCGTTGGCGGGCGTGACGGGCGACAGGCGGATGCCGGTCTTGCCGCCGCCCACGGCGTCGACCACGGCGCGCGTGACTTCGAGCAGCAGGCGGGCGCGGTTCTCGATGCTGCCGCCGTAGTCGTCGGTGCGCTTGTTGCTGCCGTCCTTCAGGAACTGGTCGAGCAGGTAGCCGTTGGCGCCGTGGATCTCCACGCCGTCGAAGCCGGCCGTCTCCACCGCGCTGCGGGCGGCCACGGCGTAGGAATGGACGATGCCCGGCAGTTCACCGGCATCGAGCGCGCGCGGCTCGGAGGTGTCGACGAAGGTCGGCACGCCATCCTTGATGAGCACGGTCTTGGTCTTGGCGGTGATGGCCGAGGGGGCGACGGGCTTTCCGCCATCGGGTTGCAGTTCGTTGTGCGAGACCCGGCCCACGTGCCACAGCTGCACCACGATCTTGCCGCCCTCGGCGTGCACGGCTTCGGTCACGCGCTTCCAGCTGTCGAGCTGCTCGGTGCCGTACAGGCCGGGCACGTCGGAGTAGCCCTGGCCCTGGTGGCTGATGGCGGTGGCTTCGGTGATGAGCAGGCCGGCGCTGGCGCGCTGGGCGTAGTAGGTGGCGGCGATGTCGGGCGGAATGGCGTTCGGCGAGCGGTTGCGCGTGAGCGGCGCCATGACGATGCGGTTGGCGAGCTTCAGGTCGCCGGCCTGTACGGGGTCGAAAAGGGTGGACATCGTGCGATCGAAAGCAGAGTTGATACGGGGCGCAAGGCTAAGCGCGCCGCCTCAACCCTGCTGTCGCACGGTTGACGGATTGGTGCTAGGGCCTGTTCACACTATTTCCACGACCCCGGAAATAGTGTGAACGGGCCCTAGCCGAGCAGCGCCAGCAGCGCGGGGGGCACCCGCACCGGCATCGCCAGCAGGATCTGCCCCATGCCCTTGCCCAGCGGATCGTTGCGCAGCGAGGCCATGCCGCCGCCGCCCAGCGCCTGCTCGCAGACGAAGTTGAAGGCGTCGATGCCGGGCACCTCGTGGCGCGCGACGCTGCCCTTGACCAGGTGCGCGAGCCAGTCGGCCACGCGCGCTTCGGTGAGCTGCTCGCGCAGCAGCGGCAGCAGGGCAGGGTGGCGCGCGATGACGCCGATGTTCGAGGTGTCGCCCTTGTCGCCGCTGCGCGCCCAAGCCAGGCGCAGCAGGGGCACTTCGATGCGGTCCGCATCGGAAGCAGGTGAAGGCGAGGGCGATGATGCCGGGGCTGTCTCTGTTGGCGTGGCTCCAGCAGGCGCAGAGACGGCCCTGGCCGCCTGTGCCGCGGCCGGTGTTTCGCGGCGGGGAATGCCGATGCGCTCTCCATCGATGCTCACCGCCGGTTCGACCAGCGACTTGTCGAGCAGGAAGGCGTACTGCCGGATCGACGGCGACACGGACGCGCGGCCCCCTCCTGCGCCGGTCGTGCCCGGAGCCCAGGAGGTGCCGGCGGGAGCGACCTCGCGCGCGAACAGCTCCAGCGCCTCCTTGCGCGGGTGCGTCACCGCGAGCCGCAGCACCGCCTCTCGCGTCTGCGATGCGCGCGCATGCGGGCCGTAGCACGACTCCGCGCCCAGCACTTCGAGCTGCGTGCCGCTGTAGGGGCCGAAGCCTTGCTGCGAAAACAGCGCACCCGTACGCGCGAGGATGGCCTCGCCCGTGCGTTTCGCCTTCGCCACCGCGTCGAAGCCCACGATGG
Source organism: uncultured Variovorax sp. (assembly GCA_913776885.1). Classification (GTDB taxonomy): domain Bacteria; phylum Pseudomonadota; class Gammaproteobacteria; order Burkholderiales; family Burkholderiaceae_C; genus Variovorax. The sequence goes on from CAJYQC010000013.1 coordinate 7,899, forward strand.
TGAGCTGCGCCGCAGTCTTGAAACCTTCTACATGGGTGGCACTGACCTTGTAGCTCGCGGTGGGCGCGCGGCCGCGCGCGCCGTGCACGCGCACGCGGTGCTCGCCGGCCTGCTCGATGCGCACCTGCGTGAAGTCGGCCACCACGTCGGGCAGCAGGTAGGCGGCGGGGTCGCCGATCTCGTAGAGCATCTGCTCTCCCACGACGGCAGGTGTGACCTTGCCGCCGGTGTCCGCGGGCTTGGTGACGACGAAGCTGCCGTCGGCGCTGCATTCGACGATGGGGTAGCCGATGTTGGGCCAGTCGGGCACGGTGTCCCAGTCGGTGTGCAGGCCGCCGGTGGCCTGGCAGCCGCATTCGATGATGTGGCCTGCGAGGCTGCCCGCGGCGAGCAGATCGAACTCGTTCGGCTGCCAATCGAATTCGTGCATGAGCACGCCCAGCGTGACGGCCGAGTCGACACAGCGGCCGGTGATGACGACCTGCGCGCCCGCATCGAGCGCAGCGCGTATCGGCTGCGCGCCGAGGTAGGCGTTGGCGGTGAGCACGCGCTCGGGCAGCGCGGCGCCGCTCTGCAGTTCACGCACGGGTGGTTGCGACTTGCGCAGTTCGGGCAGCAGCGGCGACACGTCGTCGCCGCTCACCACGGCGATCTTCAGCGCGATGCCCTGTTCGGCGGCGAGCGCGGCCAGCGCGTCGGCGCAGCCTTTCGGGTTGACGCCGCCCGCGTTGCTCACGACGCGGATGCCCTGTGCCACGACGTCTTTCAGCACCGCCTTCATCGCCACCGATACGAAGTCGGTGGCGTAGCCGAGCTCCGGCTTCTTGAGCCGTGCGCCCGCGAGGATCGACATGGTGAGTTCGGCCAGGTAGTCGAACACGAGGTAGTCGATATGCCCGCTGGCCACCAGCTGCGGCGCGCCGACGCTGCTGTCGCCCCAGAAGCCGGAGGCGCCGCCGATGCGGACGGTGCGTTCGTTGCTGTTTTTGCTGCTGCTGCTCATCGTCCGCTCCACTGTGGCTTGCGCTTCTCGCGGAAGGCGAGTTGTCCTTCGGCCGCGTCCTCGGTGAGCGCGAACAGGCCGATCTGGCTCTCTGTGAAAGCCATCGATTCCTCGAAGGCCATGGCCTCGATCTTCTTCATGGTGTACAGGCCGCGGCGGATGGCGGCGGGCGACTTGTCGAGCATGCGGCCTAGCAGCCAGTCGACGCTCTCGTCGACGTCGTCGCTCACGCGGTTGACGAGTTTAAGCTCGAGCGCCTGCGCTGCGTCGATGGGCTCGCCGGTGATGCACATCTCGGCCAGCACGCGGCGCGGCAGCAGGCCGCCGAGCACGCTGAGCACCTGCGCGGGAAAGAGGCCGACCTTCACCTCGGGCAGGCCGAACACCGCCTGGCTGCCGGCCACGGCCATGTCGCACATCGCCATGAGGCCCATGCCGCCCGCCACGCAGGCGCCGTTGACGCGCGCGATCAGCGGCACGGTCGATTGCCGGGCCTGGCGGAAGAGGTTGGCGAAGCCCTGGTAGGGCGCGGCGTAGTCGAACTTGAAGGAGGAGCCGCTTTGCAGGTCGGCGCCTGCGCAGAAGGCGCGCGTGCCGGCGCCGGTGATGACCACGGCACGCACCGCGTTGTCGCTGTTGGCGCGCGCGATCGCGTCGCCCAGGCCCGCGAGCACGGCAGGGCTGATGGCGTTGCGGCGCTCCTCGCGATCGATGGTGAGCCACATGACGGGCCCGCGCATCTCTTCGCGCAGTTCGGTGGACGCAGGTGTTTCGGGCATGGCGCGGGTCCTTGTGCTTCGGTGTCCGGAGACTTGTGTTCTCCAGCCCGTAGCGTCGCGCGAAAAAAAAGCCGCATCGTGCGGCTTGTGGCTGAAGCGGTTCGGGTTTTCCCTGAGTAGAACCCGGGCCCGCCTGCTGCTTCTGCTCGCTTTTGCGTGCTTCGGCTTACTTCAGAAGACCTTCGGCCTTCATCGCTTCCTGCACCGCGGGGCGGGCGCCGACGCGGGCATGCCAAGCCAGCAGGTTGGGGAAGCCGGAGATGTCGACGTTGGTCGGCTTGGTCCAGTTGGTCACGGTGAAAAGGTAGCCGTCGGCCACGCTGAAATGCTCGCCCATCAGGTATTCCTTGCTGGCGAGTTCGCTGTCGAGCCACTGGAAGCGCGACTTGAGCTTGTCCTTGAAGATCGTCTTGGCTTCCTCGGGCATGTTCGGGTTGAACAGCGGGCTGAAGCCCTTGTGCACTTCGGTGCCGATGAAGGTCAGCCATTCCTGCAGGCGGTAGCGCTGCAAGGTGCCGGCGGCTGGGGCGAGGTTCTTGGTGGGGGCGAGGTCGGCGATGTACTGGAGGATGGCCGGGCCTTCGCGCAGGCGGGTGCCGTCGTCGAGCTCGAGCATCGGCACGTAGCCCAGCGGGTTGATGCCGTAGTAGTCGGTGCCGTCCTGAAGCTTGTGGCTCTTGGTGCTGGCCAGCACGGGTTCTGCGGCGATGCCCGCTTCGTGCAGCGCGATGTGGGGGGAGAGCGAGCAGGCGCCGGGCGAGTAGTACAGCTTCATTCGAGAACTCCAGTGAATGTCGAGGTTGGTTGGATGATTTTTGTGAGACCGCAGCGGATGCTAGCGGGTTTGCCGGCGTCGCGTTTTTGTCCTACGAACGCACGCGCGCGGCGACTATCGGGCCTGGAGGCGGCGTTTTCTAAGCTTGGTTTTACGGTGGGCAGGGCCCGCTGCAAGGAGAAACAGATGTTGAAGTACGCCATCATTTTTGCAGTCATCTCGCTCGTCGCCGCCTTGCTCGGCTTCGGCGGTATCGCCGCGGGTGCAGCGGGCATCGCCAAGCTGCTGTTCGGCCTGTTCCTGGTGCTGGCGCTGCTGTTCGTGGTGCTGGCCGTGCTGGGTGTGGGCGCGGTCAAAAAAGCGATCGACTGATGCACATCTCTCATATCGAGGCGCAGCTCGATTACGAAGTTGCCGCCCCTGCGCACATGCTGCTGAACATCGAGGCAGCGCGTTCGGGCATGCAGAGCGTGATCGGGGAGGAGCTGGTCGTGGAGCCGCCGACGCCTTTGCGGCTTTTCTGCGACGAGGGAAGCGGCAACCGCTTCGTCCGTTTCGATGCGAAGCCGGGACCGCTCAAGATCACCTACAAGGCGAGCGTGCGGCGCGCCCACGTGGTGGTGCCGAACGACCTGGCCGAGACGCCGGTGACCGAACTGCCCGACGAGGTGCTGCACTACATGATGCCGACGCGCTACTGCGAGTCGGACCTGATGTCGCGCTGCGCACAGCAGCTCTTCGGCGACCTGCCGCCAGGCATCGGCCGGGTGCAGGCGATCGTCGACTGGATCTACGACAGCATCACCTACGAGCCGGGCAGTAGCGACTCCACCACCACCGCACGCGAAGTGTTCGTGGAGCGTGCGGGCGTGTGCCGCGACTTCGCGCACCTGGGCATCACCTTCTGCCGCGCGCTGAACATTCCGGCCCGGCTGGTGGTCGGTTACGTCTGGTTCGACGAGCCGCCGCAGGACTTCCACGCCGTGTTCGAGGCCTGGCTCGGCGACCGGTGGGTGCTGTTCGATCCGACCCGGATGGCGCCGGTCGACCGGCTGGTGCGCGTGGGCACGGGGCGCGACGCGAAGGACGTGGCCTTCTGCACGATCTTCGGCAACGTCAGGATGACGGGCAAGAAGCTGGTGGTGCGGGAGCTGCAGGACGAGAGCCTGCAGCCTTCGATGCCGCCCGCGCCCACTGGCGAGGTGATGGGTATCGAGAAGCCCGTGCCCCTGGGGCAAGTGAACGAAGCCGCGGCGTAGCAGGCTCCGCTGCTATCAAATAGATAGCAAACTATTCAGAGGTGGTCTTGGAGCGGGCCTTAGGCGTCGCTCTCCAAGCTTATCCACACGGGGGACGCAAAAGGGTCCCGCCGATTAAAATCGGTGCCCCTTTTGCGCCGCGCACGCGTCAGTTGTGCGCTCCCACTCCAAATGCTTTACCCCGAAGAATTCGACGTGATCGTCGTCGGCGGTGGCCATGCCGGCACCGAGGCCGCGCTCGCCGCCGCTCGCATGGGCGCCAAGACGCTGCTGCTCTCCCACAACATCGAGACGCTGGGGCAGATGAGCTGCAATCCGTCGATTGGCGGCATCGGCAAGGGCCACCTGGTGAAGGAGGTCGATGCACTCGGTGGTGCGATGGCGATCGCGACTGACGAGGCCGGCATCCAGTTCCGCATCCTCAATTCGAGCAAGGGTCCCGCGGTTCGCGCGACCCGCGCCCAGGCCGACCGCGTTCTGTACAAGGCCGCCATTCGCCGCCGTCTCGAGAATCAGCCGAACCTGAGCCTGTTCCAGCAGGCGGTCGACGACCTGATGGTGGAGGGCGATCGCGTCGTCGGCGCCGTCACGCAGGTGGGCATCGCCTTCCGTGCGCGCACCGTGGTGCTTACCGCGGGCACTTTCCTCGACGGGCGCATCCACGTCGGCCTCGACAACTACCAGGCCGGGCGCGCGGGCGATCCGCCGGCTGCCAGCCTCTCTGCGCGGCTCAAGGAGCTGAAGCTGCCGCAAGGCCGGCTCAAGACCGGCACGCCGCCCCGCCTCGACGGGCGCAGCATCGATTTCTCGAAGTGCACCGAGCAGCCTGGCGACGGCATGCCCGGCGGGGCAGGGCTGATGCCGGTGTTCAGCTTCATGGGCCGTGCCGACATGCACCCGCAGCAGATGCCCTGCTGGATCACCCACACCAACGCGCGCACGCACGAGATCATCCGCTCGGGCTTCGACCGCAGCCCGATGTTCACCGGCAAGATCGACGGCGTTGGTCCGCGCTACTGCCCGAGCGTGGAAGACAAGATCAACCGCTTCGCCGACAAGGAAAGCCACCAGATATTCCTGGAACCCGAAGGCCTGACGACCAACGAGTACTACCCGAACGGGATCTCGACCAGCCTGCCGTTCGACATCCAGTACCAACTGGTGCGCTCGATGCCGGGTCTGGAGAATGCACACATCCTGCGCCCGGGCTACGCCATCGAGTACGACTACTTCGATCCGCGCGAGCTCAAGAGCAGCTTCGAGACGCGCTCAATCAAGGGCCTGTTCTTCGCCGGACAGATCAACGGCACGACCGGCTATGAAGAGGCGGCAGCCCAGGGGCTGTTTGCCGGCATCAACGCCGCGCTGCAATGCCGCGGGGAAGATGCCTGGCTGCCGCGCCGCGACGAAGCCTATCTTGGTGTGCTGGTCGACGACCTCATCACCAAAGGTGTGACCGAGCCTTACCGCATGTTCACCAGCCGCGCAGAATTCCGGTTGCAGCTGCGCGAGGACAACGCCGACATGCGTCTGACCGAGACCGGGCGCAAGCTGGGCTTGGTGGACGACGCGCGCTGGGCCGCTTTCAGCCGCAAGCGCGATGCTGTTTCACGTGAAACAGAGCGCCTCAAATCCATCTGGGTGAACCCCAGGAACCTGCCTGCTTCGGAATCGGAGCGGGTGCTGGGCAAGGCCATCGATCACGAATACAACCTCGCCGACCTGCTCCGCCGGCCCGATGTGAGCTACGAAACGCTCATGACGCTCGACGGCGGCAAGTACGGGTCCCAGGCCTCGCTGAGCGAGACCGAGATCGAGCAGATCGAGATCTCTGCCAAGTATTCGGGTTACATCGAACGCCAGCACGACGAAGTCGAGCGTGCCGCACACTTCGAAAACCTGAAGCTGCCAGCTGATTTCGACTACGGCCAGGTCAAGGCGCTGAGCTTCGAGGTTCGGCAGAAGCTGAACAAGCATCGTCCGGAGACGCTCGGCCTGGCCTCGCGCATTTCGGGCGTGACCCCCGCGGCTATCTCTTTGCTAATGATCCACCTGCGCAAGGGCGGACATAAGGCATTCGCCCCGGGAGCGTCAACGGAAACCACCGCCACGGAAGCTGCCGCCGAATGACGGCGCCGATCGACACGCTGCGCACTGGCGCGGCTGCCATGGGCGTGCCGCTTTCCGATATCCAGGCAGAGCAGCTGCTGGCCCACGGCACGCTGATGCTCAAGTGGAACAAGGTCTACAACCTCACGGCGCTACGCGATCCAGCGAGCGTACTCACGCATCACCTGCTCGACAGCCTGGCCGCAGTTGCACCGCTCCAGCGCGAGTGGGAAGGGCGGGGCGCACTGCTGGACGTGGGCTCCGGGGGTGGACTGCCAGGCGTCGTGATCGCAATCATGCGGCCCGATCTCGAGGTCAGCTGCCTGGACGCAGTGGCCAAGAAGGCAGCGTTCGTGCAACAGGTGGCGGCCGAGCTGGAGTTGCGCAATCTTCGTGGGCTTCATGCGCGGGTTGAGTCTCTGGCGGGAAGCTATGAGGTCATCAGCTCTCGCGCCTTTGCATCGCTGCCGGACTTCTTCAACGGCTCGATGAACCTGCTCGCGCCCGGCGGCGTGTGGCTCGCCATGAAGGGCAAGGTTCCCGCTGATGAACTGGCCGCGCTGCCCAGGGCTGTGTCGGTGTTTCACGTGGAACAACTGACCGTCCCAGGGCTGGATGCCGAACGCTGCATCGTTTGGGCGCGCAAGGCCGCCGGCGAAAACAGCGCTTGACACCAAAAAGAGGGCGCGACACCGGTAAAAGCCGGCGTCCGAATGATCTTCGCGGCGGTGTGCTCGCTTAGACTCGATGCCTCCCTCTGGTCTCTTCCCCGGCTCGCTTTTTCGAGGCAACCACATGTTCGGCATTGCTGACTACGGCGCATTCGTCGCCGCCATCATCCTTTTCCTCCTGATTCCCGGTCCGGGCAATCTGGCGCTGATCACCTCGACCAGCAAGGGCGGCATCCGTGGCGGTCTGGCTGCGACGGCCGGAGTGATCGTCGGAGACCAATTCCTCCTCTGGGCTGCGGTGGCTGGGGTGTCTGCGGTGATGGCTGCCTACCCGGCTGCGTTCAAGGCCGTGCAGTGGCTGGGTGCCGCCTATCTGGGCTGGATGGGAATCAAGATGCTGATGGCGAAACCCGGTTCGGCGCCCATCCTCAACATCAAGCCCAGCCATTTCATGCGCCAGGCATTCACCATCACGCTGCTGAACCCGAAGGCGATCGTTTTCTACATGGCCTTCTTCCCGCTGTTCGTGGACCCGGCCAGGCACCAGGGCCTCATCACCTTCGGCGCGATGGCCGTCACCATCGCGGCGCTGACCTTTCTGTACGGCCTGACCTCGACGCTGCTCACGCATTTCCTCGCCGAGCGCATCCGCGCGAATCCTCGTATCTCCACCACGCTCGAAAAGCTTGCAGGCACATTCCTGATCGCCTTCGGCGTCAAGCTCGCAATCTCGCGCTGATCGATCGCTTCCCGGTACTCACATGGCCAAGATTTTCTGCATCGCAAACCAGAAGGGCGGCGTCGGCAAGACCACCACCACCGTCAATCTCGCCGCCGGTCTGGCGAAGGTCGGCCAGCGCGTGCTGATGATCGACCTCGACCCGCAGGGCAACGCCACCATGGGATCGGGCATCGACAAGCGCGAGCTGGAGTTGACGGTGTATGACGTGCTGCTCGAATCGGCCTCGGTGGCCGAGGCACGTGTCAAGGCCGACAAGCTGGTGGAGGGCGGCTGCGGCTACGACGTGCTGGGTGCCAACCGCGAGCTGGCGGGCGCCGAAGTCGAGATGGTCGCGCTCGACCGCCGCGAGAAGCGGCTGCGCACTGCGCTGGCAGCCGTCGGCGCCGAGTACGACTTCATCCTGATCGACTGCCCGCCCAGTCTCAGCCTGCTCACGCTGAACGGCCTGTGCGCGGCCCACGGCGTGATCGTGCCGATGCAGTGCGAGTACTTCGCGCTCGAAGGCCTGACCGACCTGGTCAACACCATCAAGCAGGTGCACGCCAACCTCAACAAGAACCTGCAGATCATCGGCCTGCTGCGCGTGATGTTCGACCCGCGCATCACGCTGCAGCAGCAGGTGAGCGAGCAACTCAAGTCCCACTTCGGCGACAAGGTGTTCGACACCGTGATCCCGCGCAATGTGCGCCTGGCCGAGGCGCCGAGCTACGGACTTCCGGGCGTGGTGTTCGATCCGGCCGCACGCGGCAGTCAGGCCTTCATCGCCTTCGCGCAGGAGCTGGTCGAGAAGATGCCGCCAGCGAGCGCGTTCGCCTCGGGTGCCGTCGCCCCGCCCATCGCGCCTGTCGCTCGCGTCACGCCCGACCTGCCGATCCCCGAGGACGTGCTGGCGCCTGCCGCTTCGCCGGCCGCAGATTCGACCAGCAACAACAACGCCTGAGCGGCCTGCAACCCGCGATCAAGTCGCTATCAAATTCGTAGCAAATGACAGAGCCACGCATCCTGCTGCTGCCCGGTTGGCAGAACAGCGGCCCCGGCCATTGGCAGACACGCTGGGAATCCCTCTACGGCGACCATCGTGTCGAGCAGCATGAGTGGATGCGCCCGCTGCGCGGGGACTGGTCGGCGCGGCTCGAGGAAGAAGTGCTGGCATCGCCCGGCCAAGTGGTGTTCGCGGCGCACAGCCTCGGCTGCATCCTCGTTGCGGCCTGGGCCGCGCACTCGCGCAACACGCACAAGGTGCGCGGCGCGCTGCTGGTCGCGCCCGGCGACGTCGAGAGCGACAGCCTGCGCCAGCTGATTCCGGGCTGGACGCCCATCGTGCGCAAGCCGCTGCCGTTCCCGGCGGTGCTGATCGCGGCCAATGACGACCCGTACTGCGAAGCCTCGCGCTCGCGACAGCTCGCCGCCGACTGGGGTGCGCGCTTCGTCGACGCGGGCGCGCGGGGCCACCTGAATGCCGAATCGGGCCTGGGCGACTGGCCCGAGGGCCGGAAACTCCTGAACGAAATCTCGAAAGAAAAGAACTGATGGCGACCAAGAAACCCAAGGGACTGGGCCGCGGCCTCGAAGCGCTGCTGGGCCCGGCGGCCGCTCCATCCGCCGACAGCAACAGCGGCGGGAATGGCGGTGCCGTCGATGCAGAGGAGGGCGGTGCCCAACGCAATCCGAGCACGCTGATGCTCGACCAGATGGTGGCCGGCGTCTACCAGCCGCGCACGCGCATGGACGAAGGCGCGCTCTACGAGCTGGCCGAGAGCATCAAGGTGCAGGGCATCATGCAGCCGATCCTGGTGCGTCGGCTCGACGCCGAATCGGCTGCGGCCAAGAACGCCGAGTACGAAATCATCGCGGGCGAACGGCGCTTCCGCGCGGCCAAGCTCGCCGGCCTCGACAGCGTGCCGGTGCTGGTGCGCGACGTGCCCAACGAGGCCGCCGCAGCGATGTCGCTCATCGAGAACATCCAGCGCGAAGACCTCAACCCACTGGAAGAAGCACAGGGCCTGCAACGCCTGGTGGCCGAGTTTGGGCTCACTCACGAGCAGGCGGCGCAAGCCGTCGGCCGCTCGCGCAGCGCAGCCAGCAACCTGCTGCGCCTGCTGAACCTGGCCGAGCCCGCGCAGCAGATGCTGATGGCTGGCGACATCGACATGGGCCACGCCCGCGCATTGCTGTCGCTGGACCGAGGCACGCAGATCACGGCCGCGAACCAGATCGCGGCCAAGAAGATGTCGGTGCGCGAGGCCGAGGCGCTGGTGAAGAAGCTCGCGGCCGAATTCACGCTCACGCCTTCGCGCCGCAGTAACGACAGCGAGAAGTCGCGCGACCTGCTGCGCGTCGAAGAGGAACTGGCCGATCTGCTCACGGCCGAGGTCGAGGTCCGCATCAAGAAGCGCGCCAAGCGCGGCGGCCGCGTCGAGGAGAGCGGCGAGCTCGCAATCCACTTCGGCTCCATCGAGGCGCTCAACGGCCTGATCGAACGCATCCGCCGAACGGCCTAGTGTTGCGAATCGAGGCTCCGGCATTCGTTTGATTGATTCCTGCAATCCTTTGCGCTTATCCTCGACCGCTGGTTTTCCAACCCCAGTTCTCTGACAACAGAGGGAGTAGTCCACCATGCATCTCACCAGGTTTCCGCTCGCTGCCATCGCCGCCGGCGCCCTTCTTCTCACCGGTTGCGCCGCGACCGACATGCAAATGGGCAGCCAGTCGGCCAAGACCATGGCCACCGGCAGTGCCGCAGGCGGTGCCACCGACAACGCCAGCAGCCAGCTCGAGCGCTGCGAATCGCCTCTGGGCACCGTCTCGCTGATCGAAAACCAGAGCGCGGGCTGGTACACCATCCTCACCGGCGAATACCGCCTGCCTCCCACCGCCAACCTGCTGCGCCTGCTGGTGCAACAGTCGAACTGCTTCATCGTGGTCGAGCGCGGCGCTGCCGGCATGAACGCCATGACGCGTGAACGCGCGCCGCAGCAGTCGGGCGAAATGCGCGGCGGCAGCAACTTCGGCCGCGGCCAGATGGTCGCGTCCGACTATGGCCTGTCGCCCGAGATCGTGTTCAGCAACAGCGATGCCGGCGGCATCGGCGGCGCGCTCGGCGGCCTGGTGGGTGGCGGCCGTGGCCGCGCGCTCGCCCAGCTCGGCGGCAGCATGCAGACCAAGGAAGCCAGCGCGCTGCTGACGCTCATCGACAACCGTTCGGGCGTGCAGGTCGCGGCCTCCGAAGGCAGCGCCTCCAAGACCGACTTCGGCGCCTTCGGTGCGCTGGCCGGCCGCAGTGCGGGCGGCAACCTCGGCGGCTACACCAACACGGCGCAGGGCAAGGTCATTGCCGCGGCCTTCATGGACGCGTTCAACCAGATGGTCCGCTCGCTGCGCAACTACAAGGCGCAGACGGTGCGCGGCCAGGGCCTCGGCGGCGGCGGCCGCCTGGGCGTGGACGGCGGTGCGGCCCCATCGCAGACCTATGTGCCGGCCGAGAAGCCGGCGCCCACGCGCCGTCGCAGCAACAACAACTGATCGATCCATCGATCAGGCGATCGCCTTGCGCGATCCGCAAAAAAAAGCCCGGGGCTCTCGCGAGCCGCCGGGCTTTTTTGTGGAGCGCCGCAGGCCGGCGCGCCGGCCTTCAGAGGCTGAAGATCTTCCCCGGATTCATGATGTTCTTCGGGTCGAGCGCACGCTTGATCGTGCGCATCATGTCGATCGCGCCCGCGCCTGCCTCGTTCACCAGGAACTCCATCTTGTGCAGCCCCACGCCGTGCTCGCCGGTGCAGGTGCCTTCGAGCGCCAGCGCGCGGCTCACCAGCGCGTGGTTCAGCTCCTCCGCCTTCACGCGCTCCTCGGGGATGTTGGGGTCGAGCAGGTAGCCGAAGTGGAAGTTGCCGTCGCCCACGTGGCCGACGAGGAAGTAGGGGATGCCGCTGGCATCGGCCTCGGCCACCGAGTCGAGCAGGCAGTCGGCCAGGCGTGAGATCGGCACGCAGGTGTCGGTCGAGATCACGCGGCAGCCCGGGCGCGACTGCACCGCCGCGAAGTAGCTGTTGTGCCGCGCCGTCCACAGGCGAGTGCGCTCTTCCGGCGTGCTGGCCCATTCGAAGGCATTGCCGCCATGGCCGCTCGCGATTTCCTGCACCGTTTCCGCCTGCTCCTTCACGCCGGCGGGCGAGCCGTGGAACTCCATCAGCAGCATCGGTTCTTCGCGCAGGTTCAGCTTGGCGTAGGCGTTCACCATGCGCACCGTGTTCACGTCGATCAGCTCCACGCGCGCGATCGGCACGCCGAGCTGGATGGTCTCGATGGTGGTGCGCACCGCGGCCTCGATGCTCGGGAAAGAGCAGATCGCCGCGGACACCGCCTCGGGCAGCGGGTAGATGCGCAGCGTGATCTCGGTGACCACGCCCAGCGTGCCTTCGCTGCCCACCATGAGGCGCGTAAGGTCGTAGCCGGCCGACGACTTCTTCGCGCGCGTGCCGGTGCGGATGATGTCGCCCGCGGCCGTGATCACTTCGAGCGCCAGCACGTTCTCGCGCATCGTGCCGTAGCGCACCGCGTTCGTGCCGCTTGCGCGCGTGGCCGTCATGCCGCCGATGGAGGCGTCGGCGCCCGGGTCGATGGGGAAGAACAGGCCCGTGCTCTTGATCTCTTCGTTGAGCTGCTTGCGCGTGACGCCGGGCTGCACCGTCACCGTGAGGTCGTCGGCATTGACCGACAGCACCTTGTTCATGCGCGACACGTCGATGCTGATGCCGCCCTGCACCGCCAGCAGGTGGCCTTCGAGCGAGGAGCCCACGCCGAAGGGGATCACCGGCACGCTGTGCTCGCTTGCGAGCTTCACCGCGTCTGCGACATCCTGCGTGCTCTCGGCGAACACCACTGCCGAGGGCGGCGGCGCGTCGAAGGAGGATTCATCGCGCCCGTGCTGGGTGCGCACCGCCATCGCCGTGGAACAGTTGGCACCGAAGCGCGCCTTCAGCGCATCGATGAGGCTCTCGGGCACTTCGCGCAGATGAAGCTCCGGCAGCAGGTGCGAGGTTTGGGTCGGGGCATTCATCGGGCG
>CAJYQC010000014.1 GCA_913776885.1 uncultured Variovorax sp.
GAGCACGCTCGCGTCGTGACCCATCTGCCGCAGCCAGCTGGCGACGGTGGGCGCGCGCACGCCGTCGCTGTCGAACAGCACCAGCCGTGCGCCGCGCACGCCGAAGTACTGGTCGCCGGCCTGCATCAGCTGGCCGCCCGGCGTGTGCTGCGCGCCGGGCAGGCTGCCGGCTGCGAATTCCTCCGGCGTGCGCACGTCGCACAGGAACAGGCTGCGGCTCGCGTCGCCGGCCCACTGGCGCACGGTCTGCGCGTTCACGCCGGGCACGTCGAAGCGCTCGGCCAGCGCCTTCGCGGCGGGGCGCAGGTCGGTGTTGCCGCTGTCGTCGGCATAGCGCTGCGTGCCGCCGTGCTCCAGCTCGTGGTCGTTGAGGTACCAGCCCTGCGTGCCGTTCTCCAGCGCATACACCGGGTTGGGCAGGCCGAGGTTGATGAGCGTCTGCGCGCCGATGATGCTGCGCGTGCGGCCCGCGCAGTTGATGACGATGGGCGTGGTGGTGTCGGGCACCAGCCGGCGCACGCGGTAGGCCAGCTCGCCGTTGGGGCAGCAGGTGGCGCCGGGGATGTTCATCTTGCGGAACTCGCTGGCAGGGCGGCCGTCGAGCACCACCACCTTGTCCTTGCGCGCCATCATGCCGGCGAGCTGGTCGGCGCTGACGCGGGGCGTGTGATAGACCTCCTCGGCCAGTTCGCCGAAGGTTTTAGAAGGCAGGTTCACGCCCGCGAAGAGCACGTAGCCCGCGGCCTTCCATGCGCGGGCGCCGCCCTGCAGCACGTGCACGTCGGTGTAGCCCAGCGCGGCGAGCCGCGCCGCGGCGCGCTCGGCGACCTCGCTGCCGTCGCCTTCGTCGTAGACCACCGTGCGCACGCCACGGCGCGGCACGAGGCGCGGCGCGTCGATCTCCAGCCGGCTGAAGGGCAGGGGAATGCCGTAGAACAGGTGGGCCTCGCCGTACTGGCCGTGCTCGCGCACGTCGAGCAGCGCGATCTCGCCGCCGTCGTGCAGCCAGGATTTGAGGGTCTTCGGGTCGATGAAGAAAGTCATGAGAGCGAGTCGTTGGGACGAACGAAGTCCTGCGAGGCCGCCAGTGCGGCCCGCATGAAGAACGAGAAAGGTGAAAGAGAAGAAGCGGCTAGCGGCGCGTCTGCACGCCGATGCCCATGGTCTGGTAGGTGCCCGCTTCCAGGTCGTAGGCGGTGCGGCTGTCGAGCGTTTCGAGTGCGCGCCCGTACATGTGCAGATGGCGGATGACCTGTTCGCCCTGGATCTCCACCGAGTGGATGTCCTCCGGCATCAGCGCGATGCCCTTGCCGGGCGCCACGACGACCAGCTCGGTCTGCTCGAGCCTGCCCACGCCCGGCACGCTGCCGTCGTCGGTTCGCTCGTACACGCGGTTGTGCTCGGTGCCTTCCACCGCGGCGATGCAGGCCCAGGTCGTGTGGTTGTGCGGAACGATCTTCTTGCCCGGGCGCATCACGTTCAGGTAGAGCGCGTAGCTCTGGTCGGCGTCTTCGGCGATCAGGTAGCGGGCCTGGTGCTCGCCGGCCTCGGGCGGCGGGAAGTCGGCGGCGCCCCAGTACTCGGTGCGCGCGGCCAGGCCCTGCAGCGCATCGAGCACCACGCCGAGCTTCTCGCGGGTGGGCTCGCCGCCGCCGATGGCCTTCTTCATGGTGGCGATGGACGCCTCGACGGCCTGGCTGCGTTGCGCGGACGGGGTGCTGCTCATTCGGTCTTTCTCCAGTGGGGTTGCCTGTTCGATGTGCGTCCACTGTAGTGACGCAGGCATGACGCAACAATCCAGCTCGCGCAGGAAACACTTCAATAAAATTAATACATGCCGCCCACGCTCGATCTCGAACTGCTGCGCTCCTTCGCGGCCGTCGTCAGCCATCACAGCTTCGCGGCGGCGGCGGTGCACCTGGGGCGCACACAGTCGGCGATCACGCAGCAGATGCAGCGGCTCGAAGAGCAGATCGGCCACCCGCTGTTCGCCAAGCAGGGGCGGCAGAAGCGGCTGACGGAACACGGCGAGAAGCTGCTGACCTATGCGCACCACATGCTGGCGCTGAACGACGAGGCGCTGCGCAGCCTGCGGCAGGGCCAGCTCGAAGGCAACCTGCGCATCGGCGCGCCGCACGACGTGGCCGAAACCATGCTGCCGCTGCTGCTGGCCGAAGTGGCGCGCACCTCGCCGCTGCTGCAGCTCGACATCCACATCGGCCGCAGCCCCTACCTGATGACTTCGCTCAAGAGCGGCGAGGTCGACATGATCATCTCCAACCGCGCCGACGCGCAGTCGCAGTTCGAAGGCGTGGTGCTGCGCAACTCGCCCACCGTGTGGCTGTGCGCCGCGGGCTACGTGCACGACCCGTCCAAGCCGGTGCCGCTCATCATGGCCGACGGGCCCAGCATCTTCCGCCGCATCGGCCACGAGGCGCTCGACACGGCAGGCGTGGCCTGGACGCCGCGCTACACCTCGTCGAGCCTGATCGGCATCAAGGCCGCGCTGCGCGCCGGGCTGGGCGTGACCGCACGCGGCGTGGAGCAGCTCGATGCCGGCCTGCGCGTGCTCGGCGCCGGCGACGGCATGCCGCGGCTGCCCGACCTGGCCTACTACCTCTACGTGCGCAGCCACGTGGTGAACCCGGTCACGCGGCAGGTGTTCGAGACGCTGAAGAAGCAACTGCGGCTGCCGCGCAACGACATGCCCGCCTAGGAAGCGGAGGCAGTCTCCGGCATCTCGGGCGTCGGGGTCGTTGCAGTCGTCACGGACATCGCGTGGATGCCGCGCCCGCCCTGCTTGGCCTGGTACATGGCCTTGTCGGCCGCCACGAGCAGGTCGCGCGGCGCCTCGCTGCCGTCGCCCAGGGCGATGCCGATCGACACGCCGATCGCCGTGCGCCCCCGATGCAGCGCCAGCGGCTCGGCGACCGCCTCGATGCACCGCTGCGCCAGCACCTGCGCGCCCTCGTGGGCAGGTTCCTTGAGGCCGGTGGCGAGCAGCACGAACTCGTCGCCGCCGATGCGTGCCACCGTGTCCGTCTGCCGCACCAGCGCCTGCAGGCGGCGCGCGATTTCCTGCAGCGCCTTGTCGCCAGCCTCGTGGCCGAAGGTGTCGTTGAGGCCCTTGAATCCGTCGAGGTCGAGGTACAGCACGGCCACCCAGTGCCCTTGCCGGCTGGCCTGGGCCAGCGCCTGCTGGAGCCGGTCGTCGAGCAGCTTGCGGTTGGGCAGGCCGGTGAGCGTGTCGTGGTGGGCGAGCCGCTCCAGCGCCTCCTGGTTGTCGAGCAGCTTGGCCAGCAGGCGGTTGAAGGCCTGCGTGAGGTGGCCGATCTCGTCGTCGCGCACCACCTTCAGCGCAGCGAGCGGGAGCTCGCCGCGGGTCATGCGGTCGGCCTGGTCGGCGGCGCGGAACAGCGGCCGCAGCAGCCAGGTCATGACGATGCCGAGCACGATCAGCACCGCCGACACCGCGGGCCCGCGCTGCTGCAGGATGAAGGACTGCATCCGCCCCACCGGCGCCAGCGCCTCCGCGACGGGCAGCCGGGCCACCACGAACCAGCCGCTCGCCGGCACCGAGGCGATGGCCGAGATCTCGTCGATGCCCCTGGCGTTGCGCGTGGTGCCGCTGCCGCGATAGCCCGCCATGGCGCGGTCGTGCAGCAGGTTGGCGCCGTCGCGCGGCGTGGGCTGCAGGGACATCGAAACATCCGTGGAAGCCACGAAGAGCCGGTCGCGCGGCGAGATCACCAGGATGCCGCCGCTCTGGCCCACGCGCCCGTCCTGCAGATGGTCGAGCAGGCCGTCGGCCGTGAGGTCGGCCGTGCCCGTCAGTATCGCGACCACCTCGCCCGCCCGGTCGCGCACGGGCACCGCCATGGGCAGTGCCGAATGGCCGGAGGGCGTGGCATGGGGGCGGCCAATCGCACGCTGGCCTGCGAGCGCGGCGCTGAATTCAACGTTGCCGGCGTCCATCACTCCGGCGCCGTCGAGCCGCCTGCCACCGCGGTCGGCGACCGCCAGCCCGAGCGGGAACAGGGCGCCGAGCGTGCCCCGCTCGGCGAGCCAGGACTGCAGCTGCGCGGGCCGGGCCAGCAGCTCGGGCGGCAGCGCGGCGGCCAGCCGCTCGAGGAAGGCCAGCCGCTCGACCAGGTAGTTGTCGACATCGCGCGCCACGTAGGCCGCCAGCGCCGTCTGCTGCGCGGCCACCGATTGCGTCAGGTCGTCGCGCAGGAAGCGGCTGAGCTGGAAGTAGCTCGCGGCGGTCCCGACGAGCCCCATGGCCAGCCCCATGACGAGCAGACGGAAAACCAGGCTTCTTGCGGATTTTCTGAGGTTCACTCTGGCGTCGGGTCTGGAGGGCGTTAGGTGCGGGACTTTATCCGAAGCCTTCCCACGGCCTTCCCGAGCGCTTCCCGGGGCCTCCTTCCGCCGATCTGCCTCAGCCCGCCACGCCGAAGAAATGCTGCCGGTAGCGCGGCGCCACGTCGTCCAGCCGCAGCATCAGCGGCAGGTCGGCGGTGTTGAAGGCGACGTCCAGCGCGGGCGGCCCCAGCAGCCGTGCGCCGCAGCGCAGGTAGCCCTTGATGAGCGGCGGCGCGGCCGGCGGCGGCGTGTCGCTGTCGGCGTCACCGTCGGCCTCGGCGTCCAGCGGCAGTGCGATGCGTGGCTCCACGCGCCAGCGCTCTTCCACCAGGTGCGTGCGGCACAGGCGCTGCCACAGCCGCGCGGCGGTCACGCCGTGGTCGTCCAGGCCGATGCTGGCGCAGCCGATCATGGTGTCGAGCGCATGGTCGACCATGTACTGGCCCAGCGCGGTCCACAGCGCCATGATCACGCTGCCCGAGCGCCATTCGGCGTCC
>CAJYQC010000015.1 GCA_913776885.1 uncultured Variovorax sp.
GGGTGCCCTGTCCCGATGCGGGCAAGGCCCCTTCGCCGAAGTAGCGGGACCGCTCGCCCCGCACGGTGACGAAATGCTCTGCGAGCACGCAGAAGTTGTCCTGCGCGTACGAATAGCCCACGCCGTAGCCGATGCCCTTCTCGTCGCTGGCCTCGATGTGCGGAATGCCATGGGCGGTGCGGCGGATCTCGGCCTTGTAGCTATCGCCAGGGGCGATGCCTTGCTGCTCGCCGCCCGTGCTGCTGACATTGCCGCTGTTGCTGCCGTTGCTGCCGATCCAGTTGCCGATGCCAATGTCGCTGCCGCCGTTGCTGCCGCCGCATGCGGCCAATGCCGCGGTGGCGCTGGCGCAAAGGCCCAGCCGCCAGGCCCGCCGCAGCCCGCATGAATGGTTGGAAGCCGGAGGCGAGGAATGCAGATACCGAGAGTTCATGTCGTCCCTGATCGAAGTCGGCTGCCGCACCACGCCGCAGCCCTCGGGGCACGATAGAAACCCAGGCTTGGCGCAAGCTGAAGCGATGCTGAAAGAACGCTGAACGTGCGCCGGCCGCTCGGAGTGCCGGGATGGGGCGGGGTTGGCGCGCCGGAAGAATTTTTTCATGAGGCTGCATCCAAACCCGCCCCTGCCGTGTAGACCCCTCAGCAGCGAGGAGCTGCTGACCTTCTACAACCCCAGGAGAAATTCCATGCACACCTCTTGTTCCACCCGTTCGATCGCCGTCCTCGGCGCCGTTTCTGCCGCAGCGTTTCTGACGGCCTGTGGCTCGATGTCTTCGGGCTCGATGGCCCCCAGCTTCAACCAGTCGAGCCTGCCCCCCACCATCCAGGTGCCGGCCGGCAACAAGGTCGTGATGGAAACGGTGGGCAAGGGCGACATCACCTATGAATGCCGCGACAAGGCCAATGCCCCGGGGCAGACCGAATGGGTGTTCGTCGGCCCCGACGCCAAGCTGCTGGACCGCAGCGGCAAGCAGGTCGGCAAGTACTACGGCCCGCCGGCCACCTGGGAATCGAACGACGGCTCCAAGCTCACGGCCACGCAACTGGCGGTGGCCCCCTCGGGCCCGACCAGCCTGCCGTATCAGCTGGTGAAGGCCAACCCGGCCACGGGCAGCGGCGCGATGACGGGCGTCACGTACATCCAGCGCGTGGCGCTGCAAGGCGGCGTGGCGCCGACCACGGTGGCCTGCACGCCGGCCAACAAGGGCCAGAAGCAGATCGTGCAGTACCAGGCCGACTACATCTTCTGGAAGGCGTCCTGATCGGGGGGCGATTCGGCGGCGGGGCCGCCGGCTCCACTACCATCGGGCCGTGCAGAACCCGCCACCCATCTCGCCCTTCGACTACGACGCCGCCCTCATGGCCTGCGCCCGCGGTGACCGTCAGGCCCTGCAGCAGCTCTACCAGCGCGAGAGCCGCTACCTTCTGGGCGTGGCGCTGCGCATCGTGCGCCAGCGCCAGCAGGCCGAAGACGTGCTGCACGACGCCTTCATCAGCATCTGGCAGCGCGCCGAGACCTTCAACCCGGCGCGCGGCGAGGGCCGGGGCTGGATCTACAGCGTGGTGCGCAACGCGGCGCTGAACATGGTGCGCAGCGGCGCACGGCAGGTGGATGTGAGCGAAGACGCAGCAGAAGCCATCGACGACCAGACCGCGCTCGCGGCCTACGCCACCTCCGCCGACCCGTTCGAACTGCGCGCAGACCTGGGCCGGCTCGAAGGCTGCCTGGGCGGGCTGGAGCCGGCGCGGCGCGACTGCATCCTCTACGCGTATGTGGAAGGCTGCTCGCATGGCGAAATCGCCGAGCGGCTGCAGACGCCGCTGGGCACGGTCAAGGCCTGGATCCAGCGCGGCATGCGCGCGCTGCGGGAGTGCATGGCATGAGCAGCGGCACCGCTTCCTCCGGCCTCGGCAATTTCGATGACATCGACGCGCTGGCCGGCGAGTACGTGCTGGGCACGCTGTCAGCCAACGCTCGCGCGGCACTGGAAGCCCGCATGCCCGGCGAGCCTGCGCTGCGCGAGGCGGTGCAGGCGTGGGAAGCACGGCTGCTGCCTCTGGCTTCGCTGGCGCCGCCGGCCGATCCGTCGCCCGCGCTTTGGTCGCGCATCGAACGCACGCTGGGCAGCGCCACCGCCCCGATGCCGAAGGTCGTGTCGCCCGCGCGTGCATCCGGTTTCGCGAGCTGGTGGAACAACCTGCAGCTGTGGCGCGGCCTGGCCGCGGGCGGCTTCGCGGCCGCTGCGCTCATGGTGGCGGTGCTCGTGACCCGGCCGCTGCCCACGCCTCAATACATGGTGGTGTTGGTCGCTCCGCAGGACAAGTCGCCCGGCTGGGTGATCCAGACCACGTCGTCGCGCCAGCTGAGCCTGGTGCCGCTGGGCACCATGGAGGTGCCGCCGCAGAAGACGCTGCAGTTCTGGACCAAGGCCGACCAATGGCGCGGCCCGGTGTCGCTGGGGCTGGTCAAGCAGGGCCAGACGTTGCGCATTCCCATCGACAAGCTCCCGCCGCTGGAGCCCAACCAGCTGTTCGAACTCACGCTGGAGCCAGAGAACGGCTCGCCGATCGACAGGCCGACCGGGCCGATCCAGTTCATCGGGCGTGCGGTCAAGGTGTTGTAGCGGCAGGGCTTTGGCCTCGAGGATCGGCGCTGCGGATAATCCCCGCATGATCGCGCTCGACTGCTACTACAGCCTCTCCTCCCCCTGGGCCTACCTCGGCGGCCCGCAACTCCAGGACATCGTGCGCCGCCACCACGTGCGGCTCACGCTCAAGCCCTACGACTTCCAGGCCGTGGTGCCGCAGACCGGCGGCATTCCGCTGAAGACGCGCCCCGAGCCGCGCCGCACCTACCACGCGCTCGAACTCGCGCGCTGGAGCGACTACCTCGGCATGCCGCTCAACCTGGAGCCCGCGCACTATCCCAAGGGCGCGCCCACCGACCCGAACTGGAACAAGTACCCCGGCTGGATGGTGATCGCCGCGCAGCTGCAGGGCCTCGACGCCCAGCCGCTGTCGCACGCGCTGCTGCGCGCCCTGTGGGCCGAGGAGCGCGACACGTCGAAAGCCGAAGTGCGCATCTCCGTGGCCGACGAGAACGGCTACGACGGCGCCTCGCTGCAGGCGATGGAGCAGTCGGCCGAAGTGCTGGCGGTGTACCGCGCCAACAGCGCCGATGCGGTGGAAGCCGGCGTGTTCGGCGCGCCGACCTTCATCCTGAACGGCGAACGCTTCTGGGGCCAGGACCGGCTCGCGTTCCTCGACCGGGCGCTGGACAAGCTGCGCGCAGCGGGCTGAGGCCCCCGTTTCTCCGCTACAGCCCGGCTGACGACCGAGGCAGCAGCGCCGGTAT
>CAJYQC010000016.1 GCA_913776885.1 uncultured Variovorax sp.
GTCAACACCATTCCGGGCTGGAACGACGCCATCGAGACGGCGGAGCGTGCGGTCGAGATCGCCAAGGACATCGGCTACCCGGTGATGATCAAGGCCTCGGCCGGCGGCGGCGGCAAGGGCCTGCGCGTGGCCTTCAACGACAAGGAGGCCTTCGAGGGCTTCACCTCCTGCCGCAACGAGGCGCGCAACAGCTTCGGCGACGACCGCGTGTTCATCGAGAAGTTCGTCGAGGAGCCGCGCCACATCGAGATCCAGGTGCTGGGCGACTCGCACGGCAACGTCATCTACCTGAACGAGCGCGAGTGCTCCATCCAGCGCCGCCACCAGAAGGTGATCGAGGAGGCGCCGTCGCCCTTCATCAGCGACGCCACGCGCAAGGCAATGGGCGAGCAGGCCGTGGCGCTGGCCAAGGCGGTGAAGTACCAGAGCGCGGGCACGGTGGAGTTCGTGGTCGGCAAGGACCAGAGCTTCTATTTCCTGGAGATGAACACCCGCCTGCAGGTGGAGCACCCGGTGACGGAATGCATCACCGGCCTCGACCTGGTCGAGCTGATGATCCGCGTGGCCGCCGGCGAGAAGCTGCCGCTGACGCAGGAGCAGGTGAAGCGCGAGGGATGGGCCATCGAGTGCCGCATCAATGCCGAGGACCCGTTCCGCAATTTCCTGCCTTCCACCGGCCGGCTGGTGAAGTTCCAGCCGCCGGGCGAGACCATGTTCGCGAGCGACACGCAGCACCTGAACGGCGTGCGCGTGGACACCGGCGTGTACGAGGGCGGCGAGATCCCGATGTACTACGACTCGATGATCGCCAAGCTCATCGTGCACGGAAAGGACCGCCAGCATGCGATCGCCCGCATGCGCGAGGCGCTCAACGGCTTCGTGATCCGCGGCATCAGCAGCAACATCCCGTTCCAGGCGGCACTGCTGGCGCATCCGAAGTTCGTGGCGGGCGACTTCAACACCGGCTTCATCGCCGAGCACTACGGCAAGGGCTTCCACGCCGAGGACGTGCCGCACGCTGATCCCGCGTTCCTGGTCGCGCTGGCGGCGTACGTGCACCGCCGCTACCGTGCCCGCGCTTCCGGCATCAGCGGGCAGCTCGAAGGGCATGGCGTGAAGGTGGGCGAGCAGTTCGTGGTGGTCGAGCTGGGACAAGAGGGCAAGCACGTGCACCACCCGGTCTCGGTCAGCGACTTCCACGGCAAGACCGGCGCGAGCTCGGTGACCGTGAGCGGCAAGACCTACAAGATCGACAGCAACTCCACCCTGGGCGCGATCCGCGTGCAGGGCATCGCCAACGACAAGCCCTTCACGGCACAGGTCGAGCGCGGTGCGGGCAAGAGCCCGCTGGCGCTGCGCGTGTCTCACGACGGCACGCAGATCGAGGCGTTGGTGCTGTCGCCGCTGGGCGCGCGCCTACTCGAGCTGATGCCTTACAAGGCGCCGCCGGACCTCAGCAAGTTCCTGATGTCGCCGATGCCGGGGCTGCTGGTGGAGGTGTCGGTGCAGCCGGGGCAGCAGGTGCGTGCCGGGGAGAAGCTGGCCGTGATCGAAGCGATGAAGATGGAGAACGTGCTGTTCGCCGCGCAGGACGGCGTGGTGGGCAAGATTTCGGCGAACAAGGGCGAATCGCTCGCCGTCGATCAGATCATTCTGGAGTTCAACTGATGGGTGCCAACGACTTTCAACAGGCAGTCACGCTCCACCGGCCCGCGAAGATCGCGACGCCGCAAGGTCCGTGGTCCGTCGAGGCGATCCAGGAGCTGCTGGACAAGCCGCTGATGGACCTGCTGTTCGAGGCGCAGACCGTGCACCGCCAGCATTTCCCCGAAGGCGACATCGAGCTGGCGACGCTGCTGTCGGTGAAGACCGGCGGCTGCCCCGAGAACTGCGGCTACTGCCCGCAGTCGGCCGAGTTCGACACCGGCGTGAAGGCGCAGAAGCTCATGGAGGTCGATGAGGTGGTCCGCGCCGCGCAGGCCGCCAAGGACGCCGGTGCCACGCGCTTCTGCATGGGCGCCGCATGGCGCGCACCGAAGGACCGCGACGTCGAGAAGGTCGCCGTGCTGGTCGAGGCCGTGAAGGGGCTGGGAATGCAGACCTGCGCCACGCTCGGCATGCTGGAGCCGCACCACGCGCACCAGCTCAAGGCGGCCGGCCTCGACTACTACAACCACAACCTCGACACCGCGCCCGAGTACTACACCGACGTGGTCGACACGCGCACCTACCAGGACCGTCTCGACACGCTGGCCAACGTGCGCAGCGCTGGCATCAGCGTGTGCTGCGGCGGCATCGTCGGCATGGGCGAGCAGTCGGTGCACCGCGCAGGGCTGATCGCGCAGCTGGCCAACCTGAATCCGTACCCGGAATCGGTCCCCATCAACAGCCTGGTACGCGTGCCCGGCACGCCGCTGGCCGACTCGGAGCCGGTCGACCCGTTCGACTTCGTGCGCATGATCGCCGTCGCGCGCATCACCATGCCGACCGCGCGCGTGCGGCTGTCCGCCGGCCGCCAGCAGTTGGGCGACGCAGTGCAGGCGCTGTGCTTCATGGCTGGCGCCAACTCGATCTTCTATGGCGACAAGCTGCTGGTCACCGGCAACCCCGACGTGGAGGCCGACACGGTGCTGCTGCGCAAGCTCGGCCTCAAGTCGCGCCAGATGCAGGAGCAGGCGGAAGGGTGTGCAGCATGACCGCCGCCACCGAGCGCCCCTTCAAGGTACTGGGCATCCAGCAGATCGCCATCGGCGGACCCGACAAGCTGCGGCTGCAGAAGCTGTGGGTCGACATGCTGGGGCTCGAGGTCACCGGCACCTTCAAGAGCGAGCGCGAGAACGTCGACGAGGACATCTGCGCGATGGGCGCGGGCCCGTTCAAGGTCGAGGTCGACCTGATGCAGCCGCTGGACCCCGAGAAGAAACCCGCCGTCCACACGACGCCGCTGAACCATGTCGGCCTGTGGATCGACGACCTGCCCAGGGCTGTCGAATGGCTCACTGCCCAGGGAGTGCGCTTCGCGCCGGGCGGCATCCGGAAAGGTGCGGCGGGCTTCGACATCTGCTTCCTGCACCCGAAGGCGAACGACGAGTTCCCGATCGCGGGTGAGGGCGTGCTCATCGAGATGGTGCAGGCGCCGCCCGAGGTGGTGGCGGCCTTCGGCGCGCTGGCCGCTACGCGTTGAGCACTTTCCGGATCGGCGGCTTCACGTCCGAACTGCGCGACGGCAGCATCGGCTGGTGCTCGCGCGCCGGGTTCAGGATGATCGAGGTCGCCGTCTCGGTCAGGATGCAGAACTTGGTGACCACCGCGTCGAGGTGGCTCACGTCGATCACCGCGATCTCGAGGATCCAGCTGTCCTCGCCGGTCACGTTGTAGGCATTGACGCATTCGGGCGTCTCCTGCACGAGCTTCACGACCAGGTCGTAGTCGGCACGGCCGACGCGGATGATGGCGCGGATGCCGTAGCCCAGCTTGCCGAGGTTGACGGTGGCGCGGTAGCCGCTGATGACGCCGGCGGCCTCCAGCTTCTTCACGCGCTCGGTCACGGCCGGCTGGCTCAGGTGCACGCGACGGCCCAGCTCGGCCATGGTCAGGCGCGCGTCGGCCTGCAGTTCGGCCAGGATGCGGGTGTCGTGGGCGTCCAGGGCAGGGTTCAAGGCGAAGTCCATGCAACTCCTTCAAATCGACGGTGGGAAGAGCGCAGAACCATGAAACATGCATGGCTGCGCCGGTTCGGCTTTCATACCATGACCGACGCCCCGAGACCACCCTGACATCGGGCGCCAGGACCCAAAGACAAGAAGAGACACCTCGATGCCGACCCTCGCTTCTCCCGCACACGCCTCGCCCGGCGCCGCCCGGCCCGGGCTGCCGCCGCTGCTGTGGCTCTGCCTCGCCGCCACGTGGCTGGTGTGGGGCTCCACGTACCTGGCCATCAAGTACGCGCTGATCAGCTTTCCGCCTTTTCTGCAGATGGGCTCGCGCTTCCTGTTCGCGGGCGTGCTGCTCGCGGCCTGGATGCGCTGGCGCCGGGCGCCTTGGCCGTCACTCGTGCAGTGGCGCAATGCCCTGGTCGTCGGCGCGCTGATGCTCGGCGGCGGCATGGGCGGAACGGCCTACGCCGAGGTGTCGATCGGCTCGGGGCTGGTGGTGGCCTTCATCGCGGTGATTCCGCTGCTGATCGCACTGCTCAACCTGATCTGGGGCGTGAAGCCGTCGAAGCTGGAGGCATCGGGCATCGCACTCGGACTGGTCGGCGTGCTGATGCTCACGCAGGGCAGCGGCTTCCGCTCGTCGCCAGAGGGGCTGGTGGCCATCTGCATAGCCACTGTCTGCTGGTCGCTGGGCAGCGTGCTGAGCCAGCGCAGCCTGCCGCTCGCCCCCGGCGCGATGGGCTTCGCGAGCGAGATGCTCTGCGGCGGTGTGGTGCTGATGGGGCTGGCGGCGGTCTCGGGCGAGACCATGAGCTGGCCGCCCGAGGCTGTGGCGCTCGCCGCCTGGGCCTATCTGGTGGTCTTCGGTTCGCTGATCGCATTCAACGCGTACATGGTGCTGCTGGCCAGGGCTCCGGCCGCGCTGGCCGCGAGCTACACCTTCGTCAATCCGGTGATCGCGATGCTGCTCGGCGTCTGTATCGCGAACGAGGCCGTCACCGGCTTCGAGTGGTCCGCAGTGGCCGTGGTGCTGGCCGGCGTGCTGCTGATGCTCTTCAAGCGATGGGGGTGACTTGGCGCTGCCACCGGCAGCGTGCTGGCGCAGCGGCATGAAGTGCCCCAGGCCCGGAGGGTGCCTGGCGGCGCCAGGCGGCCGGGCTGGTCAGCCAGCCGGAGGACGCCGTTGCTGTGAGGCGGCGCGGGCGCGCGCCAGGGCGGCCTCTACGATGGAGCGCTTGCGGGCGTCGGCGTCCTGCGGCGCTTCGGCCGCGGGGGGCTTCTCGGCCAGACGGGCGTCGGTGTTGCGGTGCTTGCCGTGCACTTCGTAGCGTGCACGGGCGCTGCGAGCCTGCTCGGCCGTCCAGGCCTGCCAGCCGCTGCGGCCCGGCGTCTCGACCTCGAGCGAGATGCAATCGACCGGACAGACCGGAATGCACAGCTCGCAGCCCGTGCAATGCGCTTCGATCACCGTGTGCATGCGCTTGTTGATGCCGACGATGGCGTCGGTGGGACAGGCGTCGAGGCAAAGCGTGCAGCCGATGCACCAGGCCTCGTCGATCACGGCCATGGCGCGCGGGCCTTCGATTCCGAACGTGGAGTCGAGGGGCAGGGCGGGGCGGCCGGTGATCGCGGCGAGCCGCTCGATGCCCTCGGCGCCGCCGGGCGGGCACTGGTTGATGCCGGCCTCGCCTTGGGCCACGGCCTGCGCGTAGCCTGCGCAATCCGGGTAGCCGCAACGTGTGCACTGCGTCTGAGGCAGTGCGTCGTTGATGCGTGAGGCGAGCCCGTTCACCTGGCAGTTGTCGAAGCGCGCGACCGCCTCAGGAAGCGGCGCGCTTCTTGGCCGCCACGGTAGCGGTCTTCTTGGCAGGCGCCTTCTTGGCTGCCGCAGGGACGGGGACCTTGCGCCCAGGCTTGACGGTGTCTTCGGCGCCCAGGCCGCCGCGGCTGCTGGCACGGCTTTGCGGCTGGTCATTGGCGGCGATGAACTTCATCATCTTCGGATAGACCAGCTCGCGCCAGCGGCGGCCGCTGAAGATGCCGTAGTGGCCGGCGCCCTTGACCTCGTAGTGCTCGCGCTTGTCGTTGGCGATGCCGGTGCACAGGCTGTGAGCGGCCTCGGTCTGGCCCGAGCCCGAGATGTCGTCGAGCTCGCCTTCGACCGTCAAGAGCGCGGTCGAGCGGATGTCCTGCGGGCGCACGCGCTCCAGCTGCCCCTTGGGGCTGCGCACGTCCCAGGTGCCGTTGACGAGGTCGAACTCCTGGAACACCGTGCGGATGGTCTCGAGGTAGTAGTCGGCATCCATGTCGAGCACGGCGTTGTACTCGTCGTAGAACTTGCGGTGCGCCTCGGCGCTGGCGTCGTCGCCCTTGATCAGGTTCTTGAAGTAGTCGTAGTGGCTGCTGGCGTGGCGGTCGGGGTTCATCGCCACGAAGCCGGTGTGCTGCAGGAAGCCCGGGTACACCCTGCGGCCCTCGCCCGGGAAGCCCTGCGGCACGCGGTAGATCACGTTGTTCTCGAACCACTCGAAGCTTTTGTTCATCGCGAGGTTGTTCACCGCGGTGGGAGACTTGCGAGCGTCGATGGGGCCGCCCATCATGGTCATGGTGAGCGGCAGGGCCTCGCCGCGGCTGGCCATGAGCGAGACGGCCGCGAGCACCGGCACGGTGGGCTGGCACACGCTCACCACGTGGCAGTTGCCGTACTCGGCCTGCAGGCGTCGGATGAATTCCTGCACGTAGTTGACGTAGTCGTCGAGGTGGAATTCGCCTTCGGCGAGCGGCACCATGCGTGCGTTCTTCCAGTCGGTGATGTAGACCTTGTGGTCCTGCAGCATGGTGCGCACCGTGTCGCGCAGCAGCGTGGCGTAATGGCCCGACAGGGGCGCTACGACCAGCACCACGGGCTGGCTCTTGAGTGTCTTCAGCGTATGCGGGTCGTCCGTGAAGCGCTTGAATCGGCGCAGCTCGCAGAAGGGCTTGTCGAACTCGACGACCTCCTGGATCACCACTTCCGCGCCATCGACCTTGACCGACTTGATGTTGAACTCGGGCTTCTCGTAGTCCTTGCCCAGGCGGTAGAGCAGGTCGTAGCTCGCCGCCATGCGCTGGGAGATCGGGAACTGGCCCCACACGGCACCGGGGCTGTAGAGCTTGGAAGCCGCCTGTGCGAAGTCCGCGAAGGGCTCCATCAGGGACCGCTGGGCTTCGTAGAGTTGGTAGAGCATCGGAGGTCTTGGGTTGAAATGTTGCAGCGCAATATATCAGCGCATCCGCTGCATTGCAGGAGGCCTAACCCCTACATGCGACGCCGCCCGGGCTCTTCCGCGAGAGAGTGTGAAGGAATCGTCGCCCGGGCGCGATTCCCTCACACATTGCTGTCACCTAGATGACTTTGGCGATCGATGCGCAGACGTGCTCGATGTTCTTGCTATTGAGCGCAGCGACGCACATGCGGCCGGTGTCGGTGCCGTACACGCCGAACTCGTTGCGCAGGCGCACCATCTGGTCCTTGGTGAGGCCCGAGTAGCTGAACATGCCGATCTGGGTGGTGATGAAGCTCATGTCTTCCTTCACGCCGGCGGCCTTCAGGCCGTCGACCAGCTTCTGGCGCATGGCCTTGATGCGCACGCGCATCTCGCCCAGTTCCTTTTCCCAGAGGGCGCGCAGTTCGGGGTTGCCGAGCACTGCGGCCACCACGGCGCCGCCGTGCGTGGGCGGGTTGCTGTAGTTGGTGCGGATGGCGATCTTGAGCTGCGACAGCACGCGGGCGGCTTCTTCCTTGTTCTCGCACAGCACCGACAGGGCGCCGACGCGTTCGCCGTAGAGGCTGAAGCTCTTGGAGAACGAGGTCGAGACGAAGAAGGTCAGGCCGGCAGCCACGAACTTGGCGACGGCCGCGCCGTCTTCCTTCAGGCCGTAGCCGAAGCCCTGGTAGGCCATGTCGAGGAAGGGCACCAGACTCTTGGCCTTTACGGCGGCGACCACCTGGTCCCACTGGGCCGGAGTGATGTCGTAGCCGGTCGGGTTGTGGCAGCAGGCGTGCAGCACGACGATGGTGCCCGCGGGGGCTGCGTTGAGCGCGGCCAGCATGCCGTCGAAGTTGATGCCGCGCTTGGCGGCGTCGTAGTAGGGATAGCTTTCGACTTCGAAGCCGGCGTTGGTGAACAGGGCGCGGTGGTTTTCCCAGCTCGGGTCGCTGATCAGCACCTTGGCGTTGGGGTTGAGCTTCTTCAGGAAGTCGGCGCCGACCTTCAGGCCGCCCGTGCCGCCGATGGCCTGGATGGTGGCCACGCGGCCGGAGGTGACGGGTTCGCTGTCGGCACCGAAAACCAGCGCCTTGACGGCGTTGTCATAGGCGGCGATGCCGTCGATGGGGAGGTAGCCGCGCGCAGTGGGCGCCTTCATCATGTTCTGCTCGGCCGCCTGCACGCACTGCAGCAGGGGAAGCTTGCCGTTGTCGTCGTAATAGACGCCGACGCCGAGATTGACCTTGTTGGGGTTGGTGTCGGCTGCGAATTGTTCGTTGAGGCCGAGGATCGGGTCGCGCGGTGCCATTTCGACCGCGGTGAACATAGACATGGAAAGGTCCTTTGGGATGAAAGCTGCGCTGCAACCGGATGAGGCTTTATGCTTTCCGGTTGCCTTGAATTTTACCGGCGCGAGCGCCACCTGTCGGGAACAGCCATGCCAGAGAACAACGAAGCCATAGCAGACCTGAAGAAACTCGACCCGATCGGGCCGGCGAAACAGGGCGAATTCATCAAATTTCCCGGCTCGCCCTTCGAGCTGTTCCAGCCCTATCCGCCGGCCGGCGACCAGCCCAAGGCCATCGAGGGGCTGGTCGAGGGCGTGCACGACGGCGAGTCGTTCCAGACCCTGCTGGGCGTCACCGGCTCGGGCAAGACCTTCACCATGGCCAACGTGATCGCCCGCCTGGGCCGCCCGGCCATCGTGTTCGCGCCCAACAAGACGCTGGCGGCCCAGCTCTACAGCGAATTCCGCGAGTTCTTCCCCAAGAACGCCGTCGAATACTTCGTCAGCTACTACGACTACTACCAGCCCGAGGCCTACGTCCCCCAGCGCGACCTGTTCATCGAGAAGGACTCGTCCATCAACGAGCACATCGAGCAGATGCGCCTGTCTGCCACCAAGAGCGTGCTGGAGCGGCGCGACACGGTCATCGTGGCCACGGTGAGTGCCATCTACGGCATCGGCACCCCCGAGGACTACATGCAGATGCGGCTGATTGCCCGCGTCGGCGACAAGGTCGGCCAGCGCGACCTGATCTCGCAGCTCATTCGCATGCAGTACACGCGCAACGAGCAGGACTTCGCCCGCGGCACGTTCCGGGTGCGCGGCGACACCATCGACGTGTTCCCGGCCGAGCACAGCGAACTGGCCATCCGCTTCGAACTGTTCGACGACGAGATCGAGTCGCTTCAGCTTTTCGACCCGCTGACCGGGCGCATCCGGCAGAAGGTGCCGCGCTTCACCGTGTACCCGTCGAGCCACTACGTCACGCCGCGCGACAAGGTGCTGACGGCGGTGGAAACCATCAAGCTCGAGCTGGCTGATCGGCTGAAGGAGCTGGTGGGCGCCGGCAAGCTGGTCGAGGCGCAGCGGCTGGAGCAGCGCACGCGCTTCGACCTCGAGATGCTGTCCGAGATCGGCCACTGCAAGGGCATCGAGAACTACACGCGGCATCTTTCGGGCGCCGCGCCCGGTGACCCGCCCCCCACGCTGACCGACTACCTGCCGAAGGATGCGCTGATGTTCCTGGACGAGAGCCACCAGATGATCGGCCAGCTCGGCGGCATGTACAACGGCGACCGGGCGCGCAAGACCACGCTGGTCGAGTACGGCTTCCGCCTGCCGAGTGCGCTGGACAACCGGCCGCTCAAGCTCGAGGAATTCGAGACGCGGATGCGCCAGTGCATCTTCGTGTCGGCTACGCCCGCGCAGTACGAGAAGGACCATGCCGGCAACGTGGTCGAACAGCTGGTGCGGCCCACCGGCCTGATCGATCCCGAGGTCGAGGTGCGCCCCGCCACCCACCAGGTCGACGACGTGCTGGGCGAGATCCGCACGCGCGTCGAGAAGAACGAGCGGGTGCTGATCACCACGCTTACCAAGCGCATGGCCGAGCAGCTGACCGACTACCTGGGCGACAACGGCGTGAAGGTGCGCTACCTGCACAGCGACGTCGACACGGTGGAGCGGGTGGAGATCCTGCGCGATCTGCGCCTGGGCACCTTCGACGTGCTGGTGGGCATCAACCTTCTGCGCGAGGGGCTGGACATTCCCGAGGTGTCGCTGGTGGCGATCCTCGACGCCGACAAGGAAGGCTTCCTGCGCGCGGAGCGCTCGCTGATCCAGACCATCGGCCGCGCCGCGCGGAACCTGAACGGCAAGGCGATCCTGTACGCCGACAGGATGACCGATTCGATGAAGAAGGCCATCGACGAGACCGAGCGCCGGCGCGCCCGCCAGATCGCCTACAACGAGGCCAACGGCATCACGCCGCGCATGATCGTCAAGCAGGTGCGCGACCTGATCGACGGCGTCTACAGCGAGAAGAGCGGCAAGGAAGCCGCCAAGCTCGACCTGGAACGCGCCAAGGTCGAGGACATGAGCGAGAAGGACATTTCCCGCGAGATCAAGCGGCTCGAAAAGCAGATGCTGGAGCACGCCCGCAATCTCGAATTCGAGAAGGCGGCGCGTGTGCGCGACCAGCTGGCTCTGCTGCGGGAGCAGGCTTTCGGGGGCGCTGGCGGCGACAACATCGTCAGCATCGGCAAGTAGCTCGAACGGTTCAAGGCCCGGATCGGGCTGCGCTGGGGTTTACCCGAGCAGAACTCGGGGGCTTCTGTTATACTTGAGCGAAATACTCAACAACAACCAGAAGAACTTCGCGATGAAGGACCGACTCCTACCGGCTGGCTCACCAGCGTCAAGAGTCGGGCAGGGCGGAGACGAGGTCACCGCGGTCCCGGACCATGGTGTCGTTTCAACGGTAAGCACTTGAAGGAGCTTGCGATGCGTCTCACTACCAAAGGCCGTTTTGCGGTCACAGCCATGATCGATCTGGCGCTGCGCCAGAACACCGGTCCGGTCACGCTGGCCGCGATCAGCCAGCGGCAGCAGATCTCGCTGTCGTACCTCGAACAGCTGTTCGGCAAGCTGCGCCGCCACGAACTGGTCGAGTCGACCCGTGGCCCCGGCGGCGGCTACAGCCTCGGCCGCAAGGCCGCGGACATCACCGTGGCCGACATCATCGTTTCCGTCGACGAACCCATCGACGCCACCCAGTGCGGCGGCAAGGAGAATTGCCTCGGCGAAGCCGGCCGCTGCATGACCCACGAGCTCTGGGCCTCGCTGAATCAGCGCATGGTCGAGTTCCTCGACTCCGTCACCCTGCAGAAGCTGGTCGATGACCAGATCGCCAAAGGCGTGCAGATCGAGAACAAGCCGGTCGTCAAGCGCGCGATCTCCGCGCAGCCGGTGGTCAAGCCGATTCGCGTGAACGCGCCGAATTCGGTGTTCGCGCTCGGCAACGCTTTCGCGAAGTCCTGAAGGCGCAGCGTCAGAGTCCCGGCGGCGCCCTCGGGCGCCAGCCTTGAGCAGCCCAGATCAAAGAACAACCCCCACGCCAGCACGAGCCAGCCATGGACGTAACTCCTCATTTCCCGATCTATCTCGACTACGGCGCGACCACGCCGGTCGACCCCCGTGTGGTCGACGCCATGATTCCCTGGTTGCGCGAGCACTTCGGCAACCCGGCATCGCGCAGCCACGCATGGGGCTGGGAAGCTGAAGAGGCAGTCGAGAAGGCGCGTGGCCAGGTGGCGGAGTTGATCAACGCCGACGCGCGCGAGATCGTCTGGACCTCGGGCGCCACGGAGTCGATCAACCTCGCACTCAAGGGCGCGGCCAATTTCTACAAGGGCAAGGGCAAGCACCTCATCACCCTGAAGACCGAGCACAAAGCCGTGCTCGACACCATGCGAGAACTTGAGCGCCAGGGCTTCGAGGTCACCTATCTCGACGTCGAGGAGAACGGCCTCGTCGACCTGGAAAAGTTCAAGGCTGCGCTCCGCCCCGACACCATCCTGGCCAGCGTGCTCTTCGTGAACAACGAGATCGGTGTGATCCAGGACGTGGTGTCCATCGGAAACATCTGCCGTGAGAAGGGCATTGTCTTCCACGTCGACGCGGCCCAGGCCACCGGCAAGATCGACATCGACGTGACGAAGCTGCCCATCGACCTGATGAGCCTGGCTTCGCACAAGACCTATGGCCCCAAGGGCATCGGCGCGCTGTTCGTGCGCCGCAAGCCGCGCGTGCGCCTGGAGGCGCAGATGCACGGCGGCGGCCATGAGCGCGGCATGCGCTCGGGCACGCTGCCCACGCACCAGATCGTGGGCATGGGCGAGGCCTACCGTATCGCCAAGCTGGAGATGCACAAGGACATCGAACACGTGCGCCACCTGCAGAAGCGTCTGCTCGACGGGCTGAAGGACGTGGAACAGGTGTTCATCAATGGCGACCTCGAGCGTCGCGTGCCGCACAACCTGAACATGAGCTTCAACTACGTCGAGGGCGAGTCGCTGATCATGGGCATCAAGGGCCTGGCGGTGTCGTCGGGTTCGGCCTGCACCTCGGCCAGCCTCGAGCCCAGCTATGTGCTGCGCGCCCTGGGCCGCAGCGACGAGCTCGCCCACAGCAGCCTGCGCATGACCATCGGCCGCTTCACGACCGAAGAAGAAATCGACTACGCCATTTCGACCATCAAGCACAACGTTGCCAAGCTGCGCGAGCTGAGCCCTCTGTGGGAGATGTTCAAGGACGGCGTCGACATCAGCACGATCCAGTGGTCGGCCCACTGACGCCAGGAGCGACGGGTCAGGCCCGCACCAGGCACCACGATTGAACAAAGTTTGAGAGGTACACCATGGCATATTCTTCCAAGGTCATCGACCACTACGAAAACCCGCGCAACGTCGGCTCCTTCGAAAAGGGCGACGACTCCGTCGGCACCGGCATGGTCGGCGCGCCGGCCTGCGGCGACGTGATGAAGCTGCAGATCAAGGTCAACCCCGAAACCGGCGTGATCGAAGACGCACGCTTCAAGACCTATGGCTGCGGCTCGGCCATCGCGTCGTCGTCGCTCGTGACCGAATGGGTCAAGGGCAAAACGCTGGACGAAGCAGCTGCGCTCAAGAACGCGCAGATCGCCGAGGAACTGGCGCTGCCGCCGGTGAAGATCCACTGCTCCATCCTGGCAGAGGACGCCATCAAGGCGGCAGTGAACGACTACAAGGCCAAGCACGGCGCGAAGACCGAGTCCGCTGCCGGCACTGCCGAAGCTGTCCACTGACATGGCCGTCACGCTGACCGAAGCCGCTGCACGACACGTCACCCGATACCTCGGCAAGAGGGGCAAGGGGGTGGGTGTGCGGCTGGGCGTGAAGACCACGGGCTGCTCGGGCCTGGCCTACAAGCTCGAGTACGTGGACGAACTGGCGCCGGAGGACGTGGTCTTCGAAGACCACGGCGTGAAGGTGCTGGTCGATCCGAAGAGCCTCGCCTACATCGACGGCACGCAGCTCGACTTCGTGCGCGAGGGCCTGAACGAGGGCTTCAAGTTCAACAACCCGAACGAGCGCGACCGCTGCGGCTGCGGGGAAAGCTTCCGCATCTGAGCTGATGCGCCGTCGCTGACTGCGACCACAGCCGCCAACATGTCATGTGCTGGCGGTTTTTTCTTGCCATGAACCTCAACGACACCGACTTTCAACTGTTCGCCGTCGCCGCGACCTTCGCGCAGGACCGCGCCGTGCTCGACGCGCGCTGGAAGGAACTGCAGCGCGAGGCCCATCCGGACCGCTTTGCCGCGCAGGGTGCCGCGGCGCAGCGCGTTGCCATGCAGTGGTCGGTGCGCATCAACGAGGCCTACCAGCGGTTGAAAGACCCGGTCCGCCGCGCCAGCTACATCTGCGAGCTGAACGGCGCACCGCTCGACGCCGAGAGCAACACCGCGATGCCGCCCGACTTCCTGATGCAGCAGATGGAGTGGCGCGAGTCGCTCGACGAAGTTGCGGACATCGCTTCGCTCGAAAAGCTCCAGGCAGAAGTGGAGGCCGGCCGCGCGCGTGCGCTGTCGTCGCTCGACTGGCTCATCGACGAGAAGGGCGACTACCCCGCCGCAGCCAAGCAGGTGAGAGCCCTCATGTTCATTGAGCGCTTCGCGCAGGACGTCGAAGCCAAGTTCGATCAGTTGGGACAATAGAAGCATGAACCCCCAAGCTCATCACTTCGTGTATTCGCTGCCCCCCGTGGGGGCGCAGGCCTCCCTTGGGACGGCCCGGCGGGAGGCCTGATGGCTCTTCTCCAGATTTCAGAACCCGGCCAGGCGCCAGATCCGCATCAGCGCCGCATCGCCGTGGGCATCGACCTAGGCACCACGCATTCGCTGGTCGCATCGGTGCGCAACGGCGTGGCCGAATGCCTGCCCGACGACCAGGGCCGCCTGCTGCTGCCTTCGGCGGTGCGCTACCTCGAAGGCGACCGCCGCCAGATCGGGTACGACGCCCTGGCTGCGCGCGCACAGGACCCTGCCAATACCATCACCTCGGTGAAACGCCTCATGGGCCGCGGCCTGGCCGATATCGCGAACCGTGAATCGATGTCGTACCGTATCGGCAGCGGCGACGGCGGCATGGTCAAGGTGCAGACCCTGGCGGGCGAAAAGTCGCCGGTCGAGATCAGCGCCGAGATCCTTGCCACGCTGCGCTTCCGCGCGGAAGACACCTTCGACGACGAGCTTTACGGCGCCGTGATCACCGTGCCCGCGTACTTCGACGAAGGCCAGCGCCAGGCGACCAAGGACGCTGCGCAACTCGCCGGCCTCAACGTGCTGCGGCTGATCAGCGAGCCGACGGCCGCGGCGATCGCCTACGGCCTCGACAACGCGAGCGAAGGCGTCTACGCGGTCTACGACCTGGGCGGCGGCACCTTCGACATCTCCATCCTGCGTCTCACGCAGGGCGTGTTCGAGGTGATCGCCACCGGCGGCGATTCGGCCCTCGGCGGCGACGACTACGACCACGCGCTGGCCGACTTCGTGCTCGCGCAAACGGGCGGGCAAGCCGACAGCGATGCGGACAAGGCCTCGCTGCTCGTGGCCGCGCGCGCCGCCAAGGAGGCGCTGACCGATTCGGAAGCGGTCGTGTTCAAGGCCGAGGTTGCAGGCAAGACTGTCTCGTTCGAACTCACGCGCGATCAGTTCTATGCCTCCACCCAGCCGCTCACCGACCGCACCATCGCCGCCGTGCGCAAGGCGCTGCGCGACGCGAAGCTCAAGGCCGATGAGCTCAAGGGCATCGTCCTGGTGGGCGGTTCCACGCGCATGCCGCAGGTCCGCCGCGCGGTCGCCGATTTCTTCGGCCGCGAGCCGCTGGTCAATCTGAACCCTGATGAAGTCGTCGCGCTTGGCGCCGCCATCCAGGCCAACCAGCTCGCCGGCAACAACGGCGCGGGCGAACTGCTGTTGCTCGATGTGATTCCGCTGTCGCTCGGCATCGAGACCATGGGCGGCCTCGTCGAGCGCATCGTGCCGCGCAACCAGACCATTCCGACCGCGATGGCGCAGGACTTCACCACCTACCAGGACGGTCAGACCGCACTGGCGCTGCACGTGGTACAGGGCGAACGCGACCTCGTTGCCGACTGCCGAAGCCTCGCGCGATTCACGCTGCGCGGCATTCCGCCGATGGCAGCCGGCGCGGCGCGCATCCGCGTGACCTTCACGGTCGACGCAGACGGCCTGTTGAGCGTGAGTGCGAAGGAGCAGACGAGCGGTGTCGAAGCCAGCGTCGCGGTCAAGCCCTCGTACGGCCTGTCGGACGACCAGATCGCGACCATGCTGCAGGAGAGCTTCTCCACCGCGCAGCAGGACATGCAGGCCCGCGCACTGGTCGAGGCGCGCGTCGATGCCGACCGCATGCTCCTGGCGACGCAGAGCGCGCTCGATGCCGACGGCGATCTCCTGAGCGACGAAGAGCGCGCCGCCATCGACGCCTCGATGGCCCGGCTGCGCGACGCCGCCAAGGGCGCTAGCGACGCGGGCCTTATCGAGGCCGCGACCAAGAAGCTGGCCGACGACACCGAAGCCTTCGCCGCACAACGCATGAACGCGGGCATTGCGCGCGCGCTTGCCGGGCGCAAGGTCGAATCCCTCTAGAACAACAGCATGCCCACGATCAAGATCTACCCGCATCCCGAGTACTGCCCCGAAGGCGCAGAGATCACCGCACCGGCCGGCACCTCGATCTGCGAGGCGCTGCTCGACAACCATATCGACATCGAGCACGCCTGCGAGATGAGCTGCGCCTGCACCACCTGCCACGTGATCGTGCGCGAGGGCTTCAACTCGCTGAACGAGGCGGAAGAGGGCGAGGAAGACCTGCTCGACCGCGCCTGGGGCCTGGAGCCGCAGTCGCGCCTGAGCTGCCAGGCGATCCTGGCGCAGGAGAATGTGACGATCGAGATCCCCAAGTACACGATCAACCACGCCAAGGAAAACCACTGATGAGCAGGGAGAGTGCATGACCCGCCAGATCGTCCTCGACACCGAAACCACCGGTCTTTCCGCCGAGAACGGCGACCGCATCATCGAACTCGGCTGCGTGGAGCTGTTCAACCGAAAGCTCACCGGCAACGACCTGCACATCTACTTCAACCCCGAGCGCGAGAGCCACGAGGACGCGCTCAAGGTCCACGGGCTGACGACCGACTTCCTGCGCGACAAGCCGAAGTTCGGCACGCTGGCCAACGACATCGTCGAGTACCTGCGCGACGCCGAGATCATCATCCACAACGCAGCCTTCGACGTCGGCTTCCTCAACAAGGAATTCGAGCGCGTGGGCCTGCCGCCGCTTCGCACCTTCGTCAGCGAAGTGACCGACACGCTGGCCATGGCCAAGCAGGTGTACCCGGGCAAGCGCAATTCGCTCGACGCGCTGTGCGACCGGTTCGGCGTCGACCGCTCCAACCGTACCTTCCACGGCGCCAAGCTTGACGCGCAGTTGCTGGCTGACGTGTACATCAACCTCACGCGCGGACAGGACGCGCTGCTCATCGATGTGGCCGCCGCGGAGCCCGTGCAGGGCACGACGGTGGTCGCCATCGATCTGAGCCAGTTCGAGCTGCCGGTGATCATGGCGGCCGAGCACGAACTGACTGCGCACGAAGCCGTGCTGGCCCAGCTCGACAAATCGAGCGGCGGCCGCACGCTGTTTCGTGAAAAGATCGCGATTTCTTGAGAGCAGCTGAAAAGCTATGGCATAATCTGAGGCTTCGCAGAACGCGATACGTTTTTCAGGCGCCGAGGCAAAAAGCAGCGGTTCCGAGGGCGGTTAGCTCAGGGGTAGAGCACAGCATTCACACTGCTGGGGTCGGAGGTTCGAAGCCTCCACCGCCCACCAAATCAAAAAGCGACCTGGATTTTCCAGGTCGCTTTTTTGTTTTGCGCGCCCTTTGCGCTTGCGGCTGCTCGTCGTGTCGTGCCGTGTCGTGTCGCGCCTGCCTACTTCG
>CAJYQC010000017.1 GCA_913776885.1 uncultured Variovorax sp.
GCTGGAGCAGCGCGTGATCGCAGGCGCGGCGGCCGAGCAGGAGGTCGACCTGGCGACGCTGCTGAACGGCGACTCTCACAAGGGCGGCAAGCCCCACGCGCACGAGCACTGAGCTTGGCCTGCTGACGGCCGGCGTTGTGGCTGGCGTGGCTGCGCCGACGGCGTCAAATACGAAACTTTTGCGCCGCTGAGCGCAGTTTTTACGCGGCGTTTAGATGGCCGCCCCTACGCTGCCGGCTCCTTCATACGTCAGCGATTTCTTCGATGAAAAACCTTCTGCGCATCGCAGTGCCGATGCTCGTTCTTCCCGCCCTGGGCGCCCTGCCGACGCTCGCGAGCGCACAGCTCAGCGGCAATGTGTCGCTCACCACCAACTACAAGTTCCGCGGCCAGGACCAGGACATGCTCGGCAGGAACGACTACGCCAAGACCAGCGCCTTCAAGCCCGCCATCCAGGGCGGATTCGACTACGCCTTCGGCGAAAGCGGTTTCTACCTGGGCAACTGGAATTCGAGCGTCAACTGGCTCAAGGGCAACAGCATCGAAAGCGACATCTACGGCGGCTACAAGTTCAAGGCCGGTCCTTTCGACATGGACGTGGGTGCGCTCACCTACATCTACCCGGGCAACTCGTCGGGCAACACGACCGAGCTCTACGGCAGCGCGGGCTACACCGACGAGACGATCGGCTCCTTCACGCTGAAGTACTCGCACACGGTGTCGAAGGACTACTTCGGCTATGCGGGCAACAAGGCCGGCTCGGGCCTCAAGGGCACCAACACCGGCTACCTCAACTTGGCCTACAGCAAGGAGATCGCGCCGAAGCTCACGCTGAAGGCGGCGGTGGGCTACACGAACATGTCGAGCGACATCCGCAGCCTGGGCTACAAGAGCTACGTCGACTACAGCGTGGGCGCGAGCTACGACTTCGGCAACGGCCTGTCGCTGGCCGGTTCGGTGCAGGGAGCCAACAAGCAGAGCTCGTATCTTTCAGTGAGCAATCCGGGTGTCGACCTGGGCTTCGGCCCGTTGGGCAGGCAGACCTATTCGCCGAACAAGGCGCGGTTCATTCTCACGTTGACCAAGACGCTGTAGGCCACACCATCGCCTTGGCTCGGGGGCGCGATCTCGCCGACGGGGTACCTTGCTCCGCGAATGTCCCCCGCCCTTCGGGCTCCTCCGTTATTTCGCTGCGCAAGGCACCCCATCGACGTGATCGATAAGCGCAGCGCTCATGCGATCGGAACAAGCAGAGCGCCCATGTGCACAGGGCGCCGGGTACTCCCCGCAGCGAAATAAAGAAGGAGGGCCGAAGGCCCGGGGGACATTCGCGGAGGGGAGTACCCGGCGGCCTGTGCAAGCCCCCGAACGAAACCCGTCAGTCGATGCTGATGTTCGCCGCCTTCGCGACCTCGGCCCACTTCACGCGGTTGTCGTGCACGGTCTTCTTGAACTGCGCCGGCGACTCGATGCGCACGGTGTTGCCCTGGCTCTCGAAGCGCTCGCGGATGTCGGGGGTCTCGAGCACGGCCTTCACCGCGGCGTTGAGCTTGTCGACGATCTGCGGGTCGGTGCCCTTGGGCGCGAAGATGCCGAACCAGATCGAGCTGTCGAATCCTTTAGTGCCGGGCAGGCCGCTCGACGCGATGGTGGGCACCTCCTTCACCGCGGGCACGGCCGCCGCGGTGGTCACGCCCAGCAGGCGGACCTTGCCTGCCTTGTAGTGCGGCAGCACGGTCTGCACCTGGTTCATGATGCAGCAGGTCTCGCCGCGCACCACCGAGGTGATGGCCTCGGGGCCGCCCTTGTAGGGCACGTGCACCATGTTCAGGCCCAGGCGCGAATTGAACTCGGCAAAGGCCATGTGCGTACCGGCGCCGTTGCCTGTAGACGCATAGTTGTACTTGCCGGGGTTGGCCTTGACCAGCTCGACGAATTCCTTCAAGGTCTTGACGTTGATCACGTCGGGATTGATGGTGAGCACGTTCGACACGTCGAGCACCGGCGCCACCGGCACGAAGTCGGCCTCCACGTCGAAGGGCAGCTTCTTGTAGAGCGCGGCATTGCTGCCGTGCGTGGCGGCAGTACCGAAGGAGAGCGTGTAGCCGTCGGGCTTGGAATGGGCCACGTAGTCGCTGGCGATGTTGCCCGCGGCGCCCGACTTGTAGTCGATGATGACCGGCTTGCCCAGCTGCCTGGCCAGGGGCTCCTGGATGGTGCGGGCCACCACGTCCACGCCAGAGCCGGCCGGGAAGCCCATGATCAGCGTGACGGGTTGCTGAGGCCAGTCGTGCGCCGCGTGCTGGGCGAAGGCGGCGCCTGTCGCGAGCGAGGCAGCGGCCAGCAGCAGGGTGCGGCGGACGGGCCGGGTGGGTCGGGCGAGACGGGTGAAGGGAGAATGAGCCATGGCAGTTTTTCGGTCGGTCAGTCTTTTGTCTTCAATGCAGACGGTACAGCCGCGCATTGTGGCGCGCGGCTGATGCCCGATTCCATATGAGCTTATGCGCGACATGCAGGTATCGCGCCCGCTCCCGATAATCGCCCCCATGGTCCGCTCCACCCAACAACTACACGCCCCCCGCGAGCCCGCGCCGCTGCGCCCGGCCGCCACGGTGCTGCTGCTGCGCGACAGCGCCGCCGGCATCGAAGTGCTCATGACCCGCCGCTCCGCCACCGCCAGCTTCGCGCCCGGCGCGTACGTGTTTCCCGGCGGCCACATCGACGAAGCCGACGAGGCCGCCAAGCGCATCGCCACGCGCCGCCCCACGCAGAGCCGCGTGCAGCGCACGCAGGCCATCGCGGCCATCCGCGAGGCCTTCGAGGAGCTGGGCATCCTGCTCGCGCACCGCCAGGCCGACGGCCAGCCCGTGAGCGCCAGCGAGGTCGCCTCGATGGACCGCAACGCCACAGCCGGCACCGCCTTCGCCGACCAGTGCGCCGCGCGCGGCCTGGTGCTCGATACCGATCGCGTCTTCACCTTCGCGCACTGGATGACCGACCGCGACCTGCCCCGTCGCTTCGACGTGCCCTTCCTCGTCGCGCGCATGCCCGAGGGACAGGTGCCCAAGGCCGACGAGAGCGAGCAGTTCGAGCCCTGCTGGGTGCGCCCCGCCGACGCGCTCGCGCGCCACGAGGCCGGCAGCTTCTTCATGATCTTCCCGACCGTGCGCACGCTCCAGCGCATGGCCACCTATGCCACCGTCGACGCCCTGCTCGCGGCCTGCGCCAGCGAGGTGCCACTGTGGACCAGCTGCCCGCGCGCCGGCCTGCTCAAGGGCGAGGACGCGCGCTACATGGAGCACGAGTCGCCCTACGGCGAACTCGCGCTGGTGTGCCCCGACGGCCAGGTGTTGCATGCGCTCGACTGGCAGAGCGAAGCCCCGGTGCCGCTGCTGAAGAACGTGATGCGCCTGACCGCGCCCAACGCGAGCATCATGACCGGCCCCGGCACCAACAGCTACATCGTGGGCGACGCGGCCACCGGCTACATCGTGATCGACCCGGGCCCGAACGACTTCGACCACATCGGCCGGCTGTGGCGCGCGACACATGGCGACATCCGCATGATCGTCTGCACGCACTCCCATGCCGACCACTCGCCGGGCGCCGCGCCGCTGCAGGCGCTGTGCACCAAGGGCGGCAAGCCGCCGATCCTCGGGCTGGCCTCGAAGCCGACGGCACGCTCCACCGCCCGCTTCACGCCGGAGCGCGAGCTGGAAGACGGCGAGCGCCTGGTGCTCTCGGGCACCACGGAAGCCGGCGAGGCCGTCACGCACACGCTGCGCGTGATCCACACACCGGGTCATGCGGCCAACCACCTGTGCCTGGTGCTGGAGGAAGACGGCCTGCTCTTCTCGGGCGACCACATCCTCAACGGCAGCACCACGGTGATCGACCCGCCCGACGGCGACATGAGCGCGTACCTCGATTCGCTGGACGCGCTCGACAAGGCCTGCGAGGCCGGCGGCATCGAGTTCATCCTGCCCGCGCACGGCTACGTGATCGGCTTCGCGCGCACCGCCATCGGCATGCTGAAGGCGCACCGCCTGAAGCGCGAGGCCAAGATCGCTGCGGCGATGCAGAAGCTGCCCGAAGGCACGCCCGAGCAATGGCTGCCGCTGGCCTACGACGACGTGCCCGAGCGCATGTGGCCGGTGGCGGCGCGCTCGCTGGCCGCGCACGTGGCGCGCATCCGTCGACTGGCGGAGCTCCATTGAACATGGGCAACGCTCCTGCCGAAGACGAAGGCATCCGCCTCGCGAAGCGCGTCGCCGCACTGGCCGGCGTGTCGCGGCGCGAGGCCGAGCTGCTGATAGAGAACGGCGCGGTGCGCGTCGACGGCGTGCAGCAGACGCTGCCGCAGTCGCGCGTGCTGCCGCAGCAGCGGGTGGAGATCGAGGCCGGCGCGAAGCCGCAGCCGGTGGAGCCCGTCACACTGCTGCTGTACAAGCCTGCCGGCATGCCCACCGACACCGCGCATGAACTGCTGGTTGCCGCCAACCACCACGAACCCGAACGCGCCGGGCTGCGTTTTTTGCCCGCGCATGCGAGAGAGCAGCGCTGCATGACGCCACTGGAGGCCGGCGCGAGCGGGCTGGTGGCGTACACGCAGGAATGGCGCGTGGAGCGCAAGCTGCACGAAGACGCCGCCTTCCTCGAGCACGAGGTGATGGTCGACGTGGCAGGCGCGGTGAGCCCCGAGGCGCTCGCGCGGCTCGAGCGTTCGCCCGCGCGCGTGAGCATCGGACGGCAGACCGCCGAGCAGACCGGCCTGCGCTTCGCGCTCAAGGGCGCGAAACCCGGGCAGATCGCGCGTATCTGCGACGGCGCGGACCTGCGCATCCTGGCGATGCGGCGCATCCGCATCGGCCGCGTGCCGCTGGCGGGGCTGCAGCCCGGCCAGTGGCGCTACCTGGCACCCCACGAACGCTTCTGACAAGAACAACAGCAAGAGCAGAGCAAAGCAGAGCAAAGCAGAGAAGAGAAGACAAAAAGAGAACCGTCGAGAGAGAAGACAGAGGACGACAACGACGATGCACCGCATGTTCGCGGCCCGCAATTTCCAGCCTGCGGCCTCCACGGCCGCCAGCCCTCAGGGAGAGACTGAGTCATGAAGTTCGCCAAACCGGGCGCCGCCCTCGCCTGCACCGTGCCGCTGGCACTGGTGACGGGATGCACCTACTTCACGCCCGCGCCGCCGCCTGCGCCGCCCGCACCGCCGCCGCCCGTGGTGTCGAAGAGCGGGCTGGCGCCCATCACCGAGGAACAGGTCGAGCGCATCCGCGAGGCCATCGCCAGCAAGCCGCCGAGCCCGGCGGTTGGCAAGGCGGTGCGCAGCGCCTCGCCGACCATCGAGTCGTTCGTGCGCACAGAAGGCTGCATCACCGCGCGCAACGGTGCGGTGCTCAACCCGTTCGCGGCGCCCGGGCGCCTGTTCGACGGCAGCGGCTTCCAGGGCGGGCCGATGGCCGAGATGCAGTACCACGACAAGACCGCCTGCGTGACGGTGAAGCGCATCCAGAACTGGAAGATGGTCTCGCCGAAGCTGCTTCGCTTCGAGGTGGTCTACGTGGGCGACGACGGCGAGGAACGCGCCGTCAAGCGCCACGAGCTGATGCGCCAGCCAAAGGGCGGCTGGCTGTTCACGCGCTGAGCTTCGTCGCCGAGGCCGCTGCTGCCGCGCGCCGCTGCGTGCGCAGCGCGACCGCGAACGACAGCTGAGCCACGATGCCCGCTCCCGCGAGCACGATGGCCGAAGCCAGCGCCGGGTTCGCGTGCCCCATGCCCGCGAGCGCGGTGCACAGCGCGCCCACCGCCATCTGCGTGAAACCGTAGAGGCCCGAGGCCGAGCCGATGACCTGCGGGTTGACGCTGATCGCCTGCGTGAGCGCGGGCGGCGAGGCCATGCCCACGCCGACGGTGAAGAGGAACATGCACGCGACGATCAGCGGCACCGAGAGATGCTCGGTGAGCGCCGCGCCGAGCAGCACGAAAGCCGCCACCACGCTCAGCGCGTTGGAGCGGGTCATGAGGCGGTCGACGCGCACGCGCGAGATCAGGTGGCTGGTGAGGAAGCTGCCCAGCCACACGCCCGACACCAGGATCGCGAGGTAGATGCCCGCCTCGTGCGCCGGCCGGTGCAGCTGGTCGACGAAGATGAAGGGCGCCGATGCGATGAAGGCGTACATCGAGGTGGTGGCGCAGCCGCCGCCGATCGAGAAGCCCAGGAAGGCCGGCGATGCCAGCAGCTTGCGGTAGTTGCGCCCGAGCTCGCGCGCGTTCACGGCGGCGCCGGGCGCGCCGGTCTCGGGCAGCATGCGCC
Source organism: uncultured Variovorax sp. (assembly GCA_913776885.1). Lineage (GTDB taxonomy): Bacteria > Pseudomonadota > Gammaproteobacteria > Burkholderiales > Burkholderiaceae_C > Variovorax. The sequence goes on from CAJYQC010000017.1 coordinate 6,323, forward strand.
AAGTGAAGAGGAAGCCCACCACGCCCAGCCCGAAGAGCGCGTAGAAGATCGAGCGCCAGCCCAGCGTGGTGGCGAGCGCCCCGCCGATCAGCGGCGCAAGGCTGGGGCCGACCGTGACCATCAGGTTCATCAGCGCAAGGCGGCGCGTGGCCTCCTGCGGCTCGGCCGTGTCGCGCACGATGCTGCGGCCCAGCACGAGCCCCGATCAGCCGCCCACCGCCTGGAACAGCCGCGCGGCAATGAGCGAATGCACCTCAGGCGCGAGCGCCGCGGCCAGGCCCGCCACGCAGTAGATGCCCAGCCCGCCCAGCAGCACCGGCCGCCGCCCGAAGCGGTCAGCCAGCGGGCCATACACCAGCTGGCCCAGCGCGAGGCCGAGGATGTAGAGGCTCACCGTCATCTGCATCTGCCCGATGCCGGCGCCGAGGCCCTTCGCGGCGATGGGCAGCGCGGGCACGAAGATGTGCATGGCCAGCGTGCCGCTGAAGGTGACCAGCGCGAGCAGCCACAGGGGTGCGTGCGGTCGGCGCGCTGGCTGCGCAGATGCGGGCGTGGGCGTCATGGCTTGACGCTGGCTGGCGCCGGGCCTTGTGCGAGATGGGCGTCGTCGGGCTCCCAGCCGCCGCCAAGCGCCATGAACAGCACCACCTGGTCGTCGGCCAGCTGCGCCTCGCTGGCCGCGAGCGCGGCCTCGCTGGCGGCCAGCGAGCGTTCGGCGTCGAGCGCGTCGAGGTAGCCGGTGCGGCCGTTCTGGTAGAGCTGGCGCGCCTGCGCGGCGACCTTGGCGCTCTCGTCGCGCGAGGCCTGCAGTGCGGCGCGGCGGTCGAGCTCGCGTGCGTAGGTGGCGAGCGCGGTCTCGGTCTCGCGCAGCGCGGTGAGCACGGTGCTGTCGAACTTCGCGAGTGCGGCACGCGTGCCGGCCTCGGCCTGCGTGATGCGCGACTGCGCCACGCCGGTGTTCGGAATGGTCCACGAGATCAGCGGACCGAGGCTCCATGCGAAGGTGTCCTTGCGGCCGAAGCCGTCGGCATGTCCCGCGGAAGAGCCCGAAATGCCCAGCGTGACCTTCGGATAGAGCTCCGCGGTCGCCACGCCGATGCGTGCGGTCGATGCAGCCAGGCTGCGTTCGGCCTGGCGGATGTCGGGCCGGCGGCGCAGCAGCGCGGCGCCGTCGCCAACGGGCAGCACGCCGGCCACGCGCGGCGGCACGGTGCAGTCGGCCACCTCGCGCGGGAAGTCCTGCGGCAGCGCGCCGGTGAGCGTGGCGAGGCGATACAGCGCGCCCTGGCGCTCGGCCTTCAGCGGCGGCAGCGCGGCGTTGAGCTGCTGCAGCTGCGCGCGTGCGCGGTTCGCGTCGATGGCTCCGGCTCGGCCCGCGTGCTGCAGGCGGTCGGTGACGTTGACGGCGTCCTGCTGCAGCGCGACGGACCTCTGCGCGATCTGCAGCCGCAGGCCGGTAGAGCAGGCTTCGGCATACGCGCGCGCAGTGCCTGCCGCCACGTTCACGCGCACCAGGTCGAGCGCGGCTTCGGCGGCCTGCGTGCTGGCCTGCGAGGCCTCGATGGCGCGGCGGATCTGGCCGAACAGGTCGACCTGGTAGGAGAGCGACGCGCCCGCGCTGTAGTTGAAGGTGCTCGGCGGCTCGTAGCCCTTCTGCAACAGCGACAGGCCCGAGACGTGGCCGAACGAAGGGCCGCCGTTCACGCCGATGGTGGGGTACTTGGCGCCGGCGGTCTCGTCCTCGATGGCACGCTCGCGCTCGAGGTTCGCGACGGCCTGGCGCAGGTCGGTGTTGTGCGCAAGGGCCTGCTCGACCAGCTTGTCGAGCAGCGGGTCGTGGTACAGGCGCCACCAGTGCGCGGGCCGCGGCGCGGCATTCGCGGGCGCCTCGGCGAAGGGCTTGCCCGCGGCGCTCTGGCTGGCCAGCGCCTCGGGCGGCTGCCTGTAGTCGGGGCCGACCGCCGCGCAGGCCGCGAGCGCGGCGGCGGCGGCCAGCGATGCGATGCGGAAAGCGAAGCTGGTCATGTCGTTCATCCCTTCTGCGGCGTGGAAGCCGTTGCCGCCGTCTTCTGCACGGGCTTGTTCTCCAGCACCTGCACCGTGACCGTCTGGCCCGCGACGAGGCGCGCGCCCTGCGGCAGCGGATCGAGCTTGACGCGCACCGGAATGCGCTGCGCGAGCCGCACCCAGTTGAAGGTCGGGTTCACGCTGGGCAGCAGGTTGGCGCTGGTGGAGCGGTCGTGGTCGGCGATGCCGGCGGCCACGCTCTCGACCGAGCCTTCGAGCACGGCGCCGCCGCCCATGGGCGTGACGCGCACGCGGTCGCCGAGGTGGATGCGCGGCAGCTTCGTCTCTTCGAAATAGCCTTCGACGTAGAACGACTGCGCATCCACCAGCGCGAGCACCGGCCGGCCCGCCGCGGCGTAGCTGCCCTGGCGCAGGTCGAGGTTGGTGACCAGGCCGTCGGCCGGCGCGCGCACCTGGGCGCGCTGCAGGTTGAGGCGCGCCGAGTCGAGCGCCACCTCGGCCTGGGCGACCGCGGCCTGCATCTGCTCGACGCGCGAGCGGGTCTGTTCGCGCGACTCCTTCGAC
>CAJYQC010000018.1 GCA_913776885.1 uncultured Variovorax sp.
GTGGCCATCGATTGCGGCGCGTAGGCCCGTATCGCCCGCACATCGTGCTCGCTCTGGTTCGGCGCCCTGGGCAGCAGCCTGGGCGCCATCGCCCTCAGCAGGCCGCTCCACGACAGCGACACCGCGATGCGTGAGCGCAGCGAGCGGGTCTCCTTCATGTAGGCCGCGACGCGCGCCACCTGGTCGGGGTGCGACGGGTCCACCAGCACCAGCCCCGCGACCTCGTCGCCGAAGTAGTGCGTGAAGGTCGTCGCGAAAAGGCCGCCGAGCGACTGCCCCACCAGCACGAAGGGGCCGCGCTCGCCCGCTCGCAGGAGGGCTTCGTGCAGATCGCTCGCCACCTGCTTCGCGCTGACCGGTGCGCTCGACGGGTCGCTCCACATCAGCCCCGCGCGGCTGTAGGCGCATGCGCGCGTGCGCGCCGCAACGGCCGGCTGCACCGCCGACCAGCTCAGTGAGCCGTCGACGTTCAGCCCTGCCTCGAACACCACGGTGGGCGAGCCGGAACCTCGGCAGTCGAGCTGGATGCGGCGCCCATCGCCCACGTCGACCATCTTCCCCGGCGCTGGAAAGTCGCGCTGGGCCCAGTAGCGCCCGGTCTGCTCGTACGCCACGCCCGCAAGGGCGACCAGCGCGAGGACTGCCGTGCTCCAGAGGACGATGCGCATGCCTGCCGCGGAGGATCGGTTGGACGAAGGCTTCACAGCAGCCATCGTGCCACCGCCGGGCCGGCAGGGCCAGCGGCGCTATCGGCTAGGCCTTTGCGCGGGCCGGGCGCACCGGCCCCGGCAAGAAGGCGTTGGTGCGCTCGATGTAGTCGCGGTAGGCGGGCCGGCGCTCGCCGATGTCGCTCTCGAGCATGCTCACGCCCGAAACCTTCAGCAGCAGCCAGGTCATGAGCAGCGGCGACACGATGCTCCACGCGCCGCTCCACCCCGCGCCGCCGACGGCCAGGAGCCAGATGCCCCACCACACGCAGGCCTCTCCGAAGTAGTTGGGGTGGCGCGTGTAGCGCCAGAGGCCGCGGTCCATCACCTGGCCCCGGTTGGCCGGGTCGGCCTTGAAGCGCGCCATCTGCGCATCGCCCACGGCCTCGAAGACGAGGCCGAACAGCCCCAGCGCCGCGCCAGCCATATCGAGCAGCCCCAACGACCGCTCGGCCGCCATGCCCGGCAGGAAGGGCGCCGACACGATCCACGCCAGCACCGCCTGCAGTGCGAACACCAGGTACAGGCTCTTGAAACCGAAGTTGGGCTGGTTGCGCGCCCGGATCGCCTGGTAGCGGCGGTCTTCGCCGTGGCCCCAGTTGCGCCATGTGATGTAGATGCAAAGCCGAAGCGCCCAGGCGCTGCCGATCAGGGCCATGCACAGCCCGCGCGCGGTCTGCGGCGGCGGCAGCAGCGCGAGGTACACGAGCCCTGCGCCCGCGATGAGGATCGGCCACATGCGATCGACCAGGCTCGCGTCGTGGCGCACGAGGCTCACGGCCCAGGTCGCGAGTGCGAGCGATGCGGTCCAGGCAAGGCCCGAGAGCGCGACTGTGATGAGGCTGCCGGTCATGCGCGGTCCGACGCCTCGATGATGTTCGGCAGCCCGCAGGCTCCACGGTGGAGCATGTCGATGGCGGATGCGATGTGCTTGGGCATATGCGTTTCTTCTTACTCGTCGGGCACGCCCCCGACGGTGCGCCTCGATCGTCTGCGATACGCGCAGACACAGCTTTTGGATCATGCGCCCGTCGGCTAAAGTCGGCCCCGGCCTCATCAGCCCTGCCGCGGCCCTCACCCTCACCCCGACACATGCGCGACTTCCTCTACTACGCCTCGCTGTTGCTTCTAGGATTCGCCTGGTACATGTTCGGCCAGAAGCTGCTGCGCAAGGGACTTCGCGACGAGAACGACCAGCTCACCAAGGGAGTCGTCGGCCCCGTGGGCTTCCTGATGGCGGCCGGCATCTCCTGCTATCTCTTCTTCGGCATGCTGCGGGCATTGGTGCGCGGCGAAGTGCCATGCCTGGGCAAGGGCTGCACGGGACAGATCTACACGCTCGCGGCCAACCCCGGCGAGTTCTGGGCCAACGTGTTCTTCATGGCGTGGATGGTGGCGGCCCTCGCATACGCGCTCTACGTGACGCTCAGGATTTGGTTCAGGGCCTGATCCGCTCCGACAAAGACTGCGAAGGCCCGTCTCCGCGCGGCGGCACAGACGGCGCTGAAGTGCAGCGCTCGATGACAGGCAGCATCAGCCGGCAACCGCTCAGGCCGAGGTCTTTTCGCTGCTTCTGTTCTCGCTGGCGACGGCGTACCGCTTTCGTTTGACCGCGTACATGGCCTCGTCGGCCAGCCGCAGCGCATCTGCTGCAGTGCTGCTGCGCGGATCCACGGCCACGACGCCGACGCTCGCGCCGCGGTAGTCCAGCGTCGCGCCCTTCAGCCGCAGTAGGCCGGCGGTGCTCTCGCCCAGGCGGTCGGCGAGCGAGCGTGCCGCCGCATCGGGCGACTGGTCCAGCGCGGGGCCGGCGCCGATCACCACGAACTCGTCGCCGCCGTTGCGCGCGAGCATGTCGCCCGCGCGCATCGAGCCCGACAGGCGCTCGGCCATGGCAACGAGGAACGCGTCGCCGACGTCGTGACCGTGCGTGTCGTTGATCTTCTTGAAGCCGTCCATGTCGATGAACCCCACCAGCACGCTGGTGCCGTCGCGATCGGCCTGCGCCATCATCCGGTGCAGCTCGTCGATGAGCGTGCGGCGGTTCGGCAGGCCGGTGAGTGCATCGGTGGAAGCCAGCGTGACGACCTCCGCGTGCGCCTTCTCCAGCTTCCGGTAGAGCAGTTCGCGCTCCACCTGCTGGCCGATCAGGCGCGCGAAAAGCTGCAGCACCGGCTCGGCGTGCGGCGGCAGGGGCCGCTGCTCGCCGCTCGCGGCGCACAGCGTGCCGAACAGGTCGCCGCTCTCGGTCTTGACCGGCGTGCTCACGTACGTCTGGATGCCGAGGTCCTTGGCCACCGCTGAATCGCCCCAGCAACTGGCGACGTCGCCGGTGTAGGTGCGCCCTTCTTCCATGGCGCGCTTGCACAGCGTGTCGGCCCAGGGCACGGTGAGCCCCTCGGGGATGCTCAGCTGCCTCGCGTTGCGCGAGAAGAGGATGTGCTGCTGCCCTTTGTCGAGATCGATGGTGGTGAGGTAGGTCGACTCCAGCCCGGTCACCGCACCGAGCATCTCGAGCATCGGACGGGTCAGGTCTTCGAGCGTCCGGGCCGAAGCCACCGAATCGGATAGTTGTTCGATCAGAGATTCCATGCCCGATATTCTGACGGCGAAGAGGCCTCTTCACAGGCTCCGCATCCGGCCTGGAGCCGCTCCTGGTGCCAGTGAAACATCAGGAAACGTACGAAGAAAACATTCGCCTACTGCCGATCGCGGGCAGGCTGCACTTCATCTTCGGCAGGCGTCCGACAAAGCGCCAGCACCACGCCGCGCAGCCACCGGTGCGCGGGATCGCGATCCATGCGCGGATGCCACATCTGCGAGATGGTGATCTGCTGCGCGGCAATGGGCAGCGCAAAAGAGCGCAGCGTGCTCCGCGCTCTCAGCCGTTCGAAGTACGACGCCGGAATCAGCGCCACGAGATCGGTTTTGGCCGCGATCGACAACGCAGCGCCGAAGCTGGGCACCGTGACCGCGACCGTGCGCGTCAGCCCCAACGCCGCCAGGGCCACGTCCACCGGTCCTTCCTTGCGGCCGTGGCGCGACGTGACGACGTGGTCGCAGGCGGCGTAGCGCTCGGGCGTGATCGCCGCCTCGTCCAACAGCGGATGCCCCTCGCGCACCGCGCCCACGAAACGATCCCTGTAGAGCGCCTGCACGCGCACCTCGGGTCCGGCCGAGTCGCCGAGCACGCCGACGTCGAGATCGATCAGTCCTTCGCGCAGCGGACGCACGTCCTTGTCGGGCTTGGGCGCGAAGCGCAGGCGAACGCCGGGCGCCTCCTTCGCGATTCGGGCCACCAGCACGTGCGCGAATGCTTCGATGAAGCCGTCGTTGGCCCGTATGGTGAAGAGCCGCTGCAGCGTGCGAGGGTCCATGGCCGCATCGGCGGGCTGGAGCACGGCATGCGATTCATGCACCAGGCCACGCACGCGTTCGCGCAACGCCAGCGCATGCGGCGTGGGCACCATGCCGCGCCCTGCGCGCACCAGGAGCTGGTCGCCCGTGGCTTCTCGCAGCCGCGCGAGCGTTCGGCTCATGGCCGATTCACTCAGCCCCATGCGCTCGGCGGCCTTCGCCACATTGCCTTCGGAGAGAAGCGCATCCAGCGCGGTCAGCAGGTTGAGGTCGGCGTCGGGCATGGCGGGACGCTAGCACAGCCAGCCCGGGGCGAGTACAGGCGCCGCATGCAGGAACCACCTGCGCCCAGCGCTCTGGGCCGCAGCTGCGCCGCGTCCTATTCTGGGTTCACGCGATCGAGCGTCTTCACTCAAGGCCACGCACATGCATTTCTCATCCTCACTCCACTCCCGTGCACCCTCCCTGGACTCGCGCTCATCGGCACCCGCAGCGACGAACGATGCCGACGGACTGCCGATGCCTCGACGCCTCGCCGCCGTCGCTGCGATCCTGGGCGCCGGCGCGCTCGTGGTGCTCGACGGCGCGATCGCCAACGTCGCGCTGCCGAGCATCTCCCGGCAGTTGAACGCGGCGCCCGCGGATGCGGTCTGGATCATCACCGCCTATCAGCTCGCGGTCGTGATGTTCCTGCTGCCCGCCTCGGCCATCGGCGCGCGGCTGGGCTATCGGCGCGTGTTCGCCGGCGGCGTCGCGCTGTTCACCATCGCGTCGGTGCTTTGCGCGCTTTCTCCGTCGCTGCCGTGGCTGGTGGCCACGCGATGCCTGCAGGGGCTGGGCGCGGCAGCGGTGATGCCGCTCGGGCTGGCGCTGCTGCGCTTCACCTATCCGCGCCGGCTGCTGGCGCGCGCGATCGGCTGGAACGCGCTCTCGATCGCCGGCGCCACCGCGGCGGGGCCTTCCATCGGTGCGTTCATTCTTTCGGTGGCCGACTGGCCTTGGCTCTTCGCGGTGAACCTGCCGATAGGCGTGCTCGTGCTCATCGCATGCACGAAGCTGCCGCGCCCCGCGTCGACGACTGACCGCATCGACCTCTGGAGCATCGCGCTCAACGCGGTCATGTTCGCCGCCTTCGTGCTCGGGAGCGACCGTCTGCCGTCGAGCCTGGCGCAGGGCGGCGCGCTGCTCGGCGCGGCGGTGGCCGCCATGCTGCTGCTGGTGCGCCGCGAGATGAACAAGAAGGCGCCGCTGGTGCCGCTCGACCTGCTGCGCGTGCACTCCTTCCGCATGTCGATCATCGCCTCGGTCTGCTGCTTCACCGGCCAGATGGCCAGCTATGTGGCGCTGCCCTTCTTCATCCAGCACGAGCTGGGCCAGAGCACTGCGGCCACCGGCGTGCTGATGACGCCCTGGCCGCTGGCGGTGATGCTGGCCGCACCGCTGTCGGCACGCCTGGCCCAACGCGTACCCACCGCGTGGCTCTGCGCTGCGGGCGGCGCGATGCTCGCGGCCGGGCTGGCGCTGTGCGCGCTGTGGCCCATCCACGGCGAACCGGCACTGCCGATCGCGCTCTTCACCAGCCTCGCGGGCTTCGGCTTCGGACTCTTCCAGACGCCGAACAACCAGAACATGCTGCTGTCCGCGCCCAAGGAGCGCAGCGGCGCGGCCGGCGGCGCGCAAGGAACGGCGCGCCTCACGGGCCTCACGCTCGGCAGCCTTGCGATGAGCCTGCTGTTCGGCCTGCTGCCCTCGCACACCGCCGTGCACCTGGGGCTGGCTATGGCGGCATCGGCCGCCTTTGCGGGAAGCGTGGTGAGCCTGCTCAGGAGCCCTGGAAGA
>CAJYQC010000019.1 GCA_913776885.1 uncultured Variovorax sp.
TGATGTTGGTCTCGCGGTCGGTGATCATGTCCGGCGAGTAGGGCAGGCCGATCTTGCGGGCCGTCCAGCGCGCCGTGGCGGGCATCACCTGCATCAGGCCCGAGGCGCCGACGCCCGAGCGGGCGTCCATGATGAAGCGGCTTTCCTGGCGGATCAGGCCGTAGACGTAGGCCGGGTCTAGGCCGATGTCCTGGCTCTTGCGCAGCACGGTGTCGTGGAAGGGCATGGGAAAGCGCTGCTCCACGTCGACCACACCCTTGGTGCGCTCGCTGGTGTTGATGCAGCGGTCCCACACCTCGCGCTGGCAGGCGAAGTCGGCCGCGGCCAGCAGCGCGCGGTCGTCCATGCCGCCCTTGTCGTGCAGGTTGGTGGCGTAGTTCCACTCGCGCGTGCCCTCGGGGCGCAGGCCGATGGCGATGGCATAGAGGCCGCGCGCCAGCGACGGGTTGCTGCGCGCGGCGGCTTTTTCCTCGGGCGTGAGCGGGGCGGGGCGCGTGGGCACCACGGTGCGCTGGCCCAGCTCCTCGAGCGCCAGCATCTCGTAGAAGCCGCGCGAGCCGGCGATGCTCTGGTAGAGCTCGCGGGCCTGGGCGCGGCGGTCGTCGCCGCCTGCGCTGGCCAGCGCGCGGGCCTTCCAGTAGACCCAGGTGGGGTCGAGCTGGGCGGTCTCGCTCATCGCGTTGATGGCGGGCACCACCTCCTTCCACTGGCCGGCGCGCAGGGCGGCGCGCACGCGCCAGGCGAGCATGTCGTCGGAAAGATCGCCGTTCTTGGTGACGTTGGCGAAGTAGCTGCCGGCCTGCGGCCACAGCTTGATGGCGGCGGCGCGGCCGATGGTGCCCCAGAGCCAGTTGCGCTCCTCGGCCGAGAGCATCGGGCCCCACTTGCTGTCGAGCTGGGAGGCGGCCTGCTCGGGGTCGGCCATGGCGACCTTGATGAGCGCGAGCACCACCAGTTCCTTGCGCGACTTGGCGGCCACGAAGGCGCGGCCGGTCAGGAACTTGGCCGAGCTCGCGTTGAGCTCCTCGAACAGCGGCAGCGCGTCGGGTGCGGGCGGTTGGCCTCCATGGCCACGCGGGCCTTCTTCCAGACGTCGTTGGTCGACAGCAGGCGGGCGGCGACCATGCGGTCGGCGGCGGTGAGGCAGCCATCGTCGAGGTCCTTCTGGCCGAACCAGTTGCGGCGCACCTCGTCGGCCTGCGCCTGCGTGGCGGCGCCGGAGCGCAGCGTGTCGACCAGGATCGCGTAGCAGCGCACCTGCGGGTCGTCGCCCATGCGAAAGCCGGCGAGCGAGGCGGAGAAGTTGTCCCAGTCGCGGCGCTGGCCGGTCAGCAGGAGCCAGTCGTTGCGAAGGCGGTCTTCCTGGTAGGTGCCGGGGTAGCGGGCGTAGAAGTCCTGCACTTCATTGGGGGCGGCTTCCTGCAGCCGCGCCTTGAGTTCCCAGTAGGCGGCCCAGGGTTCGAGCGCATGGCCGCGGGCCTGCGGCAGCAGGGCGGTCAGCCGGGCCTTGTCGCCGCGCTGGAAGGCCTGCTTCATCTGGATCAGGACGTCGTCGTTGGTGTTGCTCTGGGCCGCGGCGGGCTGCTGCGAGAGCAGTGCGGCGAAGGCAATGATCGCGGAAAAAACCAGTGCGGGGGCCGCTTTGCGCGGATGGCTGCGCTTGGATGCCAAAATGCTTGGGAACTGCATCGGGGGATTATGGACAAGTCAAAGGGTGCCGACACCTCGGCAACGGCGAGTTTTCTTAAGGACCAGTTGAGGAAAGCCCTCATCGAGCAACGTCTGGCGATGCCCGACCGGCTGACACGCGCCGACCTCCTGCAGCGCGTGATGCGGATCTGGCTGGTGGGCCGGCCCGACACGGTGATCGGCGCCTACTGGCCGATCAAGGGCGAGTTCGATCCGCTGCCCGCACTGCATCGCTGGAAGGAAGACGGCGAACTCATGGACGAGCCGCAGCGCCGCCGCATCGGACTGCCGGTGATCGACAAAGTTCACAAGACCCTGACCTTCCACGCCTGGTACCCGGGCTGCCAGATGGAGGAAGACGCCTACGGCATTCCCAAGCCCAAGGACACCGAGCTGATCGTGCCCACGCTGCTGTTCGTGCCCTGCGTGGGCTACAGCGCCGGCGGCTACCGGCTGGGCTACGGCGGCGGCTTCTACGACCGCACGCTGGCCGCGCTGGAGCCGCGGCCGTTCACGGTGGGGCTGGGCTTCACCAACGGCTTCATCGAAGATTTCGAGCCCGAGGCGCACGACCTGCCGCTGGACGCCATCCTCAACGACAACGGCGTGGTCTGGCCGGTGGCTTGACTCTGCCCCAGGCTGCGCGCACTTCGTGTCGCGCGCGCCTTCCCCCTTCCGGGGGCAACACCAGCGGCCCGGCGGACCCGGCTCCGCGGTGTTCCTGGAAGCTGCTGCCAGGCTGTTCTTTCTCTTGAACCTCAGTCGATGTCGTCGACGGTGTCCGGGTCGGGCACCTCGCCGATGGTCTCGCGCGTGGTCACGGCCTGCAGCTGGAGCCAGTCGCAGAAGGCCCTGATCTCGGGGCGCTGCACGCTGCGCGGCCCGGCGATCAGCCAGTAGGACATCGGGGAATCCATGCGGTGCTGCGGCAGCACCTCGACCAGGTCGCCGTTGGCCAGGCTCTCGGCGATGAGCGAGCTGCGCGCCAGCGTCACGCCCTGGCCGGTGAGCGCGGCCTGCACCATCTGGTAGGCGTAGTTGAAGTAGAGCCAGCGCTTGGGCTGGGCGCGCTCCAGGCCGTTCACCTCGAACCAGCGGCGCCACGTCAGCCACTCCAGGTGGGTGCGGTGGGCGTCGCCGGCCTCGATGAGCGTGAAGCGCGTCATGTCGGCCGGGGTCTTGATCGGCGGGCTGCTCTTGAGCAGCCAGGGGCTGGCCACCGGCGTCAGCGTCTCGCCGAACAGGCGCACCGCGCTCGGCGGCATGGCCTCGCGCGGTCCGTAGCGCAGGGCGATGTCCACGTCGGCCACGTCGAGGTCGACGGCCACGTCGCTGGCGTCGATGCGGATGTCGATCTCGGGGTTGTCGCGCTGGAACGCCTCCAGCCGGGGGATCAGCCACATCGAGGCGAACGAGGCGAAGGTGGTCAGCGACACGCTCTGGCGCCCCGCACTCTGGCGGATCTGGCGCACGGCCGTGTCGATGCGCGGCAGCGACTGCTGCACCGCCAGCAATAGCAGGGCGCCGGCGCTGGTGAGCTCCACCGCGCGCGTGTGGCG
>CAJYQC010000020.1 GCA_913776885.1 uncultured Variovorax sp.
TGGCGCACGGCCATCGTGATCCAGGCGCCGTACAGGCCGCCGAGCAGGTCGCCCATCGAGGTCATGACCACGTGCTTGACCGGCGTGCGCTCGATGACCTTCTCCAGTGTCGCGGCGAAATTCTCGAGGATGACGATCGCAGTCGCGCCCGAATCCTTCAGCTGGTGCTCGAGCTCGCGCGCTGTGTACAGCGGATTGACGTTGACGCAGGTGTATCCCGCGCGCAGCACGCCGCACATTGTGACTGCGAACTGCGGGATGTTCGGCAGCATGATCGCCACCCGCGCACCGGGCTCCAGCCCGCGCGACTGAAACCAGGCGCCCAGCGCCTTCGACAGCGCATCGAGCTCGCCGTACGACATCCAGCGTTCCATGCAGACCGAGAAGGGGCGGTCGGCATAACGGGCGAAAGCCTCGTCGAACATGTGGGGCAGCGAACGGTACTGCTCGGGATCGATCTCGTGCGGCACGCCGGCCGGGTAGTTCTGTCGCGCGGATGATGTCGTCGTCTGCATGCAAGCTCCTTTGGCGCGGATTGTGGAAGCCACTCTGCTTCCGCCACCAGCGGGCTTGTCCTAGGGCGAGGGCGTACCTTGTCGCGCGTGCGATAGCTGCGCGCTCGAACGAGCGAACGAACAACCCTTCGAAGTTTCAGGCCTTGCCGGACTCGCCCGGCAGCAGCAGACCGGCTTCGATGTCCGGCGCCACCTTCAGCGACTCGTACAGCGGCGTGAAATCGGGCTCGGTGAGATCGAACAGTTGCTTGAAGCTGTCGATCACGAAATAGTTGGCCTGGTAGGTGTCGATCTTGTAGCGCGTGCGCATGGTGCGCAGCAGGTCGAGCGGCAGGCGGCGCGGCTCGTCGCTGAGCACCGCGTGCCTGAGCTCGCCCACCGAACTGAGGATGCCCGCACCGTACGCGCGCAGGCCGTCCGGCTGGCGGATCAGGCCGAACTCCACCGTATACCAGTAGAGCCGCGCGAGCTTCTCGCCCGCGCCGAGTTCGTGCGCCTTGATGCCGCCCTGGCCGTAGCGCTGCACATAGTCGGCGAAGGTCGGGTCGAACAGCATCGGCACGTGGCCGAACAGGTCGTGGAACACATCGGGTTCGACGATGTAGTCGAACTCCTCGGGCTTGCGGATCCAGTCGGTGACCGGAAAGCGCCGGTTCGCGAGCAGGGTGAAGAAGGGCAGCTCCGGAATCAGCCCGGGCACCGCGACGATCTCCCAGCCCGTCGCCTTGTGCAGCCGCTCGTTGAGCTCGTCGAAGCGCGGGATGCGGTCCTTCACGCCCAGCGAGGGAAGCGCCTCGATGAAGGCGTCGCAGGCCAGGCCCGGCAGCTGCGCGGCCTGCCGCTCGTAGAGCCGCTTGTATGTGTCGTGGTCGGCCGCCGTGTAGCTTGCCCAGTCCTGCGGGCAGGTGTAGTCGGCCAGCACCGCGCCGCCGCGCGAGTAGTCGCCGCGCGGCGGGCGGTCCGAGGCGCCATAGACGGCGGGGGTGACAACTGCGGCGGCGGGGGAGTCCATGGAAGAGCGGTCTCGGAGAAAGAAGGGTTACTTGAGCCAGCGGTCCATCGTCCGCTGGAAGTCGCCGCCGGCCTGCTGCAGGTGCAGCCACTGGTCGACGTACGACTTGAAGGCCACGTCGTCGCGCGGCAGCATCCAGGCCATCTCGCCATACTGGAGCGGCTTGTCGGGGTTCACTGCGCACAGGCCCGGCTTGAGCTTCTGCTGCGTGATGGCCTCGGCCGACTCGGTGACGAACACGTCGGCCCGATTGGCGAGGATCTCGTCGAAGATCGTCACGTTCTCGCCGTGCAGCGTGAGCTTGGCGTGCTTGAAGTTGGCGCGGGCGAAGCGCTCGTTGCTGCCGCCCGGGTTGAAGATGACGCGCACCGACGGCTGATCGATGGCCGCCACGCTCTGGTACTTGGTCACGTCGGCGCAGCGCGCGATCGGTGTCTTGCCGTTGACCATGTAGGGCGCGCTGAAGAAGGCGCGCTTCTGCCGGTCGGTGGTGACCGACACGCCGCCCACGGCAATGTCGCACTTGCCGGCGGTCAGGTCGGGCAGCAGGTTGGCCCAGGTGGTCTTGATCCACTCCGGCTTCGCGCCGAGGCTGGCGCTGAAGCCGGCCATCAGGTCGACGTCGATGCCCTCGAAGGCGCCGTCGGGCTTCTGGAAGCTGAAGGGCTTGTAGTCGCCCGGCGTGCAGATGCGCAGCACCGCGGCCTTCTGCACCGTGTCGAGGTGCGAGGCGCCGGCCGCCGGCGCGGCAGCAGGCGCCATCGCGCAACCCGAAAGAACGGCCGCAGCCGCCGCGATGAAAGTCAGACCGATCGAAGGCGTACAGCTGCGCATGCGTGCTCCAGAGGCGGGTAGATAAGGGAAAGGCCCTTATTTTGCGGCGCTCAGCACGCCGCGGCGCATCTGGTCGAGCTCGATGCTCTCGAACAGCGCTTTGAAGTTGCCGTTGCCGAAGCCGTCGTCGCCCTTGCGCTGGATGAACTCGAAGAAGATCGGGCCGAGCTGGTTCTCGCTGAAGATCTGCAGCAGCAGCGCATCTTTCTTGCCGTCGATCAGGATCTTGCGCTTGTGCAGCTCCTCCACGCTTTCGCCGTGGCCGGGAATGCGCTTGTCGACCAGCTCGTAGTAGGTGTCGATGGTGTCCAACAGCGTCACGCCGTTGGCGCGCAGCGCGTCGACCGTCTGGTACAGGTCGTCCGAGCCCATCGCGATGTGCTGGATGCCTTCGCCGTTGTACATGTCCAGGTACTCCTGGATCTGGCCGGCCTGCTCCTTGCCCTCTTCGTTGATCGGGATGCGGATCTTGCCGCAGGGGCTGGTCATGGCCTTGCTCTTCACGCCGGTCACCTGGCCTTCGATGTCGAAGTACTTCACCTCGCGGAAATTGAACAGGCGCTCGTAGAACTCGGCCCATTCGTTCATGCGGCCGCGGTGCACGTTGTGCGTGAGGTGGTCGATGTAGGTCAGGCCGTTGCCCACCGGTGCCAGCGCCTCTTCGGCGCTCAGGCCCGGCAGCGCCTCGAAGTCGACGTCGAAGAAGCCGATGTTGCCGATGTCGCCCGGCTTCGCGCCGTTCTTGCCGCGCCAGCGGTCCACCAGATAGATCAGGCTGTCGCCGATGCCCTTGATGGCCGGGATGTTCAGCTCGCCCGGGCCGGCCTTGTCGGCGAAGCCCCAGGCGCCGAGCGAAATGGCGCGCTCGTAGGCGGACTTGGCGTCCTGCACGCGGAATGCGATGGCGCAGACGCTGGGGCCGTGCAGGCGCGCAAAGCGCTGCGCGAACGAGTCGGGCTCGGCGTTGATGATGAAGTTGATCGTGCCCTGGCGATAGAGCAACACGTTCTTGTGGCGGTGCTTGGCCACGGCCTTGAAGCCCATGCGCTCGAACACCTTGCCCATGGCGGCCGGATCAGGTGCCGCGTACTCGATGAATTCGAAGCCATCGGTGCCCATGGGGTTCTCCCAGGGCGTGAAGGCGGGTGCGTCGGCAAGGCTCATGTGCGGTCTCCGGTGTGGGGATGGAATGAATGTGGCGCGAAATTGGCCGGTCATGCAATGTAGGGCGGATGCCTCTCAGGTTTACTGCGTTTCCGCGCGCCTGCGATAGCCGTCGCGCACTAAAACTGCAAGAATGATGAAATGGAAGCACTGGACAAGATCGATAGACTCATTCTGCGCACGCTTCAAGCAGACGGCCGCGCCACCTACGACCAGATCGCGGAGCAGGTGAGCCTGTCTCCCAGCGCCGTGCTGCGCAGGGTCAAGCGGCTGGAGGAGCAGCGCGTGATCGACCGATACGTGGCACTGGTTCAGCCCGAGGCAGTCGGCCTGGGGCTGACCGCCTATCTCAACGTGCGTCTCGAAAAGCACACAGAGACCCACAAGCGCAATCCCATGGACCTGTTCCGCGCCAGCGTGCAAACCTGGCCCGAGGTCGTCGAATGCGCCGCCCTCACCGGCGACATGGACTACCTGCTGCGCGTGGTGGTGGCCGACATGGCCCATTACAGCCGCTTCATCATGGACACCCTGCTCAAGCACCCTAGCGTGGAAGACTGCAAGACCAGCTTCGTGCTCGACCGTGTCAAGGCGACCACAGCCGTGCCGATCTAACAGCATTCGCGGTTGCAATCGCGCCACAGGTTGTGGAAGTGGGTCACAGATGTGTCTCTCGATTAACCCTGTGAACTTGTTGTTTAGGTGAAAACCCTTACATTGGAGCCATGCTTACCGCCAAGACCCTGCTCAAAGCGTCTCTCGGCATTGGCTCTTTCCTGAAGGCGCCGATGGTGGAGGCGCAACCACGCGCAGTCAGCGCGCCTCAACCGGTGATGGTGCCGATCCGCTCGATCGGCCCTCGCGAACGCGAGCGCATCGCTCGCCACCTGCTCGATCTCACCCCGCATGACCGCTACCTGCGCTTCGGCTACGCAGCGGCAGACGAGCAGGTCCAGCGCTACGTCGACAGCCTCGACTTCGAACGCGACGAGCTCTTCGGCATCTACAACCGCCGCCTCGACCTGATCGCGATGGCCCACCTGGCCTTCGCCCCCGGCGACCAGCACAGCGACTGCGCCGAGTTCGGCGTGTCCGTCTCGGCCCACGCCCGTGGACGCGGCTACGGCGCCCGACTGTTCGAGCGCGCCGTTGTGGTGGCGCGCAACGAAGGCGTGGGCATGCTCTTCATCCATGCGCTGAGCGAGAACGCCGCCATGCTGAAGATCGCCCGCAACGCCGGCGCCACCGTCGTGCGCAGCGGCTCCGAGGCCGAGGCTCACCTCGAATTGCCCAGCGCCACCTTCGACAGCCGCATGAGCGAGATCGCCCTGGAACACTACGCCGCTGTCGACTTCGCTCTCAAGAGCCGCGCCAAGCAGTTCTGGACCTTCCTGGCCAGCCTGCAGGAAGTGCGCAGCGGCATGCGCGACGCCCGCAAGAAGTCGGCGCCCTGAGCCTCGCGGCGCCTGCCGGCCGCCCGGGCCCGACCCCCGGGGAGGGCCCGGTAGAGCGTGTCACGCGCAATCCGGTATCCTTGCCCCTCCTCAACTCCGCCCTCCCGCAGTGGCCGAACCTCACCCTGAACGCGCTCCCGTCGAACGGGAAGACAAGCGCAGCTTTCTCCAGAAACTCGCCGAATTCATCCACCCCGGCCCTGATTCGCGCGACGAGCTGATCGAAACCCTGGCAGACGCCGAGGACAACGAAGTGATCGGCGCGGAGTCGCGCGTGATGCTCGAAGGCGTGCTGCGCATGGCCGACATGACCGCCGGCGACGTGATGGTCGCCGCGCCGCGCATGGACCTGGTGAACATCGACGCGCCGTACGAGGCGCTGCTGCACCTGGTCATCGACACCGCGCACTCGCGCTTCCCGGTGTACGAAGGCGAGAAGGAAAACATCATCGGCATCCTGCTCGCGAAGGACCTGCTCAAGCTGCAGCGCGCGCCGGATCTGAACATCCGTGCGCTGCTGCGCCCGGCGACCTTCGTTCCCGAGAGCAAGGGCCTGAACGACCTGTTGCGCGAGTTCCGCGGCAACCGCAACCATCTGGCCATCGTCATCGACGAATTCGGCCGCGTGGCCGGCCTCATCACCATCGAGGACGTGCTCGAGCAGATCGTCGGCGAGATCGAGGACGAG
>CAJYQC010000021.1 GCA_913776885.1 uncultured Variovorax sp.
TTGCCCTGGCGGTAAAGCAGGCGGTGCATCTGCTTCACCGCCGCAAGCCGCTGGGCGGAGAAATCGCGCCGGCGCAGGCCGACGATGTTGAAGCCACGCACCGCCAGCGGGTTGCCGTCGACCAGCATGAAAGGCGGCACGTCCTGCGTGACCGCGCTTGCGAAGCCGAGCATGGCATGGGCGCCGACCGAGACAAACTGGTGGATGCCGGTGAGCCCGCCGACCGTGACCCAGTCGGCCAGGTGCACATGCCCCGCCAGCGTGGTGTTGTTAGCCAGCGTGGTGTGGTCGTCCACGCGGCAGTCGTGGGCGATGTGCGTGTACGCCATGATCCAGTTGTCGTTGCCGACACGGGTCACGCCCCCTGCCCCGGGGACGCCGAGGTTGAAGGTGCAGAACTCGCGGATCACGTTGCGGTCGCCGATGACGAGCTCGGTCGGCTCGCCGGCGTATTTCTTGTCTTGCGGGACGGCGCCGAGGGACGAGAACTGGAAGATCCTGTTGTCGCGCCCGATGGTGGTGCGCCCTTCGATCACGCAATGCGCGCCGATGGTGGTGCCCGCGCCGATCCGCACGTGCGGACCGATCACGGCATAGGGACCGACCGATACCGAAGCATCGAGCTGCGCCTGGGGGTCGACGACGGCCGTCGAGTGAACCTGGGTCATGCCTTGTGAATGAGCGACTGGCTGCGGCCGGTCATCAGTTGATCTGGCGCATGGCGCACATCAGCGACGCCTCGCAGGCGAGTTCACTGCCCACGAGCGCCCGGCCCTTGAACTTGGAAATGCCCGCCTTCATGCGCTCGATCTCGACTTCGAGGGTGAGCTGGTCGCCCGGCTCCACCGGCCGCTTGAAGCGGGCACCGTCGATCGCGGCGAAGTAGTAGACGGTGTTGTCATCCGGCACGATGTCCAGCGACCGGAACGACAGCAGCGCGGCAGCCTGGGCCATCGCTTCGAGCATCAGCACGCCCGGCATCACCGGACGGTGCGGGAAGTGGCCGTTGAAGAACGGCTCGTTCATCGTCACGTTCTTCAGCGCCGTGATTCGCTTGCCCTTTTCCATGTCCAGCACGCGGTCCACCAGCAGGAACGGGTAGCGGTGAGGCAGCAGCTTGAGGATTTGATGGATATCGAGCGTCGTCGTCATGGTTTTCTGTTCCTGCATCGTCGTCATTTTTTCGAGGGAGCCTTCTCCAGCGCCTTCAGTCGTTCGCGCAGGTTGTGCAACTGCTTGAGCGTTGCCGCATTCTTTTCCCAGCTCGCATTGTCATCGATGGGAAACATGCCGGTGTATTGGCCGGCCTTGCGTATGGACCGGGTGACCACGGTCGCGGCCGATACGTGCACGCCGTCGGCGACCGTCAGGTGGCCCAGCACGATGGCGCCGCCGCCGAAGGTGCAGCCGGCACCGATCGTGGCGCTGCCGGCCACGCCGACGCAGCCCGCCATGGCCGTGTTCTTGCCGACGCGTACGTTGTGTCCTATCTGGATCAGGTTGTCGAGCTTCACGCCGTCTTCGATGACAGTGTCGTCCAGCGCGCCCCGGTCGATGCAGGTGTTGGCGCCGATCTCCACGTCGGTGCCGATGCGCACCGCGCCGAGCTGCTCGATCTTGATCCAGCGTCCTTCGTGCGGCGCCAGTCCGAAGCCGTCCGCACCGACGACCACGCCGGGATGGAGCAGGCACCGCTCGCCGATCACGCAGTCCTCGCTGATCGTCACGCGCGACTTCAGCACGGTGCCCGCACCGATGCGGGCGCCCCGCTCCACCACGCACAGCGCACCGATGCGCGCCGTGGCATCGACCAGCGCTTCAGGGTCGATCACCGCGCTGGGATGGATGCGGTCGGCCTCAGGACGCGCGTGGCGAGCCTTCCAGAGCTGCGTGAGACGGGCGAAGTAGAGATACGGATCGGGCGTGACGATGTACGCACCACGCGCCGCGGCCGCCTCGCGCATGGCGGGCGACACGATCACACAGGCGGCCTTCGAAGCCGCCAGCTCCTGCTGGTACTTGGGATGGCTCAGGAAGCTGAGCGCGTCCGGCTGTGCATTCTGGAGCGGCGCCAGCCGCTCGATGGACAGCGTCGCATCGCCATGGAGTTCGCCCCCGAGGGCGTCGACAATGGCTCCGAGCTGCAGTGACACGCCGGTTCGCGGCGTTACTTGCCTGCCGCGGGCGCAGGAGAAGCGACGGACGCGTTCAGCGCCTTGATCACCTTGTCGGTGATGTCGTGCTTCGGATTGATGTAGATCGCTTCCTGCAGGATGGCGTCGTACTTCTCGGCTTCAGCAACCTGCTTCACCACGCGGTTGGCGCGTTCATAGACCTGCTGGAGCTCCTCGTTCTTGCGCGCATTCAGGTCTTCCTGGAATTCGCGGCGCTTGCGCTGGAAGTCGCGGTCTTGGTCCACCAGCGCACGCTGGCGGGCCACGCGCTGGGACTCGGACAGCGTCGGAGCCTCGCGCTCGAACTTCTCCGAGGCCGCCTTCAGGGCATCGCCCTGGGCGGTCAGGTCCTTCTCGCGCTTGAGGAATTCCGCCTCGAGCTTCGCCTGGGCATTCTTGGCCGGCTGCGCCTCACGCAGCACGCGATCCGGATTCACGAAGCCGATGCGAAAGGTTTCCTGCGTCTGAGCCTGGGCCGGAGCCACGCTGAGCGCAAAAGCGGGAATCAACAACGCGCCGGCCGCGGCGCGAATCAAATGCTTCATTTAGAAAGACGTTCCGATCTGGAATTGGAGGCGCTGGATTCTATCCTTCGGGATGTAGCCGGCCGTGAAGGGTTGCCCCACTTCCTTCTGGGACCTGACCGGGAACGCGTACGCGAGGCGCAGCGGGCCCAGCGGCGAGATCCAGCTGATACCCAGGCCGACAGAGGCGCGCAGCTTCTTCTCGGCGCTCCACTGCTCGTCGGTCAGGCCAGGGGTGCGGCTGCCGAACACGTTGCCGATGTCGAAGAAGCCATACAGACGAAGGGTGCGGTCGTTGCCGGCGCCGGGGAACGGAGTGCTCAGCTCGGCGTTGAAGATCGCCTTCTTGGTACCGCCGATGGCCGCGCCTTCGCTCTGCAGGAACAGCGGGGTGTCGCGCGGGCCGAGCGAGTTCTGCTCGAAGCCGCGAACCGAACCCAAGCCGCCCGCGTAGAAGTTCTTGAAGATCGGATAGACCTTGTTGCCGAACGCCTTGGCGTAGCCGACTTCACCGTTGATCGAGAAGGTGTACTGCTTGTTGATCGCGAAGAACTGCTGGTACTGGTAGTTCGTCTTGACGTACTTCATGTCGCCAGCGGCGCCAACTTCGAGGTTGGCGCGCTGCAGGCGGCCTGTGGTCGGAATAAGCGCACTGTCGCGGTTGTCACGGCCCCAGCCGACGCTCAGCGGAACGCCCCAGACGCTCTTCTGGCTGCAGTTGACCACCAGCAACCCCGTGGCGTCCTTCTGGCATCCGAAGTAATTGAGGTACGACGGCGGCGTGTACAGACCGGAGAAGGCGGTCGAGCTGTTCGGGTCGAACGCATAGCGCTCGAGGCCGATGCCGAAGAAGACGGTGTCGACTTCGCTGAAAGGCACGCCGAAACGCACCGATGCACCCTGGTTCACCAGCTTGTAGTCACCGTCGGTGGAGGTCTGGTAAGGACGCGTCGTCGTGTGATAGATGCTGAACGTGCGCGAGATGCCGTCGGCCGTGAAATACGGGTCGGTCGCCGTCAGCGACAGCGTACGGTTGTACTTGCTGGTGTTGACCTGCACGCCCAGGAAGTTGCCCGAGCCGAACACGTTCTCCTGGGAGATGCCGAAGGTCAGCGCGACCTTTTCCGCGCTGGAGTAGCCAGCACCGAGTTGCAGGCTGCCGGTGGGCTTCTCGACCACGCTGACCGTCAGGTCCACCTGGTCCGGCGAGCCGGGCACTTCCTGCGTGTCGACGTTGACTTCGGTGAAGTAGCCCAGGCGGTCCACGCGATCGCGGGAGAGCTTGATCTTGTCGCCATCGTACCACGAAGCCTCGTACTGGCGGAACTCGCGGCGGATCACCTCGTCGCGGGTCTTGTTGTTGCCGCCGACCGAGACGCGGCGCACGTAGACGCGGCGCGATGGCTCGGCCTGCAGCGTGAGGGCCACGCGGTTGTTGACGCGGTCGATCTCGGGGCGCGCCTGCACGCGGGCGAAGGCGTAGCCGAAGGTGCCGAAGTAGTCGTTGAAGGCCTTGGTGGTCTCGGTGACCTGCTCGCCGTTGTAGGGCTCGCCCGGCTTGATCGTGATGAGCGACTTGAACTCGTCGTCACGGCCGAGGTAGTTGCCGTCGAGCTTGACGCTCGACACCACGAACTTCTCGCCTTCGGTGATGTTGACGGTGACCGTCAGGTCCTTGCGGTCCGGCGAGATCGCGACCTGCGTGGAGTCGATGCGGAACTCGAGATAGCCGCGCGTGATGTAGTACGAGCGCAGGGTTTCGAGGTCGGCGTTGAGCTTGGCGCGCGAATACTGGTTCGACTTCGTGTACCAGCTCATGAAGCCGCCGCTGTCCTGGTCGAACAGGCTCAGCAGGGTCGATTCGCTGAAGGCCTTGTTGCCCACCACGCGCACTTCGCGGATGCGGGCCGACTCGCCTTCGGTCACGGTGAACGTCAGATTGACGCGGTTTCGCTCGATGGGCGTGACGGTGGTCACGACCTGCGCGTTGTAGAGGCTGCGGCTCACGTACTGGCGCTTGAGCTCCTGCTCGGCGCGGTCGGCCAGCGCCTTGTCGTAGGGACGGCCGTCGGCCAAGCCCACCTCGCGCAGCGCCTTCTGCAGCGCAGCCTTGTCGAATTCCTTGGTGCCGACGAAATCGACGTCGGCGATGGTCGGGCGCTCTTCCACGATGACCACCAGCACGTTGCCGTTCACGTCGATGCGGACGTCCTTGAACAACCCCAGATCGAACAGCGCACGAATGGCGGCAGAACCGCGCTCGTCGCTGTAGGTATCGCCAACGCGCAGCGGCAACGACGCGAAGACCGTACCGGCCTCCACGCGTTGCAGACCTTCGACGCGGATGTCGCGCACCGTGAAGGGTTCGACTGCCCAGGCGGCCGTAGCCGCAAGCGCACTGGCAACCACCGCGACAACGCTACGCAGGCGAAAGCGACTGAAGTTTTTGTTCATCTGTGAATTGAGCCGGCACGGAAAGGGCCGGCAGAAAGTTAACCAAAGAGCCGCGTGACGTCGTTGAAGAGTGCGACCGACATCATGACCAGCAACAGGGCCACACCCCCGCGCTGAAGCCGTTCCATCCAGGCGTCAGAGACGCTCTTGCCGGTCAGGCCCTCCCAAAGATAATACATCAGGTGTCCTCCATCGAGGACCGGCAGCGGCATGAGATTGAGCACCCCGAGGCTCACGCTGATGAGTGCGAGAAAGACCAGATACTGAGTCAAGCCGAGGCTCGCGGACTTGCCCGCATAGTCGGCGATCGTGATCGGACCGCTGAGATTCTTGATCGACGCCTCGCCGATGACCATCTTGCCCATCATGCGCACGGTCAGCGCGGACACCTCCCAGGTGCGCACCACGCCATGCCAAACGCCGTCGACCACACCCTGGCGCACGGTCACCATCTCGGGCGGTGCGCCCACATACGCACCCACGCGACCGACCTTGGCGCCGCCCTCTTCCCTGACCTCGGGCTTCACGTCGAGGGTGAGTCCCCGGCCGCCGCGTTCGATCTGCCAGGCCTGGGCCAGCGGCTGCCCGTCGACGACCGAGGCGCGGATCGCCTCGCGCAGTTGCTGTCCGTCGATGATCGGCTTGCCACCGATGGCACGCACCACGTCGCCCTTGAGCAGGCCGGCCGACTCGGCCGCACTGCCCTTCATGATCTCGCCGATCTCGGGCCGCGTCAGCGGCGCCAGCAGGCCGATCTTGCGGAACATCTGCGGATCGGCGTCCTTGGCCTCCATGCGGCTCAGCGGAAGCACCAGTTCGCGCGCGGGGCGCCCTCCCTCGCCCGCGATCTCGATCGTCAGGTCGCGGCCGTCGAGTGCGCCGCGCGTCATGCGCCAGCGCAGATCCTCGAAGGACTGGACCGGCGCCAGGTCGCCGTCGAAACCGGCACGGGTGACGTGCTCGCCGCCCTTGAGGCCGGCCGATTCCGCGATCGAACCCGCCACCGGACGCGCCAGTGTGGCGACCGGCTCCTGCACACCGATCCAGTTGACCGCCGTGTAGAGCAACACCGCCAGAAGCAGGTTGGCGATCGGCCCGGCTGCCACGATGGCCGCGCGCGAGCGCAGCGGCTGCGTGTTGAAGGCGCGGTGGCGCTCCTCTGGCGCCACGGGACCTTCGCGCTCGTCGAGCA
>CAJYQC010000022.1 GCA_913776885.1 uncultured Variovorax sp.
ACCAGCCCTCGCCCGACAGGCCGAGCGAGGCGAGCACGATGCCTTCGGTCGATATCCAGGGAAATCGCGCCTTCAGCTCCTGCGGCGCGAGCAGCGCCACGTCCACCGCGTGCGCCTTCTGCAGCGCGTGGTTCTCTCGCAGCACGTCGGCACCGGCCTGCGAGGCCAGGTACAGGTAGCCGGGTTCGACGAGGCCGATCTCGGGCACCTCGTCGCCCACGCGCAGGGCCCGGCCGATGTCGCGGAAGAAGTCGATACCGTAGAGCGACATCCGGATGTTGATGGCGGTGGAGAACTGCTGGCGGATCGAACTCGCCGACAGCGCCGACGACGCCTGGCTGTACGAGAAGTCGCGCTCGACCACCGTGACCTCGAAGCGCTCCCCGTCGGGGTCGCGGGTCAGGAAGTAAGCGATGGCAGAGCCGATGGCTCCGCCGCCGACGATCACCACACGGCGCATGGCCTGCCTTTCTTTGTTGCTCGACCTCTGGCACGCAGAATACGCCGATGCGAAAAGACCTTCCCAACCTCGGCGCGCTGCAGGCCTTCGAGGCGTCGGCACGGCTGGGCAGCTTCACGCGCGCGGCGAGCGAACTGGCGCTCACGCAGAGCGCCGTCGGCCGGCAGGTGGCCATGCTGGAGCAGCGCCTGGGCGTGCCGCTGTTCTCGCGCGTGCGGCGCCGCCTCACGCTCACCGACACGGGCCGGGAGTACGCGGCGCGCATCCGCCGCCACCTCGACCAGATCCGCCGCGACACGCTGGAGATCAGCGCCGGCCACGAAATGGGCTTCGTGCTGGAGCTTGCCGTGGTGCCCACCTTCGCCACGCAGTGGCTCATACCGCGGCTGCCGGAGTGCAGCCGGCTGCATCCGAACATCACGGTGAACCTGTCGGCACGCTCGCAGCCTTTTTCCTTCCAGGAGAACGCCTACGACGCGGCCATCTACTTCGGCGACCAGTTCTGGCCGAACACGCGCGGCGGGCTGATCTTTTCCGAAGGCGAAATGGTGCCCATCTGCAGCCCCGGCTTCCGCGATGCGCATGGGCCGTGGGATGAAGCCGGTCTCGAGCGCTGCCGCCACGTACACCTGAGCACGCGCGCCCACGCATGGCGCGACTGGTATGCGCAGCAAGGCTGGGAGTACACGGTGCACGCCTCGCGCGGGCCGCGCTACGAGCTCTTCACCATGGTGGTGGCTGCCACCGCGGCCGGCATGGGCGTGGGCCTGGCGCCGCGCATCCTGATCGAGCATGAGTTGCGCACGGGCGAACTCGTGATCCCGGTCGACCGGCACCTCGATGTGCGCCAGGGCTACTACTTCGCGTACCCCGAGGGCCGGCCGGCCTCCGGGGCACTGGAAGACTTCAAGCGCTGGGTGCTCGGGCTGACGCCCGCCTCACCCGGCAAGAAAGCCTAGACCGGGTTCGGGTTGCGCTCCAGGAAGCCCTGCTGGTGCCAGTAGGGATAGGCCCGCGTCGTCGCGCTGGCCGCGTCGAGCTCGGCAACCTGCGCGGGCGTGAGGTTCCAGCCCACCGCGCCGAGGTTCTGCCGCAGTTGCGCCTCGTCGCGCGCGCCGATCACCACACTCGACACCGTCGGGCGCTGCAGCAGCCAGTTGAGCGCCACCTGCGGCACCGTCTTGCCGAGCTCGGCGCCGACCTTCTCCAGCGCATCGACCACGCGGTACAGCAGCTCGTCGGGCACGGGAGGGCCCATGTCGGCCGTCACGTGCAGCCGGCTGTTGGCGGGCAGCGGCTGTCCGCGGCGGATCTTGCCCGTGAGCCGGCCCCAGCCCAGCGGGCTCCACACCACCGCGCCCACGCCCTGGTCGATGCCCAGCGGCATCAGCTCCCACTCGTAGTCGCGGCCGACCAGCGAGTAGTAGGCCTGGTTCGCGACGTAGCGCGCGAGGCCGTACCGGTCCGACACGGCCAGCGACTTCATCAGATGCCAGCCGGAGAAGTTCGACACGCCGATGTAGCGCAGCTTGCCTGCGCGCACCAGGTCATCGAGCGTGCCCAGCGTCTCCTCCACCGGCGTGCTCTCATCGAAACCGTGGAGCTGGAACAGGTCGATGTAGTCGGTGCCCAGTCGCTTGAGCGAGGCATCGACGGCCTTCACGAGGTGATGGCGCGACGAACCCACGTCGTTCGGCCCCGCGCCGCTGCGGAAGGTGGCCTTGGTGGAGATCAGCAGCCCGTCGCGCGGCCTGCCCTTGATCGCCTCGCCGAGCACCGACTCGGCCGCGCCCGACGAGTAGATGTCGGCGCTGTCGAACATGTTGACGCCGGCTTCGAGACAGATGTCGATGAGCTTGCGCGCCTCGGCCACGTCGGTGCTGCCCCATGCGCTGAAGAACTCGCCCTTGCCCCCGAAGGTGCCGGTGCCGAAGCTCAACACGGGGACCTTGAGGCCGGATTTGCCCAGATGACGGTATTCCAAAGTGGTGCTCCTTGGTGCTTGAGGAATCGGGGTTGGAGAAGTCCGGCAGGCCGCTCGGACTGCCGCGCGGCCATTGTTGGTCGGGGCACTCAACCTTGTGCCCGGGTGGGCTTTGTACAACGAGCCACAAGGGTTGACAAAGTCAGCAGCCAGTTCACGTTTTAAGTCTTTAGCATGCGCCGCGAGGCCGTTGCTTCGCGCTCGTCCGGTGCGCGAGAACCGGCCTCTGCAGAGCCGATAAACAACGAATCTTCAGGGAGGAAAACCCATGCTTGTCGAGATCGACAAACACGGAATGATCAGTCACGCGCGCGTCAGGCATGCGCGCAGTCCGCAGATCGAACGAGGGAAACGCACCGCCGCCATCACCGGCATAGTCGTGCACCAGACCGATGCCGATACGCTGGAGTCATCGCTCAACAGCTATAGGAATCCGAAGGCCAATGGCGCGCACTTTCTCATCGACAAGGATGGGACGATCTATCAGACGGCTGCGATTTATCAGAGGACGAATCATGTGGGGCCGTTGAGGGCGAGGTGTCTGATAACAGGCAAATGCACCCCGCGAGACTTTCCGGCAAAGGCTGGAGCCACGGCGATTCATCGCATTGAAATGCGCAAGGCGCCGCATGAGCGCTATCCGGGCAACATGGAAGCCATCGGAATCGAGATGGTTGGCAGGGCAAGACTGCCCGCTGGATTCCGGCCCATCCCGGAAGAACGACATTGGTCCCTTGACAAACTACGAGGCGAGTACGGCATATTCGACACGCCGACCGCCGCGCAGAATCAAGCGCTCTCATGGCTGGTAAGCGTACTTGAGGACTCGATGCAAATGCCTCGCACCGAGGTATTCCGCCATCCCTTGGTCAGCAGCAAGAACAAGACCGAAGCCCAGGGCGCAAACTGGAATCTGCCCGTACCAAAGCCATGAACAAGTTCAACTCCCTCATCGTCACGACCTTGATCGTGGCGACAGGAATAGCTGTAGCAGAGGCGGCCGACCGGCGATATCCCCTCGCTTACGTGCAAAAGATCGAGATCACGGAGCCGTCGCGCCGAACGGCCTGGGAAGACAAGGATTTCCTGGATTGCGACGATGTCGTGCTAACGGAAGAGGACGTCCGCTACGCCCTGCTTCATATGCGCAGGGTTTCATGGAGTGCCTATGCCCCTGAAAACACCGACACCACTGGATGCAAGGGCAGTGTGCTGGTGACGTTCAAGAATGGAAGGATTCTGGCCATGGGCATTGAGCCCACCGGGCGAATCACCACCGCAGAGTACGACACCGGAATGAAAGTCACGGCAAGTCCTGCGGGTTTCTACGAATGCGACCCTTGCAGGGAGCGCAAGATGAAGCTTCTGAAAGATGCGCTGGATCGAGCCGATGAGCGAAGGCTCAAGAAGCTGGAGGCGGAAGGAAAAATTCCGCCGGGTGAAACAGAGCGTCGCCTGAAGACATTGAGGGCGAGCCGCTGACCCTTGTTCTCCACCCAACCCGCTTCGGCGGGTTTTTTTCGCCCCACACTCCCCATCAACCGCCCGTCGGCTGGATACCATCGCCCGATGCGAATCTCCCTCGAAAGCCCCGCCCAACCGGACGTCATCCAGCTCATCGACGACCTCGACGCCTACCAGAAGCCGCTTTACCCGCCCGAGTGCCACTACGGCATCGACATCGCGGCGCTGTCGGCGCCGAACGTGCTGTTCGCCGTCGCCCGCGATGGCGAGGGCACGGCCATCGGCTGCGGTGCCATCGTCATGGAGCCGGAGTTCGGCGAGCTCAAGCGCATGTATGTGCGCCCCGAGAACCGGGGGCAAGGTGTCGCGGCGAAAGTGCTGGGCTTCCTTGAAGGCGAAGCGATGGCGCGTGGCTGCGCGATGTTCAGGCTGGAAACGGGCGTGAGCCAGCCGGAGGCGCTGTCGTTCTATGCGCGCTCGGGCTATGCGCGGCGCGGGCCGTTCGGGAGCTACCCGGATGACCCGCTGAGCGTGTTCATGCAGAAGACGGCAGCGTGAACATCGTCTTTCGCAAGGCAGTGCCAGCAGATACGGCGGGCTGCATCGAGTTGCGAGGCAAAACCAGGGAAAACGCCTTCACGGTCGATCAGCTCGCAGCCCTCGGGATCACGTTCGCGAGTTGGGGCGCGGGCATCGCTGACGGCTCGCTGCCGGGTTACGTCTGCACTGTGGACGGCGAACTCGCCGGCTATTGCTTCGGCGACCGCGACACAGGCGAAATCGTGGTGCTGGCGCTCTTGCCAGCCTTCGAGGGGATGGGCCTTGGCAAGCGTCTGCTGGACCTGATGGTCGACGAGTTCAGGGCATCGGGGTTCAACAGACTCTTTCTGGGCTGTTCGTCCGACCCCGAGGTCCGGTCGTACGGGTTCTACCGGCATCTGGGCTGGAAGCCCACGGGCGCTGTCGACGCTGCGGGCGACGAAGTCCTCGAATATTTCCCCTCATAGCACGACCGCGCAACGCGCCGATCATCCGTCGCCCCGCGCGCCGACAGGCGCAATCCCGCTGTATCAGGGGAAACACCTAGAAGCTCTTCCGCGAAGCGCCTGCGCAAGCCTTCCGCGAATGAAACAGCGCGCGCGCAGCCTCTCCAAAGCCCTTTTTTCGCTGGCCCGCTCCTTGCAACCACGATCAAAAATGACAGAAAATTTTCTTCTCTGACTTATATTTG
>CAJYQC010000023.1 GCA_913776885.1 uncultured Variovorax sp.
ACCGAGACGAAGTCGTAGCGCAGCCCGCTGCGCGCGATACAGGCCTTCAGCGCCGACTCGTCCCACACCTCCTGCACCGCCAGCACGTCGGCATTGAGCGCATGGAAGCGCTCGCCGGTCCATTCGATCTTCCGCTCGTACTCGCGCTCGGTGTAGGCGTCCTGGTTCTCGTAGTAGACGCGGTGGGGCGCTGCGAGGTTGAGGAGGTTGCAGGTGGCGACGAAGAGGGTGGCGTAGTTGGGCGGGACGTATTGCATCGGGTGACGATTGTGTCTTGAGTTGTTATTTGTGCCTCGTGCCGTCTGCAGCCATGCCTTTCGCGAAGGCGCTTGAGCTCAGCGAGTTCCGGTACTTTTCAACGGTTACGGGGAACTCTTTGCGTTGTTGACCAGAGTTAACTGCTCCGATCGGCAAACTCCGCCGCCTTTGACCAATGAAATAAGGGACTGGCGTGACCATGCCGATGAAATTTTTTAGGTGTCTGATGGGAGCCTGCCTCGTTGGCCTCATCGCAGCGTGCGGAGGGGGAGTGGGCAGCGTACCTGGCGCGGGCGCGGGCGCGGGCGCGGGGGGGGGTGGCGGAGGCGGGGGCGGGAGCGGAGGCAGCAGCGTTTCCTCCGGGGCGCCTGACACGCCGCAGCCGCCAGCTGCAACGGTTCTCTGCTCGAAGTCCATCGACCACGCCCTGCAGACCGGTGACACGGAAGGACTGACGGACGCCTCGGCCGTGGCCCGATGCGTGCAGCAACTAGGCAAGTCGCTTTCGGCTGGACAGGAAAGCTTGTCGTCTGCGCTCTACGGCAGCGAGAGCAGCGAATACGCGCCGGGCCACGACTCGCAGTTCGTGTTTCCGATGAGCGTCGAGCACGCCCAGCCGTTCATCGTCGGCGACAAGGGCAAGGTGTTTGCCAGCGTGAGCACGAAAGATGGCGGCCGCAGCGCTGGGTACGGTGCGAACATCCTTCAGCAATTCAAGGATTCCACCAACCTCGGGCACTTGCCGGCATTCAAGCGGCTCTTGAGCTGGCTGCTCGCGGGCGACGCTACGAAGCCGTTGCCGGCCTCGATCCGGGTGAACTACTCGGCCATCGATGCCACGCATGTCAAGGAGGGTTTCAAGCGCGCCGGACTGGAGGTGGTCGCGACAGCCTGCGACATCGCAGTGGCGGGCAACTGCGGCGGCGACTCGCAATTGCTGGTGCTCGGAGCCCAGATCAAGGACGACCCGTTGCTCGAGGCACGCGTGGCGCAGGTGGTGGCATCGGGACAGCCGGTGCTGTTTGTCCACACCATGGCCTGGGGTGAGCACAAGGCGAGTTCCCAGATGCTGGCGGGCATGGGCATGCTGCTCGGCGGCTACACCGGCAACTATTACGAGCTAGACGCCGTCGCGCGCGGCCGTACCGCTCAAGCCAATCTGCTCGCGCTATCCCAGTTCGCCGACGTGCTGCCGCTCTTGCGCAGGATCGTGGAGAACGATTGGCGCACCGACTACGACTGGAGGGCCTGCGAGGCCAACGACTGCAGCAAAGTCCCGGCCCTGACAAGCGAGGTGCTCGCACCCGCCGAGCGCTTCCGCCGGTACATCGATGCCTTGAATCGATCGGGGCGCAATCTGTTCGAGCAGCCTTCGACGGACTTCGTGCGCCTGCTCGCGATCTGGGCCGACGCTGCGCGTCAAGGCATCCGCTATCCGATGCGCAAGGAAACCCAGACAGGCCCCTTCATGCAGGCGGTGCTGGCCGACAGCCTGGTGGCCTATGTCCGGCCTAAGGGCAGCGCGCAGACCGACCTGGGGACTTTCATGAGCGCCGCGGAGGCGACACGTTCCGATGTGTCGATCGTCGACGAGGAACTGACCATCGCGCTGCCTCAGGCCTCGGGCTTCACCGCGCTGGGACGCTTCGCGGTTCCCGGAAAGACTGTCGCCGTGCAGGTGCTCGACGCGGCCGGCGCAACGCTCTCGCTGCAGCTCAACACCCTCGACCCCAACTCGACGAGGCTTTGGGCCGAGCGATACGACCGACCGCGCTTCGTGCGCAGCCCTGAGATCGCGCTGGGTGTCCAGCCAGTCACCTACGTCACGAGCCCGTACGGCGGAACGCTGCAGTTGGTGTTTTCCGGAGCGAGCGCCGGTGCCAAGGTCCGGCTGCGCGTTCGAGGCGTCGCGCGGCATCCGTTCCTCGATCTCACCGCCGGTGGCAAGCTTGCCGACTTCCTCACGAGCTTCAATGCCACCAAGTTCGGCTGGGCCGAAATTCGGATGCCGGGCTTCGAGATCCACACGCTCGCGAGCAGGATGAAGGAGGCGCTGAACGACGCTGTCTACAAGGGCGATCTCGACCGCTATCTGGCTGAGTTGCGCACCTACGTCTTCGAGGACGCCTACCAGCTGGCCGGCTTCGCGATTCCGGGCAAGTCGCTGCCCGCGGCGATCCTGAACAACTGCGCGACCTGGGGCTGGGACTGCACGGACGAGAACCTGCATCGGCTGCCCGGTACGCAGCACTTCAATGTCGACCTCTATGCCAGGTGCGGATACGGCTGCGCCGGCAACCCGGTCGACGTCTCATGGGTTTTCCACCCGCGCGGCTGGGGCGAGAGCCACGAACTGGGGCACAACCTCCAGCAGAACCTGCTGAACGTCCACGGTGACCGCAGCGGGGAGGTGAGCAACAACCTGTTCCCGCTGCACAAGAACTGGCGGCTGTGGCGGGACTTCGGCGTGGACCTGGAGAGCGATCGCATTGGCTACAGGTCGGCCTTCGACATGATCGTCGCGGCCCGCACCGAGGCGAACCCTGTTCAGGGAGCCTACGACCGCCTCTGGGGCCGGCCTGAGTACGCGATGCACAACGGGGAGCGCATGGCGTTCTACATCCAATGGGTCCACTACTGGGCGGAGCGTACCGGCGACAAGGCGAGCGGATGGGACATCCTCACCCAGCTCTACCTGCACCAGCGCCTGTTCGCCAAGGCCGACTGGAATTCCTACAAGGCAAGGCTGGGGTACGGAAACTACGCGAACCGCCCCGACGGTATCAGCGGCAACGACAACCTCCTCATCGCGCTGTCGTGGATGACGCGACGCGACCAGCGCCCGACCTTCGATCTGTGGGGCGTTAAATATTCGGCGGAGGCTGCTGCTCAGGTGGGCAGCTACGGTTTCGAGAAGGAGGCTGCTCTGTTCTACGCGAACGACAACACCAACAACCACGCGACGGCCGTCAGAATCGACATGACATCGCTCAAGCCGACCTGGCCGTTCAAGTAGGGACGAAGCCCCGCATTCAAAGGCGGGGCGATGCCGGGCAGCCGAAGGCGCTGCCCGTGCGTTGCTTCAGCGGCCGAACGATCGGCCGCCGCCGGAGCGGTTGCCACCGCCTCCGCCGTAGCCGCCACCCGAGCGGCCACCGCCGCCCGAACGGTTGCCGCCGCCCGAACGGTTGCCGCCGCCGTAGCCGCCGCCCGAACGGCCGCCGCGTCCACGGCCGCCCATGTGGTCGACACTGGTGCGAAGCGGATCGGGCTGGCC
>CAJYQC010000024.1 GCA_913776885.1 uncultured Variovorax sp.
CTTTACGACGTCATCGTCATCGACACGCCGCCTTCGCTGTCATATGTGACCATCAACGCGCTCTGGGCGGCCAACGGAATCGTGGTGCCTGTGCCTCCGTCGGGCCTGGACTTCGCGTCGTCCGCACAGTTCTGGTCGCTGCTGGCGGACCTGGGCGCCAACCTCGATGCGCAGGGTGGCGACATGGCTGGCAAGGCCTTCGATTTTCTGCACGTACTGCTCAGCCGCGTCGACCCGAGCGATCCCGCCACGCCGGCGGTGCGCCAATGGATTCAGGCCACCTACGGCGAGTACACGCTGCCGGTCGAGATACCCAAGACCAGCGTCACGAGCAACAAGGCCGCCGAGTTCGCAACCGTGTACGACGTCCAGAAATACGAGGGCGCAGCCAAGACCTACAAGCGCGCATCGGACGCCTATGACGCTTTCGTCGATCTCGTCGAGCAATCCGTGGTCAGCAGCTGGGCTGACAAGGCAGGGGTGCAATGACGCAGATTGCTCATTCCTCTAACCGGCCGCGGCATGGAAACCAGGTTTCCATCCGCAGGTCTCCCATGGCCTTGTCGCAGGGACCTGCGGCTGAGCGCTCGCGCGGCTTGCAATGCTTCGGCAGGGCCGCCGCCGATCGAAGCGCGGCCGCCGGCCCAGGCGCGTGGAAACCCGGTTTCCATTCATCAGTCGCAAGGCGCCCTCTTCCTGTCAGGCACAGACTCGCGGCCGGGAGGTCGCGTCCAGTGAACATATCCGGGTTTGGCCAAGGCAGCGCGCCACCTTCCGCCTGGAAACCTGGTTTCCACTGCCAAGGAGATTCCAATGGCTAGTACCCGAAAGCGCCTCGAAGCCCTGACTGCCGGGCTGTCGATTCCCGAGCCGGCACCTGCTGCAACCGCGCCCGTGCCACCCGCCGCGGCGGCGGCGCCTGTGCTGCCCGGCGCAGCGGTCCCCGCGCCCGTGGAAACCAGGTTTCCACCCGCGCAGACCGGCGCGATGGCTCCGCGTACGGGCCCTGGCCAGATGCTGGCATTCCGTGGCCAGATGCAGGCCGTCGAAGGGGAACTGGCAGCCTTGCGCGAGCGGCTGCGGCAGCACGATGGGTCGACGCCGACGCGAAAACTCGACCCCACAACCATCCGCGCTTCCCGCTGGGCAAACCGGCATCCTGCGGCGTTCGAAACGGCTGCGTTCGCCGCGCTCAAGGCGGATATCGAGCAGGCCGGCGGCAACGTGCAGCCGATCCTGGTGCGGGCACTGCCCGACGAGCCTGGCAAGTACGAGCTGGTGTTCGGCCATCGACGTCACCGTGCGTGCCTTGAGCTCGGCATCCCGGTGCTGGCCGCCATCTGGGTCGACGAGCTCGGCGACATCGAGCTGTTCACGGCCATGGACCGCGAGAACCGGGAGCGCACGGATCTTTCTGCCTACGAGCAGGGAGTGATGTACCAGCGAGCGCTCGACGAACAACTGTTCCCGACGCAGCGTCAGTTGGCGGAAAAGGTCGGGCGCAGCCACACGTGGGTGCGAAAGGCATTGATGGTGGCGCAGCTGCCATCCGCTGTGCTCGAGTGCTTTCGATCCCCGCTGGAAGTGCAGCACCGGCACGCAGAGCAGCTCAACGCAGCGTTGGACAAAGATCGCCGAAGCGTCCTGAAGCGCGCCGAGAAAGTCCGCGGCCAGAAGCTTGCTCCTGCAGCCGTGGTAGCGCGGCTGCTTGGCCTTGAAGCGGTGGCAAAACCCGAAAAGCTCGCGATCCAGAGCGATGGAAAGACCGTGGGTTCCTGTCAGAGGGCGCCGGACGGCTCGGTCACCCTCACCTTGCTGCCCGGTGCAATGTCCGAAGTCGCATCCGACGCACTGGTGAGATCGGTGGCCGAGACCCTGCAACGGGTCCGGCTGCTCGACTGACGGCTGGCCGCGCGCGTCATGTGAGGGCCGTTGGGAAACCGAGGACGGAAAAAGGGCAGGGGAGTCCTGTTCGGGAGCAGGCCCCCGTGCTGCCAATAGGGAGCCACGCTGCCGTGGCGATCGAAGGATGGTCCGCCAGCGTAACCATCCCGCTGCGTGGTGCTTCCTGGCTGGGGTCCCGCGGATTGTCGTGGCGGATTGGGAGCTCTCGACCTGCCGTTCCAACCCCCGGTCCGCCGATGTGGTGATCGTTTTGGGAACGGGCCCCCCACTGTCCTCGCCGCGACAACCGGACTTTGCAACGACCATGCCTGGCTTGCGCTTGGACTGCGAGTCGAGCGAGTGATCGATGCCCGAAGAAGTCTCCCGGAAGGCCCTCTCGATTCCGAAAGGAGCTCTCCATTGATGCGCGGCATGAATCCGCAGCCCGCGAAGATTGGAGTCGTTGTTCTTCCTCAGTTGGGCGGCCTCTCAAATCCCAAATAGGCTCACATTGGCTAGGCCGTTTCCTTTCCACGCGGAGGATGCCGGATGGCGCGACAACCCGGCAGGTCGTCTTACCGCTTTCACTGGCTCGTACGATCGAAAGAACATCCGTGCTGCCGCTCGAGAGAAGTTCATCGCCTGCGGCGCTTCGCCCTCACAAGTGACAAAACAGCCCGCGGGCCAACAACTTAGTCCACTGACCGCATGTGGATGCTCACCTTTAACTGCGATCTCGCGGCCAACCGCACCGATGCAGTACGCTTGTTCCAAAAAAAGCCAGCCAGATCAACGAGTTAGCGGCCATTCCAACCGACATACTTCGGGATTGCGCCTTTGAACATCGCAAATTATTATTGATGATTATGCGAAGCACTCTCTTCGCATTCCGCCTACAACACGGCGCGACAGGGCGAGCGATGATCCAGTGCCGCCAATCAAATGCGGCAGATGGCATTCAGCACGAACGCATACATAGGAGGTCGAAGTGAGCACGAGTAACCGCAGACGTGGCGCCCCCCGGCGCGGGCGCCTGGCGCACGCGGTCCGAGGCGGGGGAGGGCTCGCAAGGTGAGCGGCCATCCCGTTCCCAGCCGCGAGGAGCTCGCCAGCCTCGACGACGAAGAACTCGAGCGCCTCGCACTGGAGTGGCGAGGTCGAGCCTCGCGCGGCGCGCGGCAGGCCTATGGCGTGGCCCACGCGCTGGAAGTCGAATGGCGCCAGCGTATTCGTGTGAGCCGTGCCC
Organism: uncultured Variovorax sp.; assembly: GCA_913776885.1. Lineage (GTDB taxonomy): Bacteria > Pseudomonadota > Gammaproteobacteria > Burkholderiales > Burkholderiaceae_C > Variovorax. The sequence continues at coordinate 3,131 of CAJYQC010000024.1, forward strand.
AGCAACTGCCGCCGCCCGTGGCCGAACCGCGCCGCTGGTGGAAGTTCTGGCATTCCCGTCCAGCCGCCGGAGCATCCTCCGCCCTGTGAAGCCGAGCCCCCCGCGCAAGCTTCATCGAGGTCACTTCGCCTTCATGCGCGCGCTCGCGCAGGGCGTCGATGAGCGCTCTGCGTGGGACCGCTACCTGCGGCTGGAAGGCGAGCACGTCGACCTGCGCACGGTGCGCCGCACGATCGCCTGGATCCGCGACGCCTTCGCGGCGGCCGCTCGCCGTGAGCACAAGCCGGGCACCGCGCGGCTGATCCTGCTCGACCCGGAACGTTTCACGGCGACGCCGGCACTGCCGAGCCTTGCCGATTTCGCCCAGGCCGAGGGCCTGCAGGATTTCTCCGAGGCCGAGCAGATCGAGGCCTACGAGGCGGCATTCGCCCAACGCGGTGGATCGGGCGGGCGCCGGCACGGTGCTCCCTCGCGCCGGGCGCGCGTCGTCGAGCGGCAACTGGAGGCGCTGCACTGGCTGGAGCGACTGGTCGCGCAGGATCCGCGTCCCGGCGACAGCGTAACCGCCTGGCTGCATCCGTCGCTGGCGCAGCGGCTGGAACGCGCGGGCCTTGCGACGCTGGCGGTCCTGGTGGCGCACATCAACGACAGCGGTGCGCGCTGGTGGGTTCGGGTGCCAGGGGTAGGGCAGGGCAAGGCCTTGCGCATCCTGGAGTGGCTGCATGCCAACGAGCAGGTGCTGGGCCTGCAGGTGAGCGCCCACGCGGCGTCGCCGCGCGCCCAACTGGCCCCATCCGCCCTCGCCGCGGTGGTTCCGCCGTCCACGGCCCTGCTGCCTTACGAAAAATTCCTGCTGCCCCCGGACCTGGACGGCCGCGCGGGCGCTTGCCGGGCTTCCCAGGCGCTCTGCAGGCTGGCGGCGGCCGACGACCACGAAGCCATCGGCGCCTGGCTTGCAGCCAAGGGGCGCGGAGGGCCCCATGTCCCGCTGACATCCACCCAGCGCTCGTACCGCAAGGAAGCGGAGCGGCTGCTGCTGTGGTCGGTGCTGGAGCGTGGCAAGGCGCTGTCCTCGCTCACCCGCGAGGACGCCCAGGCCTACCAGGCCTTCCTGACGCAGCCGCCCCAGCGCTGGTGCGGCGCGCGCCATCACCAGCGCTGGTCGCCGTTGTGGCGGCCGCTGGAAGGACCGCTTGCTCCTGCGGCGATGCGCCAGTCGATGATCATCCTGCGCAGCCTGTTCGACTTCCTGGTGGAGCAGGGCTATGTGACCGGCAACCCGTTCTCGCGATCGGTGCTGCCGCCGGAAGCGCCGGGCCGGCTCGGTGCGGACCGCATGCTGAGCTTTGCGCAGTGGGACCATGTCGACGGCCTGCTGCGCAGCCATGTCGACACCGAACCCGGACGCCGCCTGCGCCGGGGGATGCGCTGGCTCTACGCGACCGGCTTGCGCCTGTCCGAGATCGGCGCCGTCCGCTGCGAAGACCTGCGGCCCATGCAGCCGGCGCCGGAAGACGGCCGGTGGCTCCTGTCCGTGACGGGCAGGCGCGGCGAGCGCCGACAGGTGCCGGTGCCGGTCGAACTGATCGAGGAATTCGGCGATGAACTGGCGCGCCACGGGTTCGACCGCCAGGTGGATGCGCCCGCCAATCGGGGTGTGCCGCTGCTGGCGCGCTTCGGCACGGGCGCGTCGCATCCGGTGGGATGGTCGACCTCGGGCCTGTACCAGGCCATCAAGGCCTTCCTCTCGCGCGCAGCGCTCGAGCTCGACTCCGATGACGCCGCGCGACTGCGGAAAGCGAGCACGCATTGGCTGCGCCACTCGCACGGCGCGCACGCCTTGCGAGGCCGGGAAGGGCGCGCGCCGCTGCCGCTGGCGGCGGTGCAGAACAACATGGGCCACGCCTCACGGTCCACCACTTCGATGTACTTGCCCCGGGCGTGAACAGGAGAGCTCGCTGACCGCGGGTGCCGACCTGCCGGCGCAGGACGGCCCAGGCGCTGCGCCCCGAATCGGAAGCGGAAGACAACGCACACCAGCTTTGTCCGACAAGCCTGCCCGGCCGGCCGAAAGCACACTCGCCGCTCAACCACCGGAGGAATGAAGTGAGAAGCCGCAACCGCAGAGCCAACCCGCAACCACAGCCGCAGCCCCAGTCACAGCGCGGTGAGTTCTGGCTGCTCCTGACGATCACGGTGATGATCGCGACCATCGCCCTGCTGCATCTGGCCGTGGAGCGCGAGCGCGCCGGAGGTGCCTTCCAGTTCGATCTCCAGCTGCTGTCCGCGACTCCGAGCACACCGTCGCAGGGCCCGGAAGCCTCTCTGCGCCTGCCGCAAGACATCCGCTGAGCGGCCTGTCGCAGCAGGCAGCCGATGACGAGCTGGGCAGCTCGGACTTCGCTCGATCGCGTTGACCAGATAGACAGACGATAGACGGGACGAGCACAGCGCCACGTCTTCCAGCTTGAACGTTCGGCAAGTGCATGCCGACAAATGCCGAGAGCAGCATCCCGCTGAGGCTGGCAACCAGCAGCGAGTCCCCAGGATCTGGATCGGTCCGCCGGAAAAGGCACACCGGCAAAGTCCACATTCTTCCCCCGCCAGGGCACCGACGGCATCCGGCTTGGCCGTCGGCATCAGCACAGCGGCAGCCGTCCCGTCCATCCGCTGATGTTCTCCACGCTCTCCCGGAAGACGGTCTCGTGGGGTGTCGTCGATCGATGGCGCGGCGCGGCGATACGAGATCGCTTCATGCGAACCCATCATCACCCGGCTTCGATCCGGCTCTTGCGCCCCGCCAGTCCCCGCCCCTTGCGAACCTCGCGGCATCGTTACCTACCTGACGACACGCAGGACGCTGACCGGCGCGACGATGCTGCCGCAGAAAAGTCCAGGCTTCACTACAAACACAAGGAGCAGCCATGGCCCAGTACGGCGTCCAGCCACCGATCGGCGTGATCGACGAGTCCTCCGGCCTCAGCGGCGTTTCATGGGGGGCGATCTTCGCCGGTGCCGCAGGCGCTGCGGCGCTGTCCCTCGTGCTCCTGCTGCTCGGTACGGGCCTCGGAATGTCTTCGATCAGTCCCTGGTCGAGCCAGGGCGCCAGTGCCGCCACGCTCGGCATGGCCACCATCGTCTGGCTCGCGTTCACGCAGATCGCGGCGTCCGGCATGGGCGGCTACCTCGCAGGAAGGCTTCGCACCAAGTGGACCGGGGTGCATACCGACGAGGTCTACTTCCGCG
>CAJYQC010000025.1 GCA_913776885.1 uncultured Variovorax sp.
ATCCTCTGTCGGGTGTGCCGCATGGATAGCAACGCATGTGCCACATGGGCCGCCAAACCCAAGTGGCTGATTCCATTGAAGTTTTTTCCGCAGCCCTGTGGTTTTCCCGAAAACCCGCGGCTGGAAAACCAGCCAGCGGCAGCGCCGCCGGGCCGGAAAACCGCACTCCCGGGTGGGACACAGGCAGGACACGGTGCTTTCAAAACTGTATATTCATCCAGTATTTCGATCGAACACCCCATGGACATCCAGCGCAAGCTCGCCATCCTGGCCGACGCCGCCAAATACGACGCCTCCTGCGCGTCGAGCGGTTCCCAGCCGCGCGACTCGATGGGCGGGCGCGGCATCGGCTCCACCGAGGGCGCCGGCATCTGCCACAGCTACGCACCCGACGGGCGCTGCATCTCGCTGCTGAAGGTGCTGCTGACCAACCACTGCCAGTACGACTGCCTCTACTGCGTGAACCGCGCATCGAGCAACGTGCCGCGGGCGCGCTTCCGGGTCGAGGAGGTGGTGCAGCTCACGCTCGACTTCTACCGGCGCAACTGCATCGAGGGCCTGTTCCTTTCCAGCGGCATCATCAAGTCGCCCGACCACACGATGGAGCAGGTGGTCGAGGTCGCGCGCCAGCTGCGCGAGGAGCACGACTTCCGCGGCTACATCCACCTGAAGACCATTCCCGACGCCAGCGAGGAGCTGCTGGCGCGCGCCGGCCGCTATGCCGACCGGCTCAGCATCAACGTCGAGCTGCCCACGGCAGAGGGCCTGCGGGCGCTGGCCCCCGAGAAAGATGAAAGCGCCATCCGCCGCTCGATGGCGCGGCTGCGGCTTCGCATCGACGACACCCGCGAAGAGGCGCGCCGGGTGGTGCCGATCCGCGCGATGCCCGGCGCCGCACCCGCCGCCGCCAAGCCCCCGCCCTTCGCGCCCGCCGGCCAGAGCACGCAGATGATCGTGGGCGCCGACGCCACCGACGACCGGCACATCCTGGCCTCCAGCGCCACGCTCTATGGCGCCTACAAGCTCAAGCGGGTGTACTACTCGGCCTTCAGCCCCATCCCCGACGCGGCCCGCGCGCTGCCGCTGGCCGCGCCGCCGCTGATGCGCGAGCACCGGCTCTACCAGGCCGACTGGCTCATGCGCTTCTACGGCTTCGAGCACCAGGAGATCGTGGCCTCGTCCGACGGCCTGCTGCGGCTGGACGTCGACCCCAAGCTGGCCTGGGCGCTGGCCCACGCCGAGCGCTTTCCGGTCGACCTGAACCACGCCCCGCGCGAGATGCTTCTGCGCGTGCCCGGGCTGGGCGTGAAGGCGGTCGAACGGCTGCTGCAGGCCCGGCGCGTGCGGCGAGTGCGGGCCGACGACCTGCGGCGCCTGCACGTCCCGGCGCGCAAGGTGCTGCCCTTCGTGGTGGCCGACGGGCACCGGCCGGCGGCGAACGCGATGGCCGCAGCGGTTCCGACGGTGCAGCCGGCGCAGGCCGCGCTGTTCTGAAGCCAAGGCAGGCCGCCATGCGCGTACGGCTACAGAACCCGGTCGATCTCGATGCTTTCCGCCGCGAGGCGCGCCAACTGCTGGCCAACGGCGTGCCGCCCGACCATGTGGAGTGGAGCGACGGCGCGCAGGGCGATGGCGGCGCCGACCTTTTCGGGGACGCGCCCGCGGGCGGTTTCGGGCTGTTTTCGGACTGGCCCGCCCCGCCGCCTGCGCCGGCCGGCGTGGCGCGCCAGCCGGTCCCGGCTTCGTTCCTTGCGCTGTGTGCAGAGGTGATTCTGCATCGCGACCCGGGCCGGCTCGCGCTCATGTACCGGCTGCTCTGGCGCCTGGCGCACGAACCTTCGCTGCGGCACGACCCGCTCGACGCCGACATGCTGCAGGCCGGGCTGATGGCCAAGGCCGTGCGCCGCGACATCCACAAGATGCGCGCCTTCGTGCGCTTCACCCGCGTGGAAGGCGAGCAGGGCGAGCGCCACGTGGCGTGGTTCGAGCCCGACCACCGCATCGTGGAGGCCAATGCGCCGTTCTTCTCGCGCCGCTTCGCGCAGATGCACTGGGCCATCCTCACGCCGGAGCGCTGCGTGGCCTGGGACGGGCAGGCGCTGACCTTCCGTGAGGGCGCCGACCGGCGCGAGCGTCCGCCGCCGGACGCGGGCGAGCAGCTCTGGCTCACCTACTACGAGAACATCTTCAACCCCGCGCGCCTGAAGCTCGCGATGATGCGCCGCGAGATGCCGGTCCGCTACTGGCACAACCTGCCCGAAGCCGCGCTGATCCAGCCGCTGGCCGCTGCGGCGCAGGCGCGCAGCCAGTCGATGATCGATGCCCCGGCCACTCCCGCGCGCCGCATCCGCGCGCCGCTGCCGATCCACGTGCTGCCGGCCGATCGGACGGCGCCGGCCAACCTCGACGAACTTCGCGCGGCCACGCATGCTTGCCGCGACTGCCCCATCGGCGCGCTCGCCACCCAGGCCGTGTGCGGCGAAGGGCCGGTGGGCGCGCAGCGCATGCTGGTGGGCGAGCAGCCCGGCGACCAGGAAGACCTGGCCGGCCGCCCCTTCGTCGGCCCGGCCGGCCAGCTGCTCGACCGCGCGATGGCGCAGCTCGGCCAGCCGCGAGACACGGTGTACCTGGCCAACGCCGTGAAGCATTTCAAGTACGAGCTGCGCGGCAAGCGCCGCATCCACAAGACCGCCGGCCAGCGCGAGGCCGAGGCATGCGCGCACTGGCTCGACAGCGAAATCTTGCTGGTGCGCCCGCAGGCGCTGGTGGCGCTGGGCGCGACCGCCGCGCGCGCCCTGCTCGGCCGGCCGGTGGCGGTGCAGGCCGAGCGCGGCGCCTGGCTGCACGAGCGCGCCGACGGCCGGCCGGTGTTCGTCACGCTGCATCCGTCCGCGCTGCTGCGGCTGCCCGATGCCGAACGCGCCGCCGCCTATGACCGCTGGCTGGGCGACCTGTACCGCGCATTCGAAAGTCCCCTCGGCGACAGCAGCCGCATCCAGCCGGCCGCGGCCCGCGTACTCGTTCCGTAAAGCAAGCGCCAAGGTTCGGCGCCGCCGAGCGCGCCAGTCTGGCGGCCGTGCGCCCCGCAGACCTGGTTTCGACCATTCGGACACTCGTTTTTCAGGGTCCGCGATTCGAACGAGCGTTCGAGAAGAAGCATTGGATGAATACGCTGAAACAGGGCTGGCGCGGCATCGACGTCCGCCGGCTGCAGGAGGCCCTGAACCGCAAACTCAAGCCCAGCCCCGCGCTCGCCGCCGACGGCGACTTCGGCCCGCTCACGCGCGCGGCCGTGCTGCGGCTGCAGGCCGCGCACTGGCTGGTGGAGGACGGCGAGGCCGGCCCGTGCACGCGGAACGTCGCCTTCGACGGCGAAGCCGCCGAGCCCGTGCTGCATCCGGTCGCGCTGATCCCGGCGCCCGATGCTGCGCTCTGCTGGGCCGCGGGCGTCGCGATGATGACGCGCTCCAACGTCCAGGCGGTGCTCGCGCGCACGCCGGCCGAACTGGTCGCGGCCGACGGGAGGCTGCATGCTTTCGCCGGCACGCATGGCACGCATGGCACGCATGGCACGCATGGCGGGCATGGCGAGCTCACCGACGCCGGCCGCCGTCTGGCCGCCGCGCACGGCCTGCAAGTGCGCCCGCCGCAGCCCTGGTCGCTGAAGGCCCTGCGCGGTGCGCTGCACGAGGGCCCGCTCATGCTCGACATGCTGTGGGAGGCCAGGAAAGGCGACGCGGCCAGTGCCGGCCGGCCGGGCCACATGGTCGTCATCGCGGGCATCCGGGGTGACGACGACCCGAGCGGGCGAGGCACCACGCTGCGCGTCTTAGACCCGTGGCCGGCCAGGAAGGGCACGCGCAGCTCGGTCAATTTCTTCAGGTGGCTGCAGGGCGCCGGCTCGCGCACCTGCCGGGTGTTCAGCACCTAGCCGGCCCGTGGCCGAAAGGGGCCGGTGCGACAATCCCCCGGCCATGACAGACACCCTCACGATCACCCGCCCCGACGACTGGCACCTGCACGTGCGCGACGGCGCCGCACTCGAAGCCGTCGTTCCCCACAGCGCCCGCCAGTTCGGCCGCGCGCTGATCATGCCGAACCTCCGCCCCCCTGTAACCACCGCCGCGCAGGCCGTCGCCTACCGCGACCGCATCCGCGCCGCCGTGCCCGAAGGCACAGGCTTCGAGCCGGTGATGTCGCTCTATCTCACCGACAACCTGCCCGCCGAGGAGATCGCACTGGCTGCCGAAGCCGGCGTGCGCGCGCTCAAGCTGTATCCGGCCGGCGCCACCACCAACAGCGATGCCGGCGTGACCGACATTCGCAAGACCTACAAGACGCTCGAAGCCATGCAGAAGCACGGCCTGCTGCTGCTGGTGCACGGCGAGGTGACCGACCCGGCCATCGACCTGTTCGATCGCGAGGCCGTGTTCGTCGACCGCGTGATGATCCCGCTGCGCCGCGACTTCCCCGAGCTCAAGGTGGTGTTCGAGCACCTCACCACCAAGGAAGGCGCCCACTACGTGCGCGACGCCGGCCGCTTCACGGCCGCCACCATCACCGCGCACCACCTGCTCTACAACCGCAACGCCATCTTCACCGGCGGCATCCGCCCGCACTACTACTGCCTGCCCGTGCTCAAGCGCGAGACGCACCGCGTGGCGCTGGTCGAGGTGGCCACCAGCGGCAGCGACCGCTTCTTCCTGGGCACCGACAGCGCGCCTCACCCGGCGCACCTGAAGGAGCACGCGCTGGGCTGCGCGGGCTGCTACACCGCGCTCACCGCCATCGAGCTCTATGCCGAGGCCTTCGACAACGCGGGCGCGCTCGACAAGCTCGAGGGCTTCGCAAGCTTCCACGGCCCCGACTTCTACGGCCTGCCGCGCCACACCGACACCGTCACGCTCAAGCGCGAGAGCTGGACCGTGCCCGAGACCGTGCCCTACGGCGACGCCACGCTCAAGCCGCTGCGCGGCGGCGAAGCCGTCGGCTGGAAGCTCGTGTAATGGCCGTTGTCGGGACGTCGACGAACGCCTCGGCCAAGAACATGGCCGTGTTCATCGACGCCGACAATCTGAACGACCCTACCGCCCTGGATCATGTGCTGCTGGCTGTGCGATCAATGGCGGACCGCATCACGTACAGGCGTGCCTATGGACGGCCGGAGAGCCTGAAGAGCATTCACGCCGTCCTTTGGAGGCATGGTGTTCGACCCGTGGCGAACCTTATCGTCGACAAAACCACGACGGACAGCGCGCTGGTGATCGATGCGGTGGAGGCGGTGTGCACCAACGACATCGATATCGTTGCCATCTGTTCGGGCGACGCGGATTTCGTGCCGCTGGCCATCTGGCTGCGGGAGAAGGGCTGCAAGGTTCTTTGCTACAGCCTTGCCAACAAGATATTCGCAAACCCAGACAGCTTCTACGACGACGTCGTGTTGCTGAACGTCGTGGAGGCGAAGGTCGACGTTGCGCCGGAAGCTCCGCTGTCGTTGTCTTCTCAGCCTGTTGGCGTGCACGGAGTTGATGCGAACGCGCCGGAACTCCAGGTTGCGAAGCCGGTGCCTGCAGCCATAGCTACAACTGCGGCGACTGCTCCGCAGGTCAAGGCGACGCTGGTGTCCGGGCCTTCGGTCAAGAAAATCCTGTCGATCCTCCCGGAACTGAAGGGCAAGGAGCCCATGCATCTGAGCCAGGTTGCCCAGCGGCTGCGCGATGGTGGCGTGCTGGCACCAAATGCGAGGCCCATCCTGCTGTTCCGACGTCACCCTGCACAGTTCGAGTTGAAACCTGAGCGACAGCCGAACACAGTCAGGTATCGCGGCTGACCCCTCCGCCGCAAAGCCGCGGCGGCTCATCGATCATTCATTCAGACACCATATGATTTCCAATCTTCGCGTGATGCTCCTGATCGACGCCGACAACGTGTCGGCCGAAGTCATCGAGCAGGCTTTGGAGCGCACCATGGACGAATACGGCGCGATCCACGTGCGCCGCGCCTACTGCAACGCCGAGATGGCGGTGAACCGGCAGGCGCTCTTCAAGCGCCTCTCGGTGCGGCCGATGGTGAACCTGTCGGCCGGCAAGAACAGCACCGACATCGCGCTGTCGGTCGATGCCATCGACCTCGCCATCGCCGAGCGGCCCGACGTGGTGGTGCTGGTGTCCTCCGACTCCGACTTCGCGCCGCTGGTGATCCGCCTGCGCGAGAAGGGCTGCCGCGTCTGCGGCATCGGCCAGCAGGGCAAGACGGGCGAGGAAACCGTCGGCATCTACGACGCCTTCACCGACATCGCGCACAACGCCGTCGCCAAGCCGGCCGCGCGCACGGTGGCCGCGAAGAAGACCGCGGCCGCGAAGACCACGCGCGCCAAGGCCGCGCCCGCCGCCAAGAAGACCGCCGCGAAGACGGCAGCGCGCAAGACGGCGGCGAAGTCCGCCAGCAGGCCCGAGCCCAAGCCCGAGCCGCAGCAGCAGGCACAGCAGCAGCCGCAACCCTCGGAAGCCGCCGAATTCATCCTGCAGGCCGCCCCGGCGCTGCGCAGCGGCAAGGACGTGCCGCTCAACGACGTCGCCAAGGCCCTGCGCACCGCGGGCCTGCTCGGCAAGAACAGCAGCTCGCTCAAGCTCTTCGAGAAGCTCACGGCCGAGTTCGCGCTGATGCAGCACCCGGACCGCATCCGCTGGACCGGCGCTCCGGCGCCTTGACCCTGCCGGGGATCGACTGGTCGCAGCCCTGGCTCGCGCCCTATCGCGCCGATGGCGAGGCGGCGATGCAGGCCATGGCGCAAGGCGACGGTAGCGTGGCGGCTGCGCTCCAGCGCATCAGGCAGACATCGGCGCCCGACTTCGTGGGCCAGGGCGCGCTGCCCGCCGGCCAGGCCTACGAGGCGCATATCTTCCGCACCCGCACGGTGCCGACCCGAGACAACCTGCACGACTTCTTCAACGGCCTGGTGTGGCTCGCCTTTCCGCAGGCGAAGCGCCGGCTCAACGCGCTGCAGGCCGGCGAGATCGCGCGCGACGGTGTCGGCGCCACGCGCGGGCCGCTGCGCGACGCGCTCACGCTGTTCGACGAGAACGGCGCCTTGCTCGATGCGCCGCCGGCGCTGTGGCGGGCGCTGGTCGCGCGCGACTGGCACACGCTCTTCGTCGGCGAGCGTGGCCTTTGGCGCGATGCCAGGCTGGTGCTCTTCGGCCATGCGCTGCTCGAGAAGCTCGCCACGCCGCGCAAGCCCATCACCGCGCACTTGCTGCTGCTGCCGGCGCAAGGCGAGACCGGGGCGGCGGCGCTCGACGACGCGCGGGTGGCCGCCGCGCTCGACCCGCTGCGGCTCGGGCGCAAGCCTTTCGTGCCGCTGCCGGTGCTCGGCGTGCCCGGCTGGTGCGCCGACAACGAGGCAGCACAGTTCTATGACGATCCGCAGGTCTTCAGGCCCTTGGCCGGTCGGGGAATACCGGGGGCCTAGAACTTTTGCTCCTATCATGGCTGCGCCGGCTGCCGCCGACCGGAGTGCCCAGAACAACTCGAACACCCAGGGCTTCCAGGCCGCGAACTGCTCGTAAAACAGCTTTGAAACGGCTTGAAGAGGGCCCCTGGGGTCCTCATCTGGGTGGCAGATTTCCCCACGGAGAATTCAACTTGAAACGTATCCTTCTGTTCGTCCTGACCAACGTGATGGTCGTCGCGGTGCTCGGCGTGGTCGCCAGTCTGCTCGGCGTCAATCGCTTTCTCACGGCCAACGGGCTCAACCTGACCGCGCTGCTCGGCTTCGCCCTGGTGATGGGTTTCGGCGGCGCGATCATCTCGCTGCTCATCAGCAAGCCGATGGCCAAGTGGACCACCGGCCTGCACATGATCGACAACCCCCAGACGCCCGACGAGGCCTGGATCGTCGGCACGGTGCGCAAGTTCGCCGACAAGGCCGGCATCGGCATGCCCGAGGTCGGCATCTTCGAAGGCGAGCCCAACGCCTTCGCGACGGGCGCGTTCAAGAACTCGTCGCTGGTGGCGGTGTCCACCGGCCTGCTGCAGAACATGACGCGCGAAGAGGTCGAGGCCGTCATCGGCCACGAGGTCGCGCACATCGCCAACGGCGACATGGTCACCATGACGCTGATCCAGGGCGTGATGAACACCTTCGTCGTGTTCCTGTCGCGCGTGATCGGCTATGCGGTCGACAGCTTCCTGCGCCGCGGCGACGACCGCAGCTCGGGCCCCGGCATCGGCTACTACGTGAGCACCATCGTGCTCGACATCGTGCTCGGCTTCGCCGCCGCGATGGTGGTGGCCTGGTTCTCGCGCCAGCGAGAGTTCCGCGCCGACGCCGGCGCCGCCGCGCTGATGGGCCAGAAGCAGCCGATGATCAACGCGCTCGCCCGCCTGGGCGGCCTGCCCGCCGGCGAACTGCCGAAGGCGGTGGAAGCCATGGGCATCACCGGCAGCATCGGCAAGCTGTTCGCGACGCACCCGCCGATCGAGGAGCGCATCGCTGCGCTGCAGAGCGCGCAGCGCTGAGCGGGACGGGCCGGCCATCCGGCCCGTGACTCGATAAGGAAAAAAGCCTCCGGGCGGCTTTCTACGCCTTGCTGACATGGGCCGGGTGATCGCTGGCAAGCGACTGCGCCGGGGCAGTGCCGTTTCAAGGTTCAGGTACAGACTTGCACAGGCCTTGCGCAGAAGTCCATCGGCCAAGGCCCAGTCCCATCCATCTCTCGCGCTGCAGGTTGCGGGCATCGGCCGGAAGCATGTCGAGCGGCTGAGGCTCATCCACCGCCGCATCGATGAGGGCATCGATGATCGCCTCGATAACCGACTCTGCTTTGATGACTTTGATAGGGCACTGCCCGTCGCCAAGGCGAACGCCACACCCGCTAGGCACTGCAGCGCCGTACGTTGCTCGCGACCGCGTCTGCGATGACGGTCACGGTCTCGCGCCGCACCGGGGCATCGCGCAAGGCGCTGTCCAGGGCTGCCGCCATCGAGCAGGTTTGGTTGATGACTTGCTGCACGTCGCGGGCGCGCAGGCCCAGCTTGGCCGCCAATGCCAGCAGGTGGGATCTGCCGGGCGCGAGCGCCTCGCCCATCACCGAGGTCTGGTGGTATCCGCCCGGGCCGGGATTGAAGGTGAGGTCGTAGCCAGGCGCGAAGTCCCAGCGGTGTGCTTCGTTCATGCGCAGCGAGAAATTCTTCGCGTGATCGTCCCGGTTGTTGAACACCACGTTGAACACGCACAGCCGGAAGGCGGCCATGACCTCGTGCGCGTTCTGGGTGAAGAAGCCGGTGGCGCGCAGCACGGTTTCGTAGTCCAGGCAGGGAACGCGGAAGTCGGCATGCAGGGCGCCGGCCAGGGAGTGGACGGGTACGCGCACGTGTCCCACGCGGTCGAACCGCTGGGTGCCGAAGGCGGCGAGGTGCTCGCCCAGGTCGAAGTATTCGGTCGGCCCCATGACGATGCCGCATGCGCGCGCCATCTGCGCATAGACATGCTCGATGGCGCAGACCTCGGGGTGCTCCAATTGGGCCGGGAACTTGACGAGCCAGGGCTCGCCTGCGGCATCGTGGGCGGTGCTCACGGTGCGGGTCGCGCCGTCGAAGCGGACCAATGCCTTGGGACGGGCCCCGTGCGGTGAACCGCCGGCCTGGGCCAGCATGCGCAGCGCCGCCACGTCGTCGTCGGACACGTTCCGTGCCGCCTGCGCCAGTTGCAGCAAGCTCCAGTCGGCCGTTTGCGTACCATCGTCCTGCGGCGGGATGAAGGAGAGCGCACCCATGGCGCGTGCGCCGATGCAGGCCAGCCGGTCGAGAGGCGAGACGCGCGCCGGGTCCCGCCCCGCCTTGCGGAACAGCCGGTCCATCAGCAGCATCCCCCAGCCATCGGGCAGGCTGTCGTAGATGAGGCCCGGCAGGTAACCCATCTCCTTCGGGAACGGACCGTAGGCCTCGGGCCGCAGCTTCAGGTGGCGCGGCGACAGCTCGATGCCGTTGGCGAGCGCGTCGGCCGAATACTCGAAGATGATCTGGCGCCCGTCGTCGGCCAAGGTGCCCAGGGGCCACTGCCGGCCCCAGCCTTCGTAGAGGACGATGAGCTTTTTCATTGGCGGTCTTGTCGGCGGCCCTGCGGCAGGGTCTTGCGCGGATGGCGCACGCGCTGACGCTGCGCGGCCTGCGCCTGTTCCATGGCGGCGATGCTTGTGGTCGGCCGCAGGGTCAGCAGGTCGGCGAGTTCATCGACCAGCCCCAGCGCCTGTATGACGCGCACGAAGGTCTCCAGGGTCGTCATGCCGGTGGACTCCAGCGTCTTGATGGCGCTGCCCGAAACGCCGGCGCGCTGGGCCAGCTCGGCCTGGGTCAGCGACTGCGCGATGCGTTGCGTGCGCAAGCGCTGTCCGAGGGTCTCCACGAGTTCAGAGGCGGTGGCGAACGCGACATCGAGCACGATGCTGTCCTGCTGTTTAAAGGATTGAATTGTAGCTCAAATGCTAAATTCATCCATTTAAAGGACTGAAATAAATTCATTAAAATTGAAGTGACGCCACTGACTGCGCCTGTTCAACACCAGCACCCGTTGTCTTTCACGGCCGTCCCAGATGATCCAGATGCCATGACGCAAAACAGCCGAATGCCACTCTCGGGCTGGCTACTGACTGCAGTGGGAAGGCCTCCGATGTGGCCCATGGCCGATCCAGCGCTTGGACCGGCTCAGTCGGCCGCCGGGGTTTCGGGCGCCGCCGTGGGTTCCGCTGCTTCGGTTGCGGCCGCGGCCTGCGGTGCTTCCGGCACTTCCGGTGTTTGCGGCGCAGCGGCAGCCGCCGTCCGGTCGGCCCGCGCACGTTGCAGCGTGCGCGTTACCTCGCCCTGCGTCATGCCGTACATGTCCGCAAATTCCTTTTCGCTGCGCCCACTGGCCTCAAAGGCGCGCAGCAGGGCTTCGCGCTTGGCGGCCTGTTCCGCGAGCAGGGCCAGGGCTTCGTCGAGCACGGCGTTGTTGTTCGCGTCGCGCGAGCGCACCAGCACGGCGTAGGCCTCGCGGTCGAGGCCCGAGGCTTCGACGGCGCGGGCCAGGCGTGCGACGAGTTGCGGGCGCAGGTCTTCGCCGGTGCGCTGCGAGCGGCGGCGGTGCAGCTCGAGGATGGCGTGGTGCACGTGCTCGGGGGCCACCGGCTCGGCGACGTTGCCGTCGAGGTCATGACGGGGATGGCCGGCGGCCACGCTCTCGAGGTAGCGCGTGGAGCGCGCGTGCAGGCCCATCGCCACCTTCAGGTCTTCGGCCTCGAAGTCGTCGGGGTGGCGGGCCAGCAGTTCCTCGTACACGCCCAGCTTCAGCGGCAGGAAGCGCGCGCCGAACAAGTTCGGGTACAGCTCGAACAGGCGCTCGAGCGCCGGATGCACCTTGCGTTGCGGGCGCGCCGGCTGCTGGGGTTGTTTCTGCTGCGGCTGCTGCTGCGGGGACTGCGCCTGCTGCGGCCTCTTCGGCTTGCGCTGCTGATGCTGTTGCTGCGGCCGCTTCGCCTGCGCGGGAGCGGAGGGCGTGCCGGCCGCGGCTTCGGAAGCCGTTGTCGAGCCGTCCGTGCCGGCCCGCAGGGCCTGCAGCTGCTGCGCCATGTCCAGGCGCTCGCCACGGGGGCGGCGCGACTTGTTGTTCGGGTTGGCGGTAGTTGCTTCGGTCATTCTGGAAATCCGGCGCGAAGGCGCGAAGAAAGCAGGAAGAGGTTCAGAGGAATGCGCTCGCGCGTTCGGCGCGGTGCAGTGGATGGGGCGCTCGATGCATTGTCGTTTGCGTGGTCGGCCGTCCGTCAGCCCATGGCGGCCGAGGCGCGCGCGGCCTGCCGGCCGATCAGCAGCCTGAAGGGCAGCAGCATCAGCACGCCGACGGCCAGCTTCACCGCGAGGTCGCCGAGCGCCCAGGTGAGCCACGGGCCCTCGGTGCCCGCGAAGGCGATGCCCCAGAACACGATGCTGTCGAGCACCGCGGCGATCACCGTGGCCACCAGCGGCGCGCGCCACCAGAGGCCGCGGCGCAGGCGGTCGAAGACGCCGATGTCGAGCAATTGCGAGGCGATGAAAGCCAGCCCGGAAGCTGCCGCGATGCGCACCGGCGCCAGCAGCAGCGACACGCCCACCGCCACCGCGAAGCCCACCCACGCCACGCGCCGCGCCATGCCGGGGCCGAAGCGCCGGTTGACCAGGTCGCTCACGAGGTAGGCCACCGGATAGGTGAAGGCGCCCCAGGTCAGCCAGTCGTTGATGGCGAACTGCACGAGAACGTTGGAGGCGAGCACCACGGCCGCCATCGCCAGCGTAGCGGCGACCAGGTGGCCCGGGGTGGGACGCTCGAAGCGGATGGCGGACTGCTGCTGCATCAGACGCTCGCGGTGCGTTCGCGCTCCGTCTCGGCCAGCACGCTGCGTGCCACGGCCTCGGCCACCTTGATGCCGTCCACGCCGGCCGACAGGATGCCGCCGGCATAGCTCGCGCCTTCGCCCGCAGGGTACAGGCCGCGTACGTTGAGGCTCTGGAAGTCGTCGCCGCGCGTGATCTTGATGGGCGACGAAGTGCGCGTCTCGACGCCGGTGAGCACCGCGTCGTGGGTGTCGAAGCCCTTGATCTTGCGGCCGAAGGCGGGGAACGCCTCTCGCATCGCCTCGATGGCGTAGGCGGGCAGGGCCTTGTGCAGGTCGGTGGGCGTCACGCCCGGCTTGTACGAGGGGATCACGCTGCCGAGCGCGGTGGAAGGCTTGCCGGCGATGAAGTCGCCCACCAGCTGGCCGGGTGCGCGGTAGTCGCCGCCGCCGAGCACGAAGGCGTTGCTCTCCAGCTCGCGCTGCAGCGCGATGCCGGCGAGCGCGTCGCCGGGGGAATTGGATTCCCATCCTGGGAAATCGCGCGGGTCGATGCCCACCACGATGCCCGCGTTGGCGTTGCGCTCGTTGCGCGAATACTGGCTCATGCCGTTGGTGACCACGCGGCCCGGCTCGCTGGTGGCTGCGACCACGGTGCCGCCCGGGCACATGCAGAAGCTGTAGACCGAGCGGCCGTTGCTCGCGTGGTGCACCAGCTTGTAGTCGGCCGCACCCAGCAGTGGATGGCCCGCATGCCGGCCCCAGCGTGCGCGGTCGATGAGGCCCTGCGGATGCTCCACGCGGAAGCCGATGGAAAAGGGCTTGGCCTCGATGTGCACGCCGCGCGCATGCAGCATCGCGAAGGTGTCGCGCGAGCTGTGGCCCAGCGCCATCACCACGTGGTCGGCGCGCAGCTCGCTGCTCTGGCCGGTGGACTGGTCGAGCACGGTGAGGCCGCGAAGATGGCCGTTCTCGATTTGCACGTCGGTCACGCGCTGCTCGAAGCGGATCTCGCCGCCCAGCGCGACAATCTGCTCGCGGATGTTCTCCACCACCTTCACCAGCTTGAAGGTGCCGATGTGCGGATGCGCGACGTAGAGGATCTCGGGCGGTGCGCCGGCCTTCACGAACTCTTCCATCACCTTGCGGCCGAGGAAGCGCGGGTCCTTGATCTGGCTGTAGAGCTTGCCGTCGGAAAAAGTGCCGGCGCCGCCTTCGCCGAACTGCACGTTCGACTCGGGGTTGAGCTCGCTCCTGCGCCACAGGCCCCAGGTGTCGCGGGTGCGCTGGCGCACGGTCTTGCCGCGTTCGAGCACGATGGGCCGAAAGCCCATCTTCGCGAGCATCAGCGCCGCGAATATGCCGCAGGGGCCGAAGCCGATCACCACGGGCCGCAGCGGCAGGCCCTCGGGCGCGCTGACCGGGGGCGTGTAGCGCATGTCGGGCGCGCTCTGGATGTGGGGATGGCCCGCGTGCTTGGCGAGCAGGGCGGCTTCGAGCTTCGCGTCCGCGAGCTGCACGTCGCAGATGTAGACCGTGAGCAGCTCGACCTTGCGGGCATCGAAGCTGCGCTTGTAGACGTTGTGGGAAACGATCGCTTCGAGGGAGACGCCGAGCGTCTTCGCGATCAGTGCGGCCAGCGCCTCTGGCGCGTGGTCGAGCGGGAGTTTGAGTTCGGAGATTCTCAGCATGGCGTGGGGCTTGTGACTATCAAGCAGGTGAAAATTTTACTCGCCCCCAGGCTGCGCGACACTGCGTGTCGCTACGCCAACCCCCTACCGGGGGCAACACCGACGGCCCGGCAAAGCCGGTTCCGTGGTGTTTCGCGACGAGAACTTTCAGGCCGGCAGGAAGCCCTCTACCGACAGGTAGCGCTCGCCCGTGTCGTAGTTGAAGCCCAGCACCACCGCGTCGGGTGCCAGCGACGGCAGCTTCTGCGCGATGGCCGCAAGCGTTGCGCCCGACGAGATGCCCACCAGGATGCCCTCTTCGCGCGCGCAGCGGCGGGCCATTTCGCGGGCCGGCTCCGCATCGACCTGCAGCACGCCGTCGAGCAGCGAGGTGTCGAGGTTCTTCGGGATGAAGCCCGCACCGATGCCCTGGATCGGGTGCGGAGAAGGCTGGCCGCCCGAGATGACCGGCGATGCCACCGGCTCCACCGCGAACACCTGCAGCTTCGGCCACTTCTTCTTGAGCACCTTCGCCACGCCGCTGATGTGCCCGCCCGTGCCCACCCCGGTGATCAGCACGTCGATGCCCTCGGGGAAGTCGGCGGCGATCTCCTCGGCCGTGGTGCGCACGTGCACGTCGATGTTGGCGGGGTTGTTGAACTGCTGCGGCATCCACGCGCCGGGCGTGCCGGCCACGATTTCCTCGGCGCGGGCGATGGAGCCCTTCATGCCGTTGGCGCGCGGCGTGAGGTCGAAGGTGGCGCCGTAGGCCAGCATCAGGCGGCGGCGCTCCACCGACATGCTGTCGGGCATCACCAGGATCAGCTTGTAGCCCTTGACGGCCGCCACCATCGCCAGGCCGATGCCGGTGTTGCCCGAAGTGGGCTCGACGATGGTGCCGCCGGGCTTGAGCGCGCCGCTCCTCTCGGCGTCTTCGACCATCGCGAGCGCGATGCGGTCCTTGATCGAGCCGCCGGGGTTGGCGCGCTCGGACTTGATCCACACCTGCTGCTTCGTATTGCCGAACAGGCGGTTGATGCGGATGTGCGGCGTGTTGCCGATGGTCTGGAGGATGTTCTGGGCCTTCATGGATGCAATCTCCTTGGGTCGATGCGTTTGTCGGACGGACGGAATGCATTGTGAGACCTGCCCGCGATGCGCGGCCGGCGATGCCCTCCTGCGCGCCGGGCGATAATCCACCCCGTGAAGCACGCCAGACCGCCGCTGGTGCAAGTGCCGAAAGGCCGCACTGGAGGAACGTCCGGACTGCACAGGACAGCGCAGGAGTTAACGACTCTCCACCGTGAGGTGAGGATCAGAGCAACAGAGACGAGCCGATTCAGTTCGGGTGAAACGGGCAATCTCTGCGCGCAGCAACACCAAGTAGGCCAGTATCGAGGTGGTTCCGCTGAGCTGGCGGGTAGGTGGCATCGAGCCGTCTGGTGACAGGCGGCCCAGAGTAATGGCGGTCACGCCGCGGATTCCGCAAGGGGCCCGCGGTGCACAGAATCCGGCTTATCGGCGGGCTTCACACTTTTCTTCTTTTCTCCCCTTCTGATTCTTCCGCGCCCTTCGGCCCTGACCGAAGGCGGGCGTGAGCCTTGCCGCGTGCAGGGATTGGTAGTTACCCGTATAATCGATAGCATGCTAATTAATAGGCGGCTATCTTGAACTCCCCATCCACCCCCCAACCCACGCGTGAGCAGTCGCTGATGCGGCTCGGCACCTCGCTGGCGGTGCTGCAGCGCGGCTACCGCGCTGCGG
Source organism: uncultured Variovorax sp. (assembly GCA_913776885.1). Classification (GTDB taxonomy): domain Bacteria; phylum Pseudomonadota; class Gammaproteobacteria; order Burkholderiales; family Burkholderiaceae_C; genus Variovorax. The sequence goes on from CAJYQC010000025.1 coordinate 15,779, forward strand.
CGGACAAGGCGGTGGCGCATGTGGGCGTGTCGCAGACGCTGGCCTACCCAATCGTGATGCTCGGCCGCATGAACGGCGACGTGCGCCATGGCGTGCTGGCCGAGGCGCTGGGTATCGAGGGGCCGTCGCTGGTGCGCTCGGTCGACCAGCTGGTGGAAGCCGGCCTCGTCGAGCGCCGTGAAGACCCGGCCGACCGCCGCGCCAAGACCCTGCACCTCACCGAGGCCGGCAAGGCCGTCTGCGAGCCCATCGAGGCTGCGCTGGCGCTGATGCGGGTGTCGCTGTTCGAGGGCGTGTCCGACGAGGACGTCGCGGCCTGCCTGCGCGTGTTCGCCGTGCTCGAGGAGCGCATGGGCGTTCGCGCCGTGCAGAGCCTGCCGCCGCCGCCATCGCAGGAAGGGCGCGGGTAGCCCGATGGCCGCATTCAGCCTGCCGCGCTTCAGCCGCGCGGAGATCCTCTTTTCCAGCAAGAGCTTTGCCGCCGCCATGCTCGCGATGTATCTCGCCAGCCGCGCCGGCCTGCCGCGCCCGTTCTGGGCGCTCATGACCACCTACGTCGTCGCCCACCCGCTGGCCGGCGCGGTGCGCTCCAAGGCGGTCTACCGTTTCCTCGGCACGCTCATCGGCAGCACCGCCACCGTGCTGCTGGTGCCGGCGCTGTCCAACGCGCCCGAGCTGCTCACGCTGGTGCTCGCGCTGTGGGTGGGGCTGTGCCTGTGCATCTCGCTCTTCGACCGTACGCCGCGCTCCTACATCTTCATGCTCGCGGGCTACACGGCGGCGCTGATCGGCTTCCCGTCGGTGCAGACGCCGCTCGCCCTGTTTGACACCGCCGTGGCGCGCGTCGAAGAGATCGGCCTGGGCATCTTCTGCGCCACGCTCGTCCACAGCCTCGTGCTGCCCGCAGGGCTCGCGCCGACCGTGCTGGGCCTGCTCGACCGCACGCTGCAGGACGCGCGCAAGTGGCTGGGCGATCTCTTCCAGCCCGCCAGCCGCAGCGGCAGCGACCCCAGGCGCCTCGACGACGACCGCCGCCGCCTCGCCGGCGACATCACGCAGCTGCGGCTTCTCTCCACCCACGTTCCCTTCGACACCACGCACCTGCGCTGGACCGCCGGCGCCATCCGTGCGATGCAGGACCGCGTCGCCGCGCTCACGCCCGCGCTCTCGGCCGTCGAAGACCGCCTGCTGGCGTTGGAGCAGGCCGAAGGCGCCATCGCGCCCGACGTGGCCGCCGTGCTCGCGAAGGCCGCGCAGTGGCTGCGCGAGGAGGCCGACGCCACCGGCGACGCGAGCGCCCGCGCCGCGCGCCTGCAGGAACTGCGCCGCGCCATCGATGCCCTGGGCGCCACGCCGCCCGACGCCGATCCGCAGACCCGCTGGGGCCGCGCCCTTCGCATCGGCCTCGCGGGCCGCCTCGAAGAGCTCGTCGACGGCTGGACCGCCTGCGCCCAGCTGCGCCAGGACATCGACGAGGGCCTGAAGGGCGCCGCGCCGCTGCGCCGCACGGCTGCGCTCGGCAGCCGCGTGCTGCACCGCGACTACGGCATGGCGCTGCTGTCGGCACTGGCCGCCGTCATCGCCATCTGCCTGTGCGGCGCGTTCTGGATCCTCACCGGCTGGCCCATGGGCTCGGCCGCGACCATGATGGCCGCCGTCTTCTGCTGTTTCTTCGCGACCATGGACGACCCCGTGCCGGCGATCCACGGCTTCCTGAAGTGGACGCTGTGGTCCATCCCGATCTCGGCCGTCTACGTGCTGGTGCTCATGCCCACGGTGCAGGACTTCGGCATGCTGGTGGTCATCTGCGCGCCGCTCTTTTTGCTGCTCGGCTTCTACCTGCCGCGCCCCACGCACTTCATGCCCGCAATGGCGCTGATCTTCGGCGTGTGCGGCACGCTGGCGATGCACGACACCGCGAGTTCCGACCTGGTGAGCTTCCTCAACAGCATGATCGGCCAGATCGTCGGCGTGGTCGTCGCGGCGCGCGTGACGCGGCTGGTGCGCTCGGTGGGCGCCGACTGGAGCGCGCGGCGCATCCAGCGCGCCACCTGGCGCGAGCTGGGCGACATGGCTGCTTCCTCGCAGCCGCAGTACGCGCAGAGCGACGCCTATGCCGTGCGCATGCTCGACCGCATCGGCCTGCTCGCGCCGCGCATCGCGCAGGCCGGCGGCACCGTCGAGGGCGTGGCCGCCAACGACGCGCTGCGCGACCTGCGCATGGGCGCCGACATCGCCGTGCTGCAGCGCGTGCGCGGCCAGCTGCCGCTGGCCACTTCGGCCGCGCTGCTGGGCGGCATCTCGGGCTTCTTCCGCCAGCGTGCGGAAGGCCGCATGAATCCGCGTCCGCCGGGGCTGCTGCCGCAGATCGACGAAGCGCTCGGCGCCGTGCTCGATGCGCGTGGCACCGCGTCGTCGCCTTCTTCTTCTTCTTCCGCCTCGCGCTCGGCCGTCACCGCACTGGTGGGCCTGCGCCGCAATCTCTTCCCCGACGCGCCGCCCTCGCTCGCAGGCGCGTCCCTCACTTCGCAAGGAGCTTCCGCATGATCGGCGAAGCCAGCTTCTACGGCCTGTACCTGCCCTGGATCATGGTGCTCGCGCTCGCGGCGCTGCTCGTGCTGTGGGGCGTGCGCCGCCTGCTCGCGGCCACCGGCGCCTATCGCTGGGTGTGGCATCCGGCCCTCTTCGACATGGCGCTCTATCTGCTGCTGCTCTACGCGCTCAGCCGCGCCAGCGCCAACCTCCAATGACAACAACGAGATTCCAATGAAAGCCGCCCGAACACCAACCGACACCAATCCGTGGGCCCAGCGCCTGGGCCGCGTCCTCATCACCCTGGCCGTGGTGGCCGCCGCCGTCTGGGCCGGCCTGCGCCTGTGGGACCACTACGAGCTCGCGCCGTGGACGCGCGACGGCCGCGTGCGCGCCAACGTCGTGCAGATCGCGCCCGACGTCTCGGGCCTGGTCACGGCGGTGCCCATCCACGACAACCAGCCGGTGGCCGCCGGCACGCTGCTCTTCGAAGGGGACCGCGCGCGCTACGACCTCGCCGTGCGCCAGGCGCAGGCCGCGCTCGCCGCGCAGCGCGCCGTGAGCGCGCAGGCCCAGCGCGAGAACGCGCGCAATGCCGG
>CAJYQC010000026.1 GCA_913776885.1 uncultured Variovorax sp.
CCCCCCCCCCCCCCGGGGGGGTGGGGGGGGGGGGGGCCATGCGGCGCCCGGATGGCGACGCTGCCGTGCCCCCATCCCGACCTTCCACCAGGGGGGGAAGGAGCGATACACCATGGCCTCGGCGCAAGGGTGTGTGGGCGACGGGCGCGGCGCTGGTCGTCGGCGGCATCGGCGTCATCGCGGGGCTGCTCGGGTGGCGCTCGGCCATCGCGCCCGTGTCGCTCACCGCGCCGGTCTACAGCCAGGCCACCATCGAGCGCGGCCGCGTGCTCGCCGCGGTGGGCGACTGCGCGGTGTGCCACACCGCGCCCGGCGGCACGGCCAACGCGGGTGGTCGCGCGATGGACACGCCCTTCGGCACGCTCTACACCACCAACCTCACGCCCGACGCGGAAACGGGCCTCGGCCGCTGGTCGTTCAGCGCCTTCCAGCGTGCGATGCGCGAGGGCATCTCGCGCGACGGCCATCACCTGTATCCCGCGTTCCCGTACACCGCCTTCGCCAAGAGCAGCGACGACGACCTGCAGGCGCTGTACGCGTATTTCATGTCACTGCCCGCCGTGCGCGCGGAAACGCCGAAGTCGGAGCTCAAGTTCCCGTTCAGCATCCGGCCGCTGATGGCCGGCTGGAACGCACTCTTCCACGATCCGTCGCCGATACAGCCCGTGGCCGCGCAGAGCGCGGAGTGGAACCGCGGCGCATACCTCGTCAACGGCCTGGGACATTGCGGCGCCTGCCATACGCCGCGCAATGCGCTCGGTGCGGAGCAGGGCGGCAGCGCCTTCCTGTCAGGCGCGATGGTCGATGGCTGGGAGGCGCCGGCGCTCACGCAGCTGGCGTCGAAGTCGGCAGTGCCATGGGATGCCGACGAGCTCTATCGCTACCTGCGCCACGGCCATACGCAGCACCACGGCATCGCGGGCGGTCCGATGGCCGAGGTGGTGCGCGAGCTCGCGCAGGTGCCTGACGAGGACATCCGCGCGATGGCGACCTACCTCGGCTCGTTCAATCCGGCACCGGCTGCCGAGCCTGCCGCTCTGGCGCAGCAGGTGGTGAACGACGCGGCGCGCACGCAAGGGCAACTGCTGGGCCCCGCACAGCGCATGTTCGACAGCGCCTGCGCCTCCTGCCACCACGACGGGAACGGCCCCACGCTGCTCGGCGTGAACACGCCGCTCGCGCTCAACAGCAACCTCACCAGCGCGCGGCCCGACAACCTGCTGCGTACCATCCTCGACGGCGTGCGCGAACCCGCGAGCCGCGACATCGGCTTCATGCCCGGCTTCCGCGAGGTGCTCGACGATCGCCAGATCGCCGAGCTCGCCGGCTACATGCGCGCACGCTTCGCGCCGCAGGAGCCCGCGTGGAAGGATCTGCCTGCAGAGGTGGCGCGCCTGCGCGCATCGAAGCATTGAGTCGGTAATCCGGAAAGCCGGGACCGGCAGGGTGGGCTGTTTGTCCGGGCGCCGCTACGATTCGACGTAGCAGCACCATTCATCACGGAGACAACCCGCCATGCCGCTCGATCTTTCCACCGCATCCTGCCTGCCGCGCGACGCCGAACGCGCCACTCTCGTCGGCCGCCTCTGGCAGCCCGGCGTCGGCCCCGTGCTGGTGGCCGTTCACGAAGGTGGCCTGCACGACCTGTCGAAGCTTGCGCCCACCATGAGCGACCTGCTCGAAGGCAAGGAGGCGCCCGCACAGGCCGTCCGCCGTGCATTGCAAGCCGCACCCCGCATCGCATCGCTCGACGAAGCCCTTGCCAACAGCGACGAGACCGCGCGCGATGCGAGCAGGCCATGGCTTCTCGCGCCCTGCGACCTACAGGCCATCAAGGCCAGCGGGGTCACATTCGTTGCAAGCCTGCTCGAGCGGGTGATCGAGGAGCAGGCGCGAGGCGATGCGTCGAAGGCCGAGGCCACGCGCGCGGCCATCGGCGGCGTGCTCGGCGACAACCTCGCGGACATCGTGCCCGGCTCGCCCGAGGCCATGAAGGTCAAGGAAGTGTTGATCGCGCAGGGCGCGTGGTCGCAGTACCTCGAGGTCGGCATCGGGCCCGACGCGGAGATCTTCACCAAGGCCCCGGTGCTGTCATCCGTCGGCACCGGCGCGGACATCGGCATCCACCCGGGCTCGGTGTGGAACAACCCCGAGCCGGAGGTCGTGCTCGCCGTCAACAGCCGCGGCGAGACCTGGGGCGCAGCCTTGGGCAACGATGTCAACCTTCGTGACTTCGAAGGCCGCAGCGCGCTGCTGCTGGGCAAGGCGAAGGACAACAACGCCTCATGCGCCATCGGCCCGTTCATCCGCCTCTTCGACGAGCACTTCGGCATCGCCGACGTGCGGCGCATCACCGTGGAACTCGAAGTGACGGGGCCGGAGGGTTTCATGCTCGAAGGTTCGAGCTCGCTGTCGAAGATCAGCCGCGATCCGCTCGACCTCGTCGCGCAGACAGTAGGAAAAAATCACGGTTACCCCGACGGATTCATGCTGTTTCTCGGAACGATGTTCGCGCCGACACAAGATCGTCACGGGCCTGGACAAGGATTCACGCATGTCGTGGGAGACCGCGTGCGCATTGCCGCACCGGAACTCGGTGCGCTGGTGAATCGCGTCGTGCAATCGGACCAGGCGCCGATGTGGACTTTTGGTATCAGTGCGTTGATGCGCAATCTGGCGGCTCGCGATCTGCTGTGAACGACGTGTAGTCGTTCTGTTTGAATTTCAAAAGAGGTTGTACTTCTTAGTAATTCATCCGCACCGTGTTGCAATCTGTTGCTGTTGACCGCATCACTTGTTCCCCTCAAGATTGCTGTTGTTAGGAAACGTTTGAACAGGGGAGCAGAGGTTGTCGAAGACCGAGATCGATCTATTGCAGGAGCCCGTAGAAGGCCCGCTGCCTTGCGGTGAAGACCTGGAGTACGACGCCGATTTCATGGCGTTGCACCAGGCGACGGCGGGCAAGCGCGAGCAGCAGTTCGGCTCGACGATCATCCCGGCCGAGCCGCCCGACTGGGCCCGCGTGGAGCGAATCGCGAAGCAGCTTTGCACGCGCACGCGCGACCTGCGTGTGCTGGTGCCGCTGACGCTGGCCTGGACCGAGAACCGCGGCCTGCCCGGTTATGTGGAAGGCCTGCAGCTCGTCGACGTCGTGCTTCAGAAATTCTGGGACGACGTGCATCCGCGCGTCGTCGAAGACGGTTTCGAAGATCCTCTGCCGCGCATGAATGCGCTCGCGGCACTGGCCGAAGCCGAAGGGCTCGGACGCAGCGTGCGCGACGCGCGCCTGCTCGATGAAAGCGGCGCATCGATGACCCTGCGCCAGGTCGAAGCCTTGCTCGACTCGAGCAAGAACGACCATCAGATCGACTACCCGGGCGGCATCGGCCGCCTGAAGGATGCAGTGCGGCGCGCGCAGGAGAAGTCGGCTGCGCCGGTGGTGGCGCTGCGGTCGGCGCTGGAACTGCTGCAGCGCATCCGCGAAACCTGTGAGCGCGCACTCGGCCAAAGCTGGGCGCCCGACTTCTCGCGTCTCGAGCGATCGCTGCGCACCGTGGCCCAGCTGCTGCCCGAGCAGCCTCAGGCCGAAGCCGCAGCGGCCCATGAGGCGGACCAGGCGGCCGATGCACCGCACGGTGCAGCGGCCCCGGCTGTGCCGAACGGCGCGGTGGCCGGTACTTCAGCAAATGGCGGCGGCGGCCTACGTCAGGTGCTTATCAAGGATATTGAAATATCGAGCCGTGAAGATGTGCAGGTACTGCTCGAAAAAGCTTGCCAGTTCATGGAACGCACGGAGCCCAGCCATCCGGCACCCATGCTCATACGCAGGGCGCAGCGGCTGATGGAGCTCAACTTCTTCCAGATCATCGAAGAGCTCGTGCCAGAGGGATTGCAAAAGATTGAGAGCCTTGCAGGACGTCCGTTGAACGGGGGCAGCGCGGAGTAACGGGGCCATGGCCGCGGCGTGCGCCGCGCGCCGGCCGGCAGCCCGGGTCGTACCCACACGCATTACAGATTCAAGAGGAAGCTTATGGCAGACAACCGTGTCAGAAACAGTGGTCAGAAGTTCATTGCGCGCAATCGCGCGCCGCGTGTGCAGATCGAGTACGACGTCGAGATCTACGGCAGCGAGCGCAAGATCCAGCTGCCCTTCGTGATGGGCGTCATCGCCGACCTCGCGGGCAAGCAGATCGACCCCATGCCCGATCTCGCCGAGCGCGAGTTCATGCCCGTGGACATCGACAACTTCGACGACCGCATGAAGGCCATCAAGCCGCGCGTCGCCTTCCAGGTGCCCAACACGCTCACCGGCGACGGGCAGATGAACGTGGACATCACGTTCGAGAGCATGGACGACTTCTCGCCCGCGCGCATCGCCCGTCAGGTCGGTGCGCTGCAGCAGCTGCTCGAGGCGCGCACCGAGCTGTCGAACCTGCTTTCGTACATGGACGGCAAGAATGGTGCCGAACAGCTGATCGCGCAGGCACTGCAGAACCCCGCACTCCTGAAGTCGCTGGCTTCGGCGCCCAACCCGGCCGTTGCCAAGGCGGTGGAAGCCGCGAATGAAAAGGCCGGCAATCCCGGTACGTCTTCCGAGTAAGCGCGAGCAGCAGCAAGGACCGCCATCATCATGAGCACCGCACCGAAACAGACCACCGCGCGCGCACCGGCCTCCGTCGAGACGCTGGAGCCGAACGAGTTCTCGAACCTGCTGCAGCGCGAGTTCAAGCCCAAGACCGACCAGGCCCGCGAGGCGGTGGAGAACGCCGTCAAGACGCTGGCCGTGCAGGCGCTGGAGAGCACCGTCACCGTCTCCAACGATGCCTATCGCACCGTCCAGGCCATCATCACCGAGATCGATCGCAAGCTCTCAGAGCAGATCAACCAGATCCTGCATCACGAGGAATTCCAGCAGCTCGAAGGCGCATGGCGCGGTCTGCACTACCTGGTGAACAACACCGAGACCGACGAGCAGCTCAAGATCCGCGTGATGTGCGCATCGAAGCGCGAGGTCGCGCGCTCGCTCAAGCGCCACAAGGGCATCGGCTGGGACCAGAGCCCGCTGTTCAAGAAAATCTACGAAGCCGAGTACGGCCAGTTCGGCGGCGAGCCCTTCGGCGCGCTGATCGGCGACTTCCACTTCGACCACAGCCCGCCCGACGTCGAGATGCTCGGCGAGATGGCCAAGATCGCCGCGGCTGCGCACTGCCCCTTCATCGCCGGCGCATCGCCCACGGTGATGCAGATGGATTCGTGGCAGGAACTGTCGAACCCGCGCGACCTGACCAAGATCTTCCAGAACACAGAACACACCGCTTGGCGCTCGCTGCGCGATTCGGAAGACGCGCGCTACATCGGCCTGGCCATGCCGCGCTTCCTGGCACGCCTGCCCTACGGCGCGCGCACCAACCCGGTCGACGAATTCGAATTCGAGGAAGAGACCGATTCGGCGGCGCACAACCGCTACACCTGGGCCAACTCGGCCTATGCGATGGGCGTGAACATCAACCGCTCTTTCAAGCAGTACGGCTGGTGCACGTCGATCCGCGGCGTGGAATCGGGCGGCGCGGTCGAGAACCTGCCCACGCACACCTTCCCGACCGACGACGGCGGCGTGGACATGAAGTGCCCGACCGAGATCGCCATCAGCGACCGCCGCGAGGCCGAGCTCGCCAAGAACGGCTTCATGCCGCTGGTGCACCGCAAGAACTCCGACTTCGCGGCCTTCATCGGTGCGCAGTCGCTGCAGCTGCCGGCCGAGTACTACGACGCGGACGCAACGGCCAACGCGAACCTCGCGGCGCGCCTGCCGTACCTCTTCGCATGCTGCCGCTTCGCGCACTACCTGAAGTGCATCGTGCGGGACAAGATCGGTTCGTTCCGCGAGCGCGAGGACATGGAGCGCTGGCTCAACGACTGGATCATGAACTACGTCGACGGCAGCCCCGGCACCTCGTCGCAGGACACGAAGGCAATGAAGCCGCTGGCGGCGGCGGAAGTCCAGGTGGAAGCCATCGAGGACAACCCCGGCTACTACGCCGCCAAGTTTTTTCTCCGGCCGCACTATCAGCTCGAAGGGCTGACGGTGTCGTTGCGGCTGGTTTCGAAGCTGCCATCCAACAAGAAGGACAGCAGCTAATTCAACGGCGCTCCGGAATCGGGCGCAATAACTCTGGGGGTTTAAATCATGGCAGTAGACATGTTCATGCGCGTTGAAGGCGCGAACGGCGAATCGAAGGACTCGAACCACAAGGAGTGGACGGACATCAAGTCGTTTGCGTGGGGAGCAACGCAGCCTGGCAACATGGTCAGCGGTGGTGGCGGCGGCGTTGGCAAGGCCAGCTTCAACGACCTGCAGGTTCTGGCGCGCATCGACAAGGCGGCACCGTCCGTCATGAAGAACTGCGCGAGCGGCAAGCACCTGAGCAAGGTGGAAGTGTCGGTGTGCAAGGCCGGCGGTTCGCAGATCGAGTACACGCGCGTCACGCTCGAAGAAGTGCTGGTGACCTCGGTGCAGTACACGGCCGAGCAGGGCTCCGACGCGGTGTTCGTGCAGTACGCCTTCCAGGCCGCCAAGGTGAAGCAGCAGTACTGGGAACAGACCGACAAGGGCGGCAAGGGCGCCGAGACGGTCCTGGCCTGGAACATCAAGGAAAACAAGGAAGCCTGATTTCCTTTTCCCGATGCGCGGCCGGCCTCTCGGGCCGGCCGCGACGTTTTTCCCGACGGCCGCCCCGGCCGTCCTTCGCACAGCGGCCATCCCGACGATCGCGCCGCGTGCCAGTCAGTCAGCGAGGAAGCTTCATGGGTGATGGGTTTGCAGTACTGGGCGATCGCTCAGTGGCCGAGCACACCGAATGGGTACAGCGACAGATCCGCTCCAATCCCCAGAACGCCGGCCTGCGCCTTGCCTTGTGCCACTTCCTGGCACTGCGCGGAGAGTGGCAGCGGGCGGAAGACCAGCTCAAGCTCGCCACCAAGCTGGATCCCACTTTCACGCCGGCCAGCGTCACCTGCTCGATGGCGCTTTCGGGCGAACGCCATCGCAGCGACTTCTGGTCGGGCGGGCGCGCGCCGGCCATCGTCGGCGGCAATGCCGAATGGGTCGAACAGCTGATCGCCGCGGCCGCGCTGCCTGCAGATCGCGCCGAAGAAGCCGCGGCCCTGCGCGAAAGCGCGCGGCAGGCCGCACCCGCGCTGCACGGCAGGCTCACCAGCGTGGACCGCACCGATGCCCGCGCCGTGCAGGCGCTCGATGGCGAGCCGGTGCACGGCGGCGAATTCGACTGGCTCTGCGACGGCGACGTGCGCATCGGACCCGTCTTCGAGTTGCTCACGCCATCGGGCTATGCGTGGCTGCCGTTGACCGAGGTGCGCCGCGCCAAGTTCTCGCGGCCGCAGCATCTGGTTGACCTGCTGTGGGCGCCGACCGAATTCGAGCTGCACGACGGCCGCGCGCTCAACGGACTGGTGCCCGTACGCTATCCGGGCTCGCTCGAGAGCCTCGACGACGAAGCCGCGCTGGGCCGTCGCACCGACTGGGTGCCGCTGGCGGGTGAAGAACAGTACGCAGGCCTGGGCCAGCGCACGCTGATCAGCGAGGCGGGCGATCATTCGCTGCTCGACCTGCGGCTCATCGAGTTCTCGCGGGAGGGCGCCGCCTGATGAGTGCAATGATGGACGCCGATGGCGACCAGCAGGAAAGCGTCGCACGCGACCGCCTGCAGCCGGTGCTGCTCGATCGCCTCACCGACAAGGCACCGCAGACCCGGCAGGAGCGCGCAGGCTCCTTCCTCATGAGCGGCAGGCTGTTGCGCGACTCGGTATTGCGCGACCTGCAGTGGCTGCTCAACACCACCAATTTCGGTACCGACCACGACATCAACGACATGCCGCGCGCGCGCCGCTCGGTGTTGAACTTCGGCGTTCGCGGCTGGGCCGGCGGACGCATGTCGGAGGTCGATTTCGCGGACGTCGAAGCGGCCATCCGTGCGGCCATCATCGACTTCGAGCCGCGCATCATGAAAGACAGCATCGACGTGCGCTGCGTGACGGACGCCACCGAGCTCGAGCACCACAACCTGCTGGCACTGGAGATCCGCGGCACGCTGTGGTCGGTGCCGTATCCCATCGAATTCATCCTGCGCTCCGAGCTGGACCTGGAGAGCGGGCACATGGTGCTGCGGCCGACGGGAGGACTCTGATGACGGAATTCTCTTGTCGTGGGACACCGCGGAACCGGCTTTGCCGGGCCGCAGGTGTCGCCCCCTGCAAGGGGGGG
>CAJYQC010000027.1 GCA_913776885.1 uncultured Variovorax sp.
TCCCCGGTGACCTCCACGGCGATGCCCACCTCGTCGATGCCTTCGCCCTCGAAGACCAGCGAGATGCCGAGCTGTCTTGCGGCCCGGGTCACGAAGTCGCGGATGCTGTACTGCACGCCCGTGGCGATCACGTAGTCGACGGCCGTGGGCTGCTGGAGCATCAGCCACTGCATCCTGACGTAGTCCTTGGCATGGCCCCAGTCGCGCAACGCGTTCATGTTGCCCAGGAAGAGGCACTGCTCCAGCCCCTGCGCGACATTGGCGAGGCCGCGCGTGACCTTGCGGGTCACGAAGGTCTCGCCGCGTCGCGGGCTCTCGTGGTTGAACAGGATGCCGTTGCAGGCATAGAAGCCGTAGGCCTCGCGGTAGTTCTTGGTGATCCAATAAGCGAAAAGCTTCGCCGCGCCGTAGGGGCTGCGTGGATAGAAGGGGGTCGCCTCGCTCTGCCGGGGTTCCTGCACCAGTCCGTAGAGCTCGCTCGTGCTGGCCTGGTAGAAGCGTGTCTTCGATTGCAGGCCCAGCAGCCGGATGGCCTCCAGCAGGCGCAGTGCGCCCAGGCCGTTGATATCGGCCGTGTATTCGGGGCTCTCGAAGCTCACCGCGACGTGGCTTTGCGCACCCAGGTTGTAGACCTCGTCGGGCTGTACCTCCTGAATGATCCGCGTGAGGTTGCTGCCGTCGGCCAGGTCGCCGTGGTGAAGGTGCAGATGGCGCTGCGCCTTCGAGTGGACGTCCGAATAGAGATGGTCGATCCGTCCGGTGTTGAACTGGGAGGTGCGCCGCTTGATGCCGTGGACCTCGTAGCCCTTTTCGATCAGCAGTTCGGCCAGATAGGAGCCGTCCTGGCCGGTGATGCCGGTGATCAGTGCGCGCTTAGACATGTTCGATCTCCTCGATGAGGCGGGTGGATGCCAGATAGGCGGAATAGGTGCGGTGTAGTCCCTCGGCAAGCGGTATGCGGGCCTTCCAGCCGACGGCCGAGGCGCGGGATACGTCGAGCAGCTTGCGCGGTGTGCCCTCGGGCTTGGTGGCGTCGTAGCGGATGTCGCCCCGGTAGCCGACGACGTCGCGGACGAGCTCCGCCAGTTCCGCGATCGACACGTCTTCGCCCGTGCCGAGATTGATGTGGCTGCGCATCGGGTCCGTCTGCGCCTCGTAGGCCGCTCGGGGCAGGTCCATCACGGCGACGCATCCTTCGGCCATGTCGTCGACGTACAGGAACTCGCGCCGCGCCTGCCCGCTGCCCCAGATCGACACGCTCGGCGCATCGTCGAGCTTGGCCTGGTGGAAGCGCCGCAGCAGCGCCGGCACGACGTGGCTGTTCTCCGGGTGGTAGTTGTCGCCGGGTCCGTAGAGGTTGGTCGGCATCACGCTGCGGTAGTCGATGCCGTGGCTCTGCCCGTATTGACGGTTGTAGCTCTCGCACAACTTGAGCCCGGCGATCTTGGCGATGGCGTAGGGCTCGTTGGTCGGCTCCAGCTTGCCGTCGAGCAGGTATTCCTCATGGATGGGCTGGTCAGCCAGGCGCGGATAGATGCAGCTCGAACCCAGGAAGAGGATTCGCCTGATGCCCGCGACGAATGCCTGGTGCGTCACGTTCGCCGCGATCATCAGGTTCTCGTAGATGAACTGTGCCGGATAGCTGGCGTTGGCGTGGATGCCCCCGACCCTGGCGGCCGCCAGGTAGACCTGGTCGATCCGCTCGTCCGCGAAGAAGCGGCCGACGGCCCTCTGGTCCAGGAGGTCGAGCTCCGTACGCCGCCGGCAGACCACTTCGTGGCCCAGCCCACGCAGCCGGTCCGCCAGCGCCTGGCCGACCATGCCCCGGTGTCCTGCAACAAAGATGCGCATATGTTCTTTCGCTAGGTTTGAAGCCGGCTCTAGCGCGACCCCCGCGCCCCCGTCACCACCCCGAAGGTCTTCAGCAGGATCACGAAGTCCCGCCACAGCGACAGGTGGGCGACGTATTCCGCGTCCATCGCGGCGCGGCGGCGGTAGCTGATCTCGTTGCGGCCGCTGATCTGCCACAGGCCGGTGATGCCGGGGCGCACGGCGCAGTAGTGGGGCCAGTAGTCGCCGTACAGGTCCTTCTGGGTGAACATGCACGGGCGCGGGCCGACCATGCTCATGTCGCCCTTGAGCACGTTCCAGAACTGGGGGAACTCGTCGATGCTGTACTTGCGCAGGAAGGCGCCGAAGCGGGTGATGCGCGGGTCGTTCTGCAGCTTCTGGTAGACGGACCATTCGCGGCGCGCGGCCTCGTTCTCGCGCAGGTGGCGCGCGAGCACCGCTTCGGAGTCGGCCACCATCGAGCGGAACTTGTAGAACTTGAATACGCGTCCGCCCTTGCCGTAGCGCGGCTGCATGTAGATCGCCGGTCCGCCCGAGGTGTAGAGCACGCCGAGCCAGATGAGCGCGTAGGCCCATCCGAAGAACAGGAAGAACGAGCCCGCCATCAGGATGTCGGCCGCGCGCTTGACGCGGCGCTGCCAGGGCGTGCCGCCCAGCGGCATGTAAGGCGCGGTGTTGGCGGCGGTGCCGACGCCCGGGGCGCCGCGGCTGCGGTCCGAGGATTGGGGAGATCTCAGCGTGCTCATGATTCGGCAGGCTCCGGTTCGATTCGCCTTGGCATCACGGTGTCGGCCGTGTCCAGCTGGTACGGGGGATCGCGTCTGTTCGCACCGGTAGCGGCGCTCGGCGTGTAGCCGTAGTAGCCATAGCCGTAGGTGCGATGGCGGCGCTGCGAGGTGTCGACCGCGTTGAACACCACGCCGTGGAAGGCCGCGCCCACGTGGGCGAGCCGCTTGCTGCTTTCGAGCAGCTCACCCATCTCGCTGTTGTCTGCGCGCGCCACCAGCAGCACGGTTCCCATGCTCGGCGCCATCGCGGCGGTCTCGGAGGCCAGCAGGGTGGGGGGCGCATCGATCACCACCACGTCGTAGCGCGCCGACAGCAGCGCCAGCGCATGCGCGAAGGTGTCGCTGGTCATGAGCCCGGCCGGGTCGGGGTGGGGGGTGCCGGCGGACATCACGTCCAGGTAGGGCAGCACCTGGTGGTGGATGGCCTGCTCCAGCGCGACCTCGCCGGTGATCACGTCGGCCAGGCCGTCACGGCGCTGCAGGCCGAAGTCTTCGCTCAGCGTGCCGCGGCGCAGGTCGCCGTCGATCAGCAGCACCCGCTTGCCCGACACCGCCAGCAGGGTCGCGAAGTTGGACGACACGAAGGTCTTGCCCGCGCCTGCCGTGGCGCTGGAGATCAGGATGCGGTTGTTGGGCGCACCCACCATCACGAACTTGAGCGCGGTTCGCAGCCGGCGCAGGCCTTCGAGCGCTGGGTCTTCCACGTGCAGCGCCGCCAGCACCTTCACGCCCGGCTTGCCCTTGCGCACCGCGCGGTCGAGCACGCGCTGCTGCGTGCTCAGCGGGATGCTGCTGTACACGTTCAGCCCGGTGATCGCCTCGATGTGGTCCGGGCTCTCGATTGATCGCTTGAGGTTCTTGCGCGCCAGCGCCGCCGCGCCGCCGGCGAACAGGCCTCCGGCCAGCGCCAGGGCCACCACGATGAGCGGCTTGGGTCGCACCGGTTTCTCGGCCACCAGCGCCTGGTCGAGCACGCGCACGTTGGCCACCTTGCCTTCCTTGGCCAGCCGCATCTGCAGCGAGCTGTTGAGCAGCGTGGCGTAGAGCTCGGTGTTGACCTTGATGTCGCGCTGCATGCGCAGCGTGTTCTGCTGCAGCATCGGCATGCGGCGGATGCGTCCGTCGACTCCGTCCAGCTCCTTCCTGAGCGAGGCGATCTGAGCGTCCAGCGTGCGCACCATCGGGTGCTCGGCGGTGAAGCGGCCCACCAGCTCCAGCCGCTTCTGCTTGGCGTCGAGCAGCTTGGTCTGCAGGTCGGCGTTCTGCGACAGTGCATTGCGGGCCTCGTCGTCCAGGTTGATGGTGCCGTTCTGGTTGCGGTAGCGGTTGTAGGCGTCCTCGGACTGCTCCAGCTGCTGCTTGAGCTTGGGCAGCTCGGTGCCCAGGAAGGTCAGGGCGCGTTCGGCCTGCACCGTCTTCTGGTCGATGTTCTGCCGCACGTACAGCCCGGCGATCTCGTTGAGCACGGCGGCGAGCTGATTGCGGTCTTCGGACTGCAGGCTGACGTCCATCACGCCCGACTGCTTGCCCTTCTCGACCACGCGAAGGTCGCGCTGCAGGCCCAGCAGCGTCAGCTGCTTCGAGTGGCGCACCAGTTCGAAGGCGCCGCCGGGGCGGGCGTCGATGGCGCCCACGAGCACGTGCAGGCTGCCGCCGGGCACGGTGGCGTCCAGCGGCACGCCGACGGTGCCTTGCAGCGGCGAGTCGAGCTCGGGGCTGCTCAGCGTGTAGCTGCCCTCGCTGCCGGCGACCAGGGTGAACTTCTTGCCCTCGAACGCGGGCGGCACGTCCATCTGTGCCACGGCGATGTGCTCGGTGCCCGATACGTAGTCGCCCAGCCCGAAGATGCCGGGCCTGGAAAGCTGGCTCGAATGCCGCGCCAGGAACTCGCCCACCACCGGGATGTAGCGCGGCTTCGCGTCGATGTAGAGCCGAGTGTTCTCCATCGCCTGGCCCAGCACCATGCGCGAGCGCAGGATCTCCGTCTCGCCCGCGGTCGGCGTCTTCGCGGCGATGCCGCCGCCGTTGGCGTCGCCGGGGAAGTTGCCGCCCGAGCGTTCCGGGTCTTCCACCTGGATCAGGATGTTGGCCTCGTACACCCGTGTGCCGAAGAGCGCATAGCCCACGCCCACGAGCAGCGCCAGCGACGCGACGGCGGCGATCAGCCAGCGGTTGTCGATGAGGATGTCGAGGTACTCGTGGAACCGGGACTCCCGGGGCCACGCGGTGGTCTCGAGCACCGTCGGTGCGACGCCCGCGGGCGCGGGAAGGGACTGCTGCCAGTGCGCGTTCATGGGCTCACCTTTTCTGGGCTGCGGCTTTGCTGTCCGGACTGGGCTCGCCTAGCGGCGGGCGGTGTCGCGGGCGAGGTTGACGACCTGGGCGGCCGGCAGGATCAGGCTGAACACGCGGGCCCAGCTCACCAGCGGCACGCGGTCGACGTACACCACGTCGCGCGGCTGCAGCTCGAATCGGTCGGCCAGCGCGAGCGCCACCGGGTTCTTCGCGTTCAGGTTGAAGACCTGCTGCACGTCGAGGTTGTCGGGCGCGTTGCGCACCACGTAGATCTGGCCCGGGTCGGAGGTGGCCAGGTCGGGGCCGCCCGCATCGCCGAGCGCCTCGTTCAGCGTGAGGCGCCCGTTGTTGCGCATCTGCAGCGCTGAGGGCGCGCGCACTTCGCCCATCACGTAGACGCGGCTGTCCTCGCGCGTGCCGACGTTGACGATGTCGCCGTTGCGCAGCGGGATGCCGTTGGCGTCGGCGCCCAGCGCCTGCAGCATCGGAAGATTGATGGCCGTGGAGACGCCGCCGCGCGTGAGCGTGATGTGCGCGCGGTCGCCCGCCTGGGTGAAGCTGCCGGCGCGGCTGATCGCCTCCGACAGCGTCATCGGCACGTCGGTGAAGATCTGCAGCCCCGGCGTGCGCACCTCGCCCTGCACGTAGGCGCGCTGGCTGCGGAAGGACTGGATGCGCACGGTCACCTGCGGGTCCTTGATGAAGGACTTGATGCGCTGCGCGATCAGCTCCGAGGCGCCGCTCTCGGTCAGCCCCTGCACCTTGGTGCGGCCGATGTACGGAAAGAAGATCTCGCCCTTGGCGTCGACGATGAATCCGGGCGCCACGGTCACGCCGGTCGGGTCCGACTGCTGCGCGATCACCGCGCCGGCGTTCGGCAGCAGCTCGGGGTGGTCGTACACGATGATGCCGACCACGTCGCCCGGCCCGATGGTGTAGACCGGCGCCGCGGTGAAGAGCCGCTTGATGTTCTCGGGCACCGCCGTCGGCCGCTGGGCGATCTGCGAGCGGATCAGGTCGGGCGTGATCGGGATGATCTTTCCGCTGTCGGCCGACGCGGTGCTGTCGCCGGTGGTGCTGGTGAAGCCCAGCGGCGCCACCTTGCCGAAGCCCGGCGCGCAGCCCGCGAGCGTCACCAGGCCGATGGACACCAGCAGGGCCAGGCCTGCCCATCGCAGCCGGGCCGGCGCCTGCGTGCGGACCAGTGCCGCAAACGGTGGGGTTCGGCGCGGCTGTGTCGCTGGATCGTTGCGTTGCATGGTGGTCTCCTTGACGGCTGGTTGTGACGGTGGTGCAAGGTGTGAGCGCGAAAGAAAGGCGGCCTCGCGTCAGAGCGCGGCCCAGGTGGTCAATGCCGGCACCGGCGCTGCGGGCGCTGGACTGCTGGCCTGGCTGCGCCGCTCGGTGCCGCCGGCCAGGCAGCGCTCGGCGACCCAATCGCCCACGCTGCGCAGGAAGAGCTGCTGTCCGCGCTCAGTGCAGACGGTGTGGTCGACCTCGCCGAGGAACTCGTACTGCAGGCCCTGTGCGAAGGGCT
>CAJYQC010000028.1 GCA_913776885.1 uncultured Variovorax sp.
GAGAAAGGCGTGCTCATCATGTCCTGGTTGCCCAGGATGCCGACCCGCCCGCCGCGCGATACCTGTCCGCCGGCGTAGGGCTTGGTCAGGCCTTCTGCCGATGCGTCGGCGCTGGCCTCGACGGTCACCGTGGACAGCGTTCCCCCGCTGGACACCACTGCAGGCGCCGGTGGCGTCGCGGTGGTCTGCTGGGCCAGGCCTGCCGCGGCGTTCAGAGCGAGCAGCGTTGCGACCACGGTCGGCCGGAGATGGAAGAGGGAAGCGGGCATGAACGGTCCAAATGTGCAAATGAGAACCGTTATTGTTTACCTGAAAAGCCTGTCTGACGATACTTTCTTGCAATGTTGCGAAAAAGTGTCAGTCTAAAGACTGACTCCGCCGTCAGCGGCCGACGCGCTGCCCGTCGACGAATACCTGCAGCTCGCCGGGCGCGAACCGGGTCCAGGTCTCGTTGGTGGTGAGCGGCGCCGTCACCACCACGGCGACCCGATCGTTGGGCGTGGTGTGCTGCGCGAAGTCGATCTCCAGGTCTTCGTCGGACAGCTGCGCCGTCACGAAGGGATGGCGGCGCTCCACGTACCAGAGGTTGGTGGACGCATGCGCCCACAGGGCCTGCCCGTTGGACAGCATGAAGTTGAAAGTGCCGTGGCTCGCCAGCTGCGGTGCCAGTTCGCGCAGCGTGAGCGTCAGCTCCTCGATGCTCGGCACGCCCGCGTGCGACTTGGCCAGCTCCTGCATGATCCAGCAGAAGGCGTGTTCGCTGTCGGTGTTGCCCACGGGGTGGAAGTTGCCGTGCAGGCGCGGGCGGAATTCCTTCAGGTCGCCGTTGTGGGCGAACACCCAGTAGCGCCCCCACAGCTCGCGCACGAAGGGGTGGCAGTTCTGCAGGTTGACCTCGCCCTGGGTTGCCTTGCGGATGTGCGCGATGACGTTGCGGCTCTGTATGGGGTAGCGCCGGATCAGCTCCGCCACCGGCGACTCGCAGGCCGGCTGGTGGTCGACGAAGTGCCGCAGCCCGCGGTCCTCGAAGAACGCGATGCCCCAGCCGTCGGCATGGTGGTCGGTGCGGCCGCCGCGCTGCGCGAACCCCGTGAAGCTGAAGGTCACGTCGGTCGGCGTGTTGCAGTTCATCCCTAGCAATTGGCACATGGCTGCGATTAGACCGCGATTCGCGCAGCCGCTGGCGCGCCGCACCCTGAACCCGAGTGCCCGGACCGTGCAGCGTTACCGAAGAAACCTGCCTTCCTTCGTCACCCGCACCATCTCGATGAAGCGCGAGCCGGTGTTGCTGGCGCCGGTGAAGTCGATCTCCATGTTGCTCACGCGCAGCTTCATGGCCTTGAGCGTGGCGTGCAGCTTTGCGCGAGTCAGGTCGCGGCCGGTGCGGCGCAGCGCCTCGATCATCACCATCGCGTTCACGTAGCCCTCGTAGCTGAGGTAGCCGATGTCCACCTTGGCGCGCTCGGCGAGCTGGCGGTACTCCTTTGCGCTGGCGTCGACCTCGCTCCAGGGGTAGGGCACGATCTGCGAGATGGCCAGGCCGCTGGTCTTGTCGCCCACCAGCCTGGCCGTGACGTCGCCGGGCACGATCGACATGCCGTAGAACATCTGGCGCCCGCCCGCTGCCCACGCGGCCTTCATCACCTCGCCGCCGATGGCGCCGCCCAGGTACATGATCACGGCCTGCGCCTTGCTGTCGGCCAGGGCCTTGCCGGCCGCTTCGTTGGCGCTGCCGTCGCCCTTCACGGCGACCGCCGCCTCGGGCTTGAGCTTCAGCGCCGTCAGCGCCTCGCCAACAAGCTGGGCGACTTCGGCACCGCCCGGATTGTCGAGATAGGCCACCGCGATGCGCGTGACGCCGATGGTCGTCAGATGCTGTACCAGTGCCTGGGCCTCGCGCGCGAAGGTGGCGCGCACGAAATAGCCGGAGCCGCCGACCTTCTCGCGTGCCGAGTCGGACACCGCGTAAGCGCCCACCAGCGGCGCGCCGCTCTGGCTCAGCAGCTTGGCTGCGGCCGCGGTGGTGCCCGAGCCCACGCAGCCGAAGAAGGCAAAGGCGCGGTGCTCGCCCAGCAACTGCTCGTAGTTGGCGACGGCCTTTTCCGGCTTGAGCTCGTCATCGAGCGACACCAGCCGGATCTTGCGGCCCGAAAGTCCGCCCTGTGCATTGACGGCGTCGAAGGCCAGCCCCGCGCCGGCCATCACCACCTTGATCGGCACGCCCAGCGGACCGCTCAGGATGCCGGTGTGGCCGAGGACGACCTCGCTGTCGGTGACGCCGTTCTCTGCGGCCAGGGCCGGGGCGGATGAGAGCTGGCCGAAGCCGGCCACGGCCGCGGCTGAGGCGGCGATGAAGTGTCTGCGGTGCATGAGGCCTGATTGCGATACAACTTATAACAATTGAATGCGAAAGGCCTGCTTTCCGCCTCCGGGGTTTACCCCGTCTTGCGTGACGCGTCGGGCGGACCCTGGCGCAGCTGCCAGGCCGCGCACACCGCCAGCGCGCAGAGGCCGGCCAGCATCGCGAACACCTCGTCGAAGGCCGCGAGCCGCGCCGGGCTGGTCATGGGGTTGGCCAGCGAATCGCCGTGCGCCGCGAGGCGCCACTCCAGCACGATGGCGCACAGGCTCACGCCGGCCGCGCCGCCGAGCATGCGCACGAAGTTGATCGCGCTCGCGCCCTGCGGGATCAGCGGCTTGGCCAGCGGCCGCATCGAACCCAGGTTGAGCGAGGGCAGGATGAAACCCAGCCCGATGCGCCCGATGATCGCGAAGGCCACCAGCAGCCACAGCGCGCTGTCCAGCCGCAGCACCATCATCAGCGCGAACGAGGCCGCGAGCAGCACGAGACCGATGGTGACAAGCACCCAGGTCGGATGCCTGTCGGCCAGCCGGCCGACGCCAGCGATGGTGAGCGCCAGCACGATGCCCGCCGGCAGCAGGATGGTGCCCACGTGGGAGGCCGACAGGTGCAGCCCCACCTGCATGTACACCGGCAGCAGGTAGGTCGAGCCGAACAGCGCCGTGCCGTAGATGAAGGCCACCACGCTGCCCATCGCGAACTGCCGGTAGCGGAAGAGCGCAAGGTTCATCAGCGGCGTGCCGCCCGAGGCCGCCAGCCGCCGCTGCCACCACACGAAGACGCCGAACGATGCCAGCGCGCCCGCCAGCAGCAGCGCCGCCTGCAGCGGCGAATCGCCGCGCAGCGCCACGAGGCCGTTGAGCAGGCACAGCGTGCCGACCGTGCCCAGCGCCAGTCCGCGTGCGTCCAGCCCGTCGCCACGCGCGCCAACCGCGCCAGCGAGAGGTCGGTGGCCACGCCGCCCACGATGCCGCCGATCAGCAGCAGGAGCATCGTGCCCACGTAGGTGCGGCGGTAGCCGTAGCGCGACAGCAGCCACGGCGTGGTGAGCATCGACACCGTCATCG
>CAJYQC010000029.1 GCA_913776885.1 uncultured Variovorax sp.
CCGCTGAGGCCGAAACGCTCGCGAGCCCAGGCCCAGTCGCGTTCGAACTCCTGGCGGGCAGGCACGAAACTGTTGGAAGCCTTGCGCAGCGTCAGCAGCAGCCCGGCAATGGCGGCGAGCCAGAGCACGATCCACACACCGGCCACCGACCAGGCGGCGGTGACACGATGGGGCGTCTCCCAGAAGTTCACCACCACCGCCACGGACAGCAACGCCACCGTGACCGTGGTCAGTCCCAGCACAGCCAGGCCGAGAAGAAGCATCAGCTTGAGCCGCTGCTTCTCGTCCTCCCAGGCCATGCGCAGCAGTTGCACCCGATCCTCGGCCGCCAGGGCGCCCTCGGCTGCGGCAATGCGCAGCCTGCGGATGCGGCGATTCAGCCCGAACAAGGACAGCAACCTCATCGGCCGCCTCCGGTAGAGCCCGGGTGAACGGAAGTGCTGCTGCTGCCGTGCGCTGCCAGGTCAGCGGCGGCCAAGCAGCAGGCCCACCAGTACGCCGACGGCCAGTGCAGCACCGGCGATCTGCCATGGTTCGTCGTGAGCGTAGGCGTTGGCGGAGCTGGCCGCTTCGCGGGCCTTCTTGGCGGCGAGCTTGCTCTTCTCGGCCGCGAGTTCGCGGGCGATGGCCAGCTTGGTGTCGATACGCTGGCGAAGCGCCTTGATGTGGGGAACCGAATCCAGCTCCTTGCTTGCCAGCACGCCGCGCACGTCGCTTGCGATGTCCTCGGCTGCTGCTTCAAGATTTTGGGATGCACTCATTGGAAACTTTCCTCCGTGATGACACCGGCACAGCGCCGGCCGCTTCGCGCCAGCAGATGGCGTGCCGTCCATGTTACAGGCTCGAAAGGCCCTCGGGCGCTACGGATGTGCAGACTTTGTCGCACGATGGATCTCGTCTGACATCCGAAGCCCCCTCGATCACGCGTCATGCAGCAGATCGGCGACATGGCTCCCGATCGCCAGACTGCTCGTGAGCCCCGGCGACTCGATGCCGAACAGGTTCACCAGCCCCGGCACGCCGTGCGAAGCGGGCCCTTCGATCATGAAGTCGGCCGCCGGCTCGCCGGGACCGGATATCTTCGGCCGCATGCCTGCATAGCCGGGGATCAGCGCGCCGTCGGGCAGCGCGGGCCAGTACTTGCGGACTTCGGCATAGAAGCCCTCGCCGCGCGAGGGATGCACCACCAGTTCATCGGGCGAGGACACCCATTGGACGTCGGGCCCGAACTTGGCCTGGCCGCCCAAGTCGATCGTGAGATGGACTCCCAGCCCGCCCGGTTCAGGCACCGGATAGATGAGCCGGCTGAAAGGCGCCCGCCCCGACAGGGTGAAATAGTTGCCCTTGGCGAAATACTCCTTCGGCACCGACGACGACGGCAGGCCTTCGAAGCGCCGAGCCAGTGCAGGAGCACCCAGCCCCGCCGCGTTGACCACGCTGCGACAGCGCAGCACGGTGCCGTCCTCCGCCGTCAGCACGATCACGCCATCGACACACTCCCCTCGGGCCATCGGCGACTTCAGCGCCAGCATGCCGCCGGCGTTCTCCAGGTCGCCCAGCAGGCTCAGCATGAGCGCGTGGCTGTCGACGATGCCGGTGCTCGGCGAATGCAGCGCCGCGACGCAATGCAGTTGCGGCTCCATCGCGATAGCCTGTTGCGCGGTGAGAAGAACGAGATCGTCTATGCCATTGTCGGCGGCCTTCTTCTGGATGGCTTCGAGCTGGCCCGCCTGCTCAGGCGAGGTTGCGACGATCAGCTTTCCGCAGCGCTGATGCGGCACGCCGCGTTCGGCCGCGTAGGCATACAGCATCTGCTTGCCTTCCACGCAGAGCCTTGCCTTGAGCGAGCCCTGCGGATAGTAGATGCCGGCATGAATCACTTCGCTGTTGCGCGAACTCGTTCCCGTGCCGATGGCACCTTCCGATTCGAGCACCAGCACCTCCCGGCCTGAAAGCGCCAATGCGCGCGCGACAGCCAGCCCCACCACACCCCCGCCGATGACGGCGCAATCTATTTCGTCCATCGCGCGAGCTTAGCGCGGCTCGCGGCAGAGGCGTGGAGCCGCCGGCTCAGCGCACCGAGGGCGGCGGCTCGGGATCGGTGGGTTCGTCGGGAAGTTTCTCGGGACCTTGGTCGGGCTCGACGGGAAGGTCGGGCGTGATAGGCGTCGGGATGTCGGGATGAGTGGCCATGACAATGCTCCTTTCATTCCTGTTCTAGATCACGCAGGCAGGAAGATCGACAGCCCGCTGCTCCACTTGCCGTCGGCATGGACCGACAGTGGATTGCATCGCCTGAGATGACACCTTCATGACGCTCGGCGCACCTGCGTCGCGCGAGGACCGCGTTACTACTTCCTGTGTCTTGGGCATCGGCGAGGGATGTGTTGTACTGCCCTCGCCCTCGCCCCCGCACCTCCGCAGACAAGCGTCATCGCGCAGTCGTCGCGTCATTTTCTTCAGGGAGAAAGATGTCCAACATCGATGCAAACGGAATGCTGATCGATCCCAAGGTGATCCTTCGACGATCTCCGGGAATCGAACATGGCGCCCTCTCCAACGTGGCGGCCATCGTGGTCCACCAGACCGATTCGGCCACCGCGGAATTCAGCCTCAACGGCTACCAGGTGGGCGGCAACGGCGCTCACTTCCTCATCGACAAGAACGGCCAGATCTACCAGACGGCGAGCGTGCTCGCACGCTGCTACCACGTCGGCAAGCTGATCAAATCGAAGTGCCTGACCATCAACAAGAGCAGCTGCGACACGGGCGCCATGGCAAAGATGCTGGCGATGTCGTGGGTCAACCAGATCAACGCCATCGACGCGCACGAGCGCGCGAAGCCCTACCCCGACCGCTATCCGGTGAACAGCGATTCGATCGGCATCGAGCTGGTCGGCATGCACATCGACGACATGAACTACGAGGCAGTGACCGCGGCGCAGAACACTTCGCTGCAGTGGCTCATCGAAGCGCTGTATTCGCAGTTCAACCTCAAGGCGGAGGATGTCTACCGGCATCCGACGGTGTCGTACAAGAACCCAGGCGAAGCGAGTTCGGCGATATGGAAGTGAGACTCCGGGCCTTGTGCCTCGCGGTGGGCGGGATGCTCCTCGCCTCATGCGCGTCGACGCGCGATTCCGCGTTGAGCAACATCTACGTTGCCGACTTCCACTCCGATTCGCCGGCCACCTGCCGCAGCTCCGACGTGCCGCGCAACCACGCGCAAGCGCGCGAATTCTTCTCGAAAGCCCGCGAGGTCGACTACAAGACGCTGCACGACAACTACGAGCTGGCCCCCTGCTATGCAGAAGGCACGCTGCTGCGCCAGGGCAAGTCGTGCGACTGGCAGATCCGCGCAG
>CAJYQC010000030.1 GCA_913776885.1 uncultured Variovorax sp.
CCGCGCCCGCGCTGGTGCTGACATCGCTCGCGCATGCCAGCGGGCGTGCCGACCCCGACTATCCGCAGATATCGCACTCGACGCAGTCGCGCGACGCAGTCGCCGACGCCGCCATGCGCGCGAACAACGGCATCCATGCGACCGAGGTCGCCGAATCGCAGCCGGCGCCGAGTGTCTCGGGGGCCGATCGTGCTCAGGTGCAGGCCGAGGCGATTCGCGCGAACAACAGCATCCATCCGACGGAGGTGATGGAGTCGCAGGTGGCGCCGCCCGTGGCGTCGGCGAACCCGTCGGGCTCGCCGGTCGAGCACGCGATGGGCGAGTAGGACGCGGCGGGGCCGCGCCTCAGTCCCGCGTGAGCACGAAGCGCCTGCGGATGCCGCTCGCGGCCGAAGGCGCCACCCACAGGTCGAACTCGCCCGGCTCCACGGTCGGCTTCATGTCGCGGCCGATGAACGACAGGTCATTGGCCGTGAGAGTGAACTCGACCGTCTCCGAAGCGCCCGGCGCGATCGCCAGCTTGCGGAAGCCCTTGAGCTCGCGCACCGGCCGCGTAACGCTGGCGGCGCGCTCGGCGATGTAGAGCTGCACCACTTCCTCCGCGTCGCGCGAGCCGGTGTTGGTGACGGTGGCGCGCACGCGCAGCGTACCTGCCTGCGACATGCGTTCGCTGCTCAGCTCCACGCTGTCGTAGCGCACCGGCGAAAAGCCGATGCCGTGGCCGAAGGGGTAGAGCGCCTCGTTGGTCGCGTCGACGTACCGCGTCTTGAAGGCCGTGTCGGGCGCGCCCTCGGGCGAGGGGCGGCCGGTGCGCTTGTGCCCGTAGTAGTAGGGCACCTGCCCGGCCGTCTGCGGAAAGCTCACCGGCAGCCGGCCCGAGGGATTGAAGTCGCCGAAGACCACGTCGGCGATCGCGTTGCCGGTCTGCACGCCGAGGAACCACGTCACCAGGATGGCGCGCGCATTGCGCACCGCGCCCTTCAGCGCCATCGCGCGGCCGTTGCTCAGCAGTACGACCACCGGCTTGCCGGTGGCGGCCACCGCTTCGGCCAGATCCTGCTGCGCCTGCGGCAGGCCGATGTCGCTGCGCGAGCGCGATTCGCCGGACATCTTCTGGCTCTCGCCGATGGCCAGCAGCACCACGTCGGCATCGCGCGCGGCGGCCACCGCCGCGTCGATGCCGCCGGGCAGCGCCGACTCGATGCCCGAGCCGCGCACCACGTTCACCGACGAATTGGGGCCCAGCGCGCTGCGCAGGCCCTGGTCGATGCCCACCGGCGCCGACTGTCCCGGGAACAGGCTCCAGGCGCCCATCAGGTCGATGGTGCCTTCGGCGAATGGGCCGATCAGAGCGATCTTCGTGCCGGCCTTGGGCAGCGGCAGCAGCATGCGCTCGTTCTTCAGCATCACGATGGAGCGGCGCGCGCTCTCGCGGGCCAGCGCGATGAATTCCGGGTTCTCCACGCGCTGCGCGGCGGGCAGCCCGTCG
The DNA here is from genome assembly GCA_913776885.1 of uncultured Variovorax sp. GTDB lineage: Bacteria > Pseudomonadota > Gammaproteobacteria > Burkholderiales > Burkholderiaceae_C > Variovorax. The sequence continues at coordinate 1,490 of CAJYQC010000030.1, forward strand.
AGCCCTCGCATCGGGTCGTCGAAGAGGCCCAGCCTCTGCTTCACGCGCAGCACGCGGCGCACCGCCTCGTCCAGGCGCGCCATTGGCACCTCGCCGGAGGCCACGAGATCGGGCAGGTAGCGCATGTACAGGCCGCTCTGCATGCTCACGTCGGTGCCCGCCATGAAGGCCTGCTTGGCGGCCTCGCGCGGATTGGCGGCGTAGCCGTGCTCCACCAGTTCCTCGTCGGCCGTGTAGTCGGAGACCACGAAGCCGCCGAACTTCCATTCGTCGCGCAGCACGCCGGTGAGCAGCGCCGGGTTGGCGGTGGAGGGCACGCCGCCGATCTCGTTGAAGGCGCTCATCACCGACAGCGCGCCCGCGTCCAGCGCCGCGCGGAACGGCGGCAGGTACACCTCGCGCAGCGTGCGCTCGGAGATGTCGCTCACGTTGTAGTCCAGACCGCCCTCGGCGGCGCCATAGGCCGCGAAGTGCTTGGGCGTGGCCAGCATCGAGTCGGGCCGAGAGAGGTCGGCGCCCTGGAAGCCGCGAACCCGCGCGGCCGCGAACTGCTTCGCGAGGAAGACGTCCTCGCCCACGCCTTCGAGGCCGCGGCCCCAGCGTGCGTCCCGCGCGATGTCGACCATCGGCGCCAAGGTCCAGCGGAAGCCGTCGGCCGTGGCCTCCACCGCCGCCGCGCGGGCGGTGCGCTCGGCGAGCGCGGGCTCCCAACTGGAGACCTCGGCCAGCGGCATCGGGAACATCGTGCGAAATCCGTGGATCACGTCGGCGCCGAAGATCAGCGGAATGCCAAGGCGCGATTCCCTGGTCGCGATCTGCTGCAGCCTGCGCTTGCCTTCCAGGCCCGCGTTGTTGAACAGGCCGGTGAGGCGGCCCGCACGCACGTCCGCCGTTTCCTGCTGCGCATTGCGCCAGCCGGCCTGCGGGTTGTTGGGCGTGTCGATGTCGGCGGGGCCGTACAGGCTGAGCTGGCCGGCTTTCTCCTGGACCGTCATGCGGGCGATCAGGGCTTCGATGCGGGCTTCGGCGTCGACTTGTTGCGGCTTCTGCTGCTGCGCGGAGGCGTTCGCCGCTGCGTCGGAAGCGGCCGATGCGCAGGGTGGGAGGAGCGCGAGGGAGATGAGGACGCAGGCGGGGGCGAGGGAGAGCGCCGGAAGGCGCGGGAGTCTGGCTTGCATGGCCTCCTATTTTGCAGACATCGGTGGCCGGCCCTCCGCGGTGCGCCTTCGTCTCGGTGTTGCTGGATGTGACGCTCGCTGCGGCCAGGCAATCGGCCGAGCCCGAACCGCAGAAGCGCGCGCACGCCCGGCGAAGGAAGCGGCCGAGCAAAAAAAAGCCGCCAACACCTGTCGCGCAGGCACTGGCAGCCGTGGAAAACCGCGATCGGCGCAGCTTACTGCTTGTAGCTGTCGTCGATGCGATCGAGCTTGCGGATGAGCGACGGCCAGACGAACTGACCGCCCAGGCCGCCCGTCTGAACCTTCATGGCCTGGCCCACGCCTTCCACGATGCGCGGGTCCACGTGCGTGAGTTCACTTCCGCCCGACTGCGCCGCGATCTGGATCTGGCAGGTGGCCTCGAAGGTGTACATCGAGAGGAAGGCGTCCGCGATGGTCTTGCCGCAGGTCAGCAGGCCGTGGTTGCGCAGCATAAGGAAGTTGGCATGGCCCATGTCGGCCTGCAGGCGCGGCTTCTCGTCGTCGCGGAAGGCCACGCCCTCGTAGTCGTGGTAGGCCAGCGAGGCCAGCACGAAGGTCGACTGCTGGCTGATGGGCAGCACGCCGTTCTTCTGCGCGCTCACGGCGATGCCGGCGCGGGTGTGGGTGTGCAGCACGCACTGGATGTCTTCGCGCGCCGCATGCACCGCGCTGTGGATCACGAAGCCCGCAGGATTCACCGGGTAGGGCGAGTCGATGACCTTGTTGCACTGCTGGTCGACCTTCACCAGGCTCGACGCGGTGATCTCGTCGAACATCAGGCCGTAGGGGTTGATCAGGAAGTGGTGCTCGGGGCCGGGGATGCGCGCGCTGATGTGCGTGAAGACCAGGTCGCTCCATCCGTGCAGCGCCACGAGGCGATAGCAGGCGGCAAGATCGACGCGCAGCTGCCACTCCTCGGCGGAGACCAGGTTCTGGATTTCGGGTTGTGCGAAGGCGTTCATGTCGGGGTTGTCCTTTTGAGGGAGGAGAAAGCTGGCAGCCGAACGCAGGGGTCGCGAAGGTTACGCAGAAGTGGCAGAAGGAAACCAGGAAATGGTTTCTGGTTTTCTCTGCGACTTCTGCGTAGCTTTTGTCTTCCTTCTGCGTTCGGCTGTCCGGCTTCAGGCGGCCTCTGCAGCAGGCTGCAGCGCCGATTTGTAGATGCTCTGCTTCGGCTGCGCCATCACGCGGCGCAGCATCGGCTCGAACTCGCTGATGGGCAGGGTCTCGGCCTTGGGGTCGAAGGCGGGGTTGTCGTAGAGAGCGCAGAACTCGGCTGTGCGCTCGTAGTGCGGATGGCCCTTGAAGTTGTCGCGCATGTCGCGGTCCAGGCCGATGTGGTGGAAGAAGTAGTGGCCCTGGAAGATGCCGTGGTTCTGCACCATCCAGTGGTTGGCCTCGCTCACGAAGGGCTTGAGGATGGCTGCGGCGATGTCGGGGTGGTTGAAGCTGCCGAGCGTGTCGCCGATGTCGTGCAGCAGGGCGCACACCACGTATTCCTCGTCGCGGCCGTCGCGCAGCGCGCGGGTGGCGGTCTGCAGGGAGTGGGTGTAGCGGTCGACCGGGAAGCCGCCGTAGTCGCCTTCGAGGATCTGCAGGTGCTTGATCACGCGAGCGGGCAGGCCGCCCGCGAACTGCATGAATTCGCCACCGATCAGCTGCCAGTCTTCGCGCGTGCTTTCCTGCATGCTCCTGAAACTTGCGCGTGCATTCATCGCCGGAGTCTCCGTTCTTTTGTGTGCTGTGGGCTGCCGGTCACTGTATGCCTGCGCTTGACCATCAACTGTCAAGAATTTGACAATGCGGGGTTCTGGTAAACCCCCGTTCCCCCGGCATTCATTCGTCGTTCGTTCGTCATTCCCTCGTCATTCCCTCGTCATTCCCTCGTCATTCCGTCCCGATGGCCGCCTCTCCGAAGCCGCGCCTTTCCGCCGCGCACCGCATCGCGCTCGAAGGCAACCCCTGGTTCATGAGCATGCCGCGCGCGCAGCGCGAAGCACTGGTGGGCGCGGCCGAACTGCATCACGTGCGCCGCGGCGCGATGGTGTTCCGCCAGGGCGACACCATCAACGCCACGGGCGGCGGCTTCTACGGGCTGGTGGCGGGAACGATCAAGGCCTCGTCGCTGCGCCAGGACGGCCGTGAGGCCATCCTCGCCGTGCTGGAGCCGGGCAACTGGTTCGGCGAGATCACGCTGATCGACGGCTCGCCGCGCACGCACGACGCCACCGCGCTGGAGGCGCTCGACCTGCTGGTGGTGCCGCCCGCGGCCTTCTTGCAGCTGATGCGCGACGTGGTGTTCTCCAACGCCATCGCCGCGATGCTGGCTTCGCGCGTGCGCATGCTCTACGGCCTCGCGGAGGACGCCACGCTGCGCAGCCTGCGCGCGCGCGTGGCGCACCGGCTGCTGGTGCTGGCGCGCGGCGACGCCACGCAGTCGGTGCAGCTGCGCCACGAGCTCCAGCTGCCGCAGGAAGCGCTGGCGATGATGCTCGGCGTGACGCGCCAGACGCTGTCGAAGGAGCTCAACGCGCTGGCCGCGGAGGGCGTGGTCTCGCTGGGCTACGGACGCATCGAGCTGCGCTCGCTCGACGCGCTGCGCGCGCTCGTGAGCACAGGCTGAAAGGATGGGTCCACCTACCTCAGCACGCGCCCGTCGGCCGAGATGCTGATCAGGTCGATGTTGCGCACGCTGTCGCCCAGGCCCGGGCGCAGGTTGATGCGGAAGCCGCCGACGTCGTAGTCGGTCATGCCCGACATCACCCGCATGAGGCCGGCCGTGTTGAAGCCGCGCCCGGCACGCTTCACCGCTTCGCCCGCCGCCTTCGCTGCGATGAAGCCCTCCAGGCCCTCGTAAGAGGGGTTCTGGTCGGAGTTGTCGACGGCCGCGAGGTACTCCTTGACGATCGGAATGGCCGACGGCCGCGGCGACGGCACCACCTGCGAGATCACGATGCCGCCGATGTCCTTGCCCAGGGTGGCGTAGAGCGGGTCGATGCCGACGATGGAGAAAGCCATGAAGCTGCCCGCGTAGCCGCTCTTGCGCAGCTTGCGGATGGCATTGGCCGTGGTTCCGGAGAGCGACACCAGCACGATGGCCTGCGGCGACTGCTTCTGCACTTCCTTCAGAGCCGCATCGAGCTTGTCGCCGTTGGCGGGCACCAGCGCGGTCGCGACCAGCGGCGTGAGCTTGAGTTCGCTGATGGCCTGCTCCACGGCCGCGAGGCCAGCGCGGCCCATGGCGTCGTCGTCGCCCACCAGCGCCACCCGCGTCTGCCCGACGGTGGCGCACTGTTTCACGATCTTCAGGGCCTCGTCGATCATGCCGGGGCGCACGTGGAACACGTTCTGGTGCTCCGCGCCGCGCAGCGTGTCGGAAGCCGCGAACGGCGCGAACAGCAGGCTGCCCTGCTGCGTGGCGACGTTGGCGCCGGCCTCGCTGCTGGCCGTGCCGACGAAGCCGAAGAGCATGTCGGCCTTGTCGTTGGTGAGAAGGGTGCGCGCGTTGGCGGCCGCGCGCGCCGCGTCGTAGCCGTCGTCGAGCTGCAGCAGCTTGAGCTGCAGGCCGCTGGCGGCGTTGCGTTCATTGAAGGCGCTCACCGCGAGGCGGCTGCCGGCGGCGAAGGCATTGCCGATCTCGGATGCGTTGCCGGTCAGCGGCACCGATTGCCCGAGCAGCACGACACGTGCCGCACCGCCTGCTGCAGCCCGTGTGGCCTGGGCCATGGCGGGGCGCGCAAGGCCGAGGCCGAATCCGCCACCAAGTACCAGCGCGCCGCATGCCTTGCCCAGCCATTCCCTGCGTGACCTGTTCATTGGACACCTTCTTTCACATTAGTAAAAAAGTGTAGCAATAACGGGGCCAGGGGAAAAGGCGGATGTCCGGCGGGGACATCGGCATTGCGGCCGATGGTCACCTCGGATCGACCACGTCGAACTCGAACTGCACCGGGGCGGAATCCTCGACGTAGACGGTGATGACGTAGTGCCCGGCAGGGTCGCCCTTCACCACGTCCCATGACTTCGAGATCGTGCCGTCGTAGACGGTCAGGGTCACGTCGAGCGAGAGGGTCCTGCGGTCCGCAGACATGCCGTGGGGCAGGCCGGCGGTGCCCCAGGTCTTGGGGGTTTCCGGCAAGGTCACCCGCTCGAGGACCCGGACCTTGCCGGACTTTCTATTGAGCTTGAGGATCCAGCCGTAGCCCTGGTCGACCACCCGGGGAACGGTTTTCGAGGCCCTGAACTCCAGCACTTCGTCGTTCGGCGACAGCTTGAAGAGGCCGAAGACCGCATCGAGCGGACACGCCCCGTTCGCGGCGGGAGCCTCTGCGCACGCCTTGAACACGGCGGCGTTCGATTCGGCAATGGATCGAGGCGACACCGCCGTGTTCGGGCCATCGCTCGAACCACGCGGGAACGCGCCGCCGGCTTGGGCTCCAGCCTGGCTGCAGAGGGCCGCTGCGATGAGCATCAGGAGGGGGCGGACATGTTTCATGGTGGGCAAGGCTAGGCAAGCGATTTGTGGACCAGCGAACATAGCATCGGCTTCCAGGGACGATCGTGCGGCGGTCGGCCCTTGCGGACGACAACGCGCCGCATGCCGGATCAACGATTCCGCCTGCCTGCGACGTAGGCGGCCAGGTGTTTGCCGGTGAGCGTCGAATGCCTGGCGACGAGCTGCGCAGGCGTGCCCTCGAAGACGATCCGTCCGCCCTCGTGCCCGGCGCCGGGGCCGAGGTCGATGATCCAGTCGGCATGCGCCATCACGGCCTGGTGGTGCTCGACCACGATGACCGACTTGCCCGAATCCACCAGCCGGTCGAGCAGGCCCAGCAGCTGCGCCACGTCGGCCAGGTGCAGGCCGGCGGTGG
>CAJYQC010000031.1 GCA_913776885.1 uncultured Variovorax sp.
TGCTGGAGCGCATCTGCCGCAACCGCGCGGTGATCGTGATCGAGCACGACATGGAGTTCGTCAAGCGCATCGCGCACAAGGTCACGGTGATGCACCAGGGAAAGATCCTGGCCGAAGGGCCGATGGACAAGGTGCAGGCCGACCCCAAGGTCATCGCCGTCTATCTGGGGCATTGATATGCACATCCCCCTGAGCGGCTGCGCCGCTTCCCCCTTCTCTCGCATCGCTGCGCAATGCGGGAAAGGGGACGCCGCCAGCGCGGCGGGGCGGCCCTTGCGCGGCGGCCGCTGGCCTGGGCCGCGCAGTGCCAGCGCCCTATTCGATGGCCACCGGCCTGAACTCTCTGGAGCACAACCATGCTGAAAGTCACCGACCTCCACGTCGCCTACGGCCAGAGCGAGGCGCTGCACGGCATCTCGTTCGAGGGCCGCGCCAACGAGACCGTCGCCATCATGGGCCGCAACGGCATGGGCAAGACCACGCTGTTCAAGAGCCTGATGGGCGTGCTGCCCTCGCGCAGCGGCCGCATCGAGGTGGCGGGCCACGACGTCTCCAAGGACGAGAGCTTCCGCCGCGTCGCCAAGGGCATCGCCTACGTGCCCCAGGGCCGCATGATCTTTCCCACCCTCACGGTGGAGGAGAACATCCAGACCGGCCTGGAGAACGCCAAGGACAAGCGCATCCCGGACGAGATCTACGCGCTCTTTCCGGTGCTCTGGGACATGCGCCGGCGCAAGGGCGGCAACCTCTCGGGCGGCCAGCAGCAGCAGCTGGCCATCGCCCGCGCGCTGGTCACCGACCCCAAGGTGCTGCTGCTCGACGAGCCCACCGAGGGCATCCAGCCTTCGATCATCAAGGACATCGCGAAGGCGCTCAACGAGATCCGAAAGATGCGCCAGCTGACCATCGTCGTGTCCGAACAGGTGCTGAGCTTCGCGATGGACGTGGCCGACCGGCTCTTCGTCATCGAAGGCGGCCGGCTGGTGCACGAGACCACCCGCGCCGACACCGACCAGCAGCGCATCAAGTCCTACCTCTCCGTCTGACCACCATCCCCCCCCAAGGAGCCTGCCATGACCGACACCCTCATCAAAGTCGACCTCACCAAGTCGCCCACCGAGAACGAGAACATCCACAACCGCTGGCACCCGGACATTCCCATGGCCTGCTGGGTCAACCCGGGCGACGACTTCATCCTGGAGACCTTCGACTGGACCGGCGGCTTCATCAAGAACAACGACAGCGCCGACGACGTGCGCGACATCGACCTGACCACCGTGCACTACCTCTCCGGCCCGGTGGGCGTGAAGGGTGCCGAGCCCGGCGACCTGCTGGTGGTGGACCTGCTGGACATCGGCGCCAAGCAGGACAGCCTCTGGGGCTTCAACGGCTTCTTCTCCAAGAAGAACGGCGGCGGCTTCCTGACCGAGCACTTCCCCGAGGCGCAGAAGTCGATCTGGGACTTCAAGGGCATGTTCACCAGTTCGCGCCACATCCCCGGCGTGAACTTCGCGGGCCTCATCCACCCCGGCCTGATCGGCTGCCTGCCCGACAAGGCGATGCTCGACAAGTGGAACGCCCGCGAGCAGCAGCTGATCGACAGCGACCCCACCGCGGGCCTGGCCAACCAGCCTTCGCCCGGCACCGCCCACATGGGCCGCATGCAGGGCGAGGCGCGCGACCGGGCCGCCGCCGAGGCCGCGCGCACCGTGCCGCCGCGCGAACACGGCGGCAACTGCGACATCAAGGATCTCTCCCGCGGCGCGAAGGTGTATTTCCCGGTCTATGTGGACGGCGCGGGCCTGAGCGTGGGCGACCTGCACTTCAGCCAGGGCGACGGCGAGATCACCTTCTGCGGCGCCATCGAGATGGCCGGCTGGGTGCATATGAAGGTCACGCTCATCAAGGGCGGCATGGCCAAGTACGGCATCAAGAACCCGATCTTCAAGCCCAGCCCGATCGTGCCCACGTACAACGACTACCTGATCTTCGAGGGCATCTCGGTGGACGAGGCCGGCAAGCAGTACTACCTGGACGTGAACGTGGCCTACCGCCAGGCCTGCCTGAACGCCATCGAATACCTGAAGAAGTTCGGCTACAGCGGCGCGCAGGCCTATTCCATCCTGGGCACGGCCCCGGTGCAGGGCCACATCAGCGGCGTGGTCGATGTGCCCAACGCCTGCGCCACGCTCTGGCTGCCCACGCAGATCTTCGACTTCGACATCAACCCCAGCGCCAGCGGCCCCGTGAAGATGCTCGACGGCAGCATCGACATGCCCCTGTCGCACGACATCGCCTGAGCGCGCGAGAAGGAAAGCCCGCCCATGCCCACCTACGACTACCACTGCGCGGACTGCGGCGGCTTCGACGCGCTGCGCAGCGTGGCCCAGCGCAACGAGCCCGCGGCCTGCCCGGTCTGCGGCGCGGCCTCGCCGCGCGTCTTCGCCAGCGCCCCGCATCTGGCCTGCACGAGCCCGGAGCAGCGCCGCGCGCACGAAACCAACGAGCGCGCCCGCCACGCGCCGCGCTCCTCGCGCGACACCGAGGCCGGCAGCTACGGCCGGCTGCGCCACCCCGCGGGCTGCGGCTGCTGCAGCGGCGCGGGCAGCGGCAAGCGCAGCGCCACCGTCACCGCGCCCGGCGGCGCCAAGGCCTTTCCATCCAAGCGCCCCTGGATGATCAGCCACTGAGCGCGGCGCCCGGTCGGCCTTTTCCTCTCGTCACCGATTCACAGTCATCCCAGGAGCCACGCTATGATCCACGGCGATATTTCGAGCAGCGACGACCCCGTCGGCGTCGCGGTCGTCAACTACAAGATGCCCCGGCTGCACACAAAAGCCGAGGTGCTGGACAACGCCCGCAGGATCGCCGACATGCTGGTCGGCATGAAGGCCGGCCTGCCGGGCATGGACCTGGTCATCTTCCCCGAGTACAGCACCCACGGCATCATGTACGACCGCCAGGAGATGCTGGACACGGCCGCCACCATCCCCGGCGACGAGACGGAAATCTTCGCCGACGCCTGCCGCAAGGCCAAGGTGTGGGGCGTTTTCTCGCTCACCGGCGAGCGCCACGAGGAGCACCCGCGCAAGGTGCCCTACAACACGCTCATCCTCATGAACGACCAGGGCGAGATCGTGCAGAAGTACCGCAAGATCATGCCGTGGACGCCCGTCGAGGGCTGGTACCCCGGCGACCGCACCTACGTCAGCGACGGCCCCAAGGGCCTGAAGATCAGCCTCATCATCTGCGACGACGGCAACTACCCCGAGATCTGGCGCGACTGCGCAATGCAGGGCGCGGAACTCATCGTGCGCTGCCAGGGCTACATGTACCCGGCCAAGGAGCAGCAGATCCTCATGAGCAAGGCCATGGCCTTCGCCAACAACAGCTACGTGGCCGTGGCGAACGCGGCCGGCTTCGACGGCGTGTACAGCTACTTCGGCCACAGCGCGCTGATCGGCTTCGACGGCCGCACGCTGGGCGAATGCGGCGAGGAGGAAATGGGCGTGCAGTACGCCGCGCTCTCCAAGCACCTGATCCGCGACTTCCGCCGGCACGGCCAGAGCGAGAACCACCTCTTCAAGCTGCTGCACCGGGGCTATACCGGCGTGCTGAATTCGGGCGGGGGCGAGCAGGGCGTGGCCGACTGCCCCTACGGCTTCTACCGCCAGTGGGTGACCGACCCGGCCGCGGCGCGCCGCACCGCGGAGG
>CAJYQC010000032.1 GCA_913776885.1 uncultured Variovorax sp.
GCCGTGCCGGGCGCGGGGCCCGCCGGCGTCCTTCGCGCGCCGACCCGTTCCATCCCCAGAGTGCGCGCACTCCTTTCCTCCCGGATGAAAATCAAGAGAGACATCCACGACCTGCTCGGCGGGCTGCTGATGACGGCGGCCGGCATCTTCTTCGCCGTCTACGGCGGCAGCTACAACTTCGGCTCCGCGTCCCGCATGGGGCCCGGCTACTTCCCGGTGGTGCTCGGCTGGACGCTCGCCGTGCTGGGGCTTCTGGTGGCGCTGCCCGCATGGTGGCGCCAGGGCGCGGGCGTGACGGTGCAGTGGCGCAACCTGGGATGGACCATCGTCAGCCTCGTCGTGTTCGCCTGGACCATGCCGCGCCTGGGCGTGGTGGTCGCATCGCTGCTGGCGTCGCTGCTGGCGCTGGTGCCTTCCGCGATGCTCCTGCGCACGCGGCTGATCGTGTGCGCCGTCGTGACGCTGCTCACCGTCCTGATCTTCCCGCTGGCGCTGCAGATGTCCCTGCCGATCTGGCCCTGGAACTGAGCGAGGCGAAACATGGATCTTCTGGGCAATCTCTGGCTCGGCCTGCAAGTCGCCGCCGCGCCAGCCACTCTCGCTTACTGCTTCTTCGGCGTGCTGCTCGGCACGGTGGTCGGCGTGCTGCCTGGCATCGGCGCGCTCGCGGCGATCTCGCTGCTGCTGCCGCTGACCTATCACATGCCGCCCGCGGCGGCGATCATCATGCTGGCCGGCGTCTACTACGGCGCCCAGTACGGCGGATCGACCGCGTCCATCCTGCTGAATCTGCCGGGCACGCCCTCGTCGGCCGTGACCTGCCTGGACGGCTATCCGATGGCCAAGCAGGGCAAGGCCGGCGTGGCGTTGTTCGTCACCACCATCGCTTCGCTCGCGGGCGCGATGTCCGGGCTGATCCTGCTGGTGCTGTTCTCGCCGGCCATCGCCGGCATCGGCCTGAAGTTCGGGCCGGCGGAGTTCTTCTCGATGATGGTGCTGGGCCTGGTCGCAGCCTCTTCCATGACTTCGGGCTCTCCGGCCAAGGGCCTGTGCATGGTGGTCTTCGGCATCCTGCTGGGCATGGTGGGCACCGACGTGAACTCGGGTGTCGCGCGATTCAGTTTCGACGTGCCGGAACTGATGGACGGCATCAGCCTGGTCGCGCTGGCCATGGGGCTGTTCGGCGTGGCGGAAGTGGTGCGCTGCATCAACTCGGACGAGACCAGCCGCAAGCCGGAGAAGATCACGCTGCGTTCCATGGTGCCTTCGTCGTCCGAGTTCAGGGCCACGGTCAAGCCCATGGTGCGCGGCTCGGCGCTCGGCTCCGTGCTGGGTGCGCTGCCGGGCGTGGGCCCGTCGATCGCGGCCTTCATGTCCTATGCGATCGAGAAGAAGGTGTCGAAGGACCCGAGCCGCTTCGGCCACGGCGCCATCGAGGGCATCAGCGCGCCCGAGTCGGCCAACAACGCCTCGGCGCAGACGGCCTTCGTGCCGTCACTTTCCCTGGGCATCCCGGGCGATGCGGTCATGGCCGTGATGATGGGCGCGCTGATCATCCACGGCATCCAGCCGGGCCCGATGCTCATCACCGAACAGCCGGAGCTCTTCTGGGGCCTGGTCGTGAGCTTCGCGATCGGCAACATCATGCTGGTGGTGCTGAACCTGCCCACCATCGGGCTGTGGGTGGCGCTGCTGCGCATTCCGTTCGCCTGGATGTATCCGGCCATCCTGGTCTTCGTGGCGCTGGGCGTCTACAGCGTCAACAACAACCCGTTCGACATCTACTCGGTGGCGGTGCTCGGCATCATGGGCTATGCGCTGATGGTGCTGCGCTTCGAGCCGGCGCCGCTGCTGCTGGGCTACATCCTGGGACCGATGCTGGAGGAGCACCTGCGCCGCGCCATGCTGCTGTCGCGCGGCGACCCGTTGATCTTCCTGAGCCGTCCCATCAGCGCCGGCCTGCTGGCCTGCACTGCCGCGCTGCTGGTCTGGGCCGCGTGGTCGACGGTGCGCAGGACCGCGCGCGCGAACGCGCAGCTGAAGGTGGCCCGGCAGTCCGCCTGAAAGTGGCCGGAGGAGGGGGCCGCTCCCGGCAGGGAGGGCCCGTCTCCCGGGCCGGCGTTGGCCGGACAATAGGCGCTCCTTTCCCTTTTCGAGCGCACGTCCGGTGAACCCGTACTTCGACCTGTTCGACCTGTTCGACCTGAACCTGTCCGCCTGCGCGGAGGACGCCACACCTGCGGCCCGGCGCGGCCGATCCCGCGGTGTTGCGGGCCTCGTCCATGACTTGCGTGCCCACCGTGGGCCGAGCATCGGCTCCTCGAAAAACCCGGGTGGCGAGGGCGCATGTCGGCCGACCTGAAGTCGCTGCGGCTGTTCGTTGCGGTGGCCGACCACGGCAGCATCAGCGAGGGCGCCAAGCGCTGCCACATCGCGCTGGCAGCGGCCAGCAAGCGCATATCCGATCTCGAGGCCCGCGCGCGGCTGCCGCTGCTGGTGCGGCATGCGCGCGGCGTCACGCTCACCTCGGCGGGCCACGGGCTGCTGCTGCATGCGCGTGCGGTGCTCTCGGCCATGGACCGCCTGGGCGCCGAACTCGACGACTTCCAGAACGGCGTGGCCGGCGTGGTCAGCATCACGGCCAACGCGTCGACCATCGCCCAGTTCCTGCCTTCGCAGATCGGCTCGTTCCTGCGACTGCATCCGGTGCTGAAGATCGACCTGCAGGAGCGCGCCAGCACCGAGGTGGTGAAGGCGGTGCAGGCCGGCCTCGCCGACATCGGCGTGATCGAGGGCAACACGCCGGCCGAGGGCCTCGAATGCCTGCCCTATCGCACCGACGAGCTGGCCGTGGTGGTGGCGCGCGACCATCCGCTGGCGCGGCGCAGGCGCATCGGCGTCGCCGAAGTGCTGAGCCACGACCACATCGTGGTGCGCGAAGGCACGGCGCTGCATCGGGTGCTGCTGTCTGCCGCACTGGAGGCCGGTGTGCCGCTGAAGGTGCGCATGCAGGTGGGCAGCTTCGACATGGTCTGCCGCATGGTGGAGCAGGGCGCTGGCATCGGCGTGCTGCCGTATGCGGCCATCCTGCCGCAGCTGCAGATACTGAAGCTGCGCTGCCTGAAGCTCGACGCGCCCTGGGCCAACCGGCGCCACCTGCTGTGCGTGCGCAGGCAGCAGGAACTCACGGTGGCCGCGCGCTCGGTGCTGGAGCACCTGGGCCGGCCCGACTGAGCTGCCGCATCGGCGGAGGCTTCGCGCGGCGCGAAGCCTCGCTCCCGCCAAAAACGAATTGTTCTCCTGCGGCGCGCGCGCAAAGATGCGTGCACCAACGAAGGAGACAGACTTGAAGATCGTTCGCGTCAGCGCCACGCCGCTGAACATTCCCGTGACCATCGACGTGGTCGGCATGAACAAGCAGACCTCGCTGTCGCTGTGCCTCACCGAGATCGAGACCGACACCGGCATCGTCGGCCACGGCATGACCGCCATCACCGAGGAAGAAATCATCGCCGCCGCGGTGCGCGAGGTGGCGGGCCCCGCGCTGATCGGCGAAGACCCGATGGCCACCGAGCGCCTCTGGGAGAAGCTCTACTGGCTGCTCTCGCCGCGCGGGCAGACCGGCTACGCCAGTCACACCATCGCAGCGCTCGACATCGCGCTGTGGGACATCAAGGCCCGTGCGCTGGGCCAGCCGCTGTGGCGCCTGCTCGGCGGCGCGCGCGCGAAGGTGCCGGTGTACGCCACCTTCGGCTTCGGCTTCTTCGAGCGCGACCAGCTCGCCGCCGCCGCCAAACTGTGGGTGTCGCAGGGCTTCCAGCGGCTGAAGATGACGGTCGGCAACCATGCGCTCGCGCGCCGCGACGAGCCGCGCCCGCTCGACGAAGTCATTGCGGAAGACGTGCGCCGCGTCGCCGCCGTGCGCGAGGCCGTGGGCCCCGACGTGAAGCTCTACGTCGACGCCAACTGCGGCCTCGACCTGTTCCACGCCACCGAGCTCGCGCACCGCATCGAGCCCTACGGCATCAGCTTCTTCGAGGAGCCGCTCACGCAGAACGACGTGCGACAGATGGCCCAGCTGCGCGCGCGCACCCGCATCCCGCTGGCCTGTGGGCAGAACGAGGGCCTGGCCTTCCGCTTCCGCGACCTGCTGGTGAACCAG
>CAJYQC010000033.1 GCA_913776885.1 uncultured Variovorax sp.
TTTCGATGGCACTGCAGGCCTGCCTGCTGGAGCTGCAGATGACCGTGGACGACCTGGACGACCAGGGCGACAGCACCGTTGTCGAGCGTCTGGGACATCTGCGCTACCGCCTGAGGCCGGCTTTCGAGCGTATGGGCGTCGCCTTCGAATGGAGCGTTCCGGCCGAGACCGATCTCTTTGCGATGCCCGCCGAGACCGCGTCGCAGGTCTGCCGCATCGCGCAGGAAGCGCTTTCGAACGCTCTGCGCCATTCGCGCGCCAGCCGCGTCGAACTGCGGGTCGCGGCGCAGGACCAGGGCCGCGCGATGGTGCTGGAGGTACGCGACGACGGCAGGGGGCTGCCCCCCGCTGCGAACGCGATCGCGGGCGACGCGCAACCGCATGTCAGCCTGGGCAAGGGCCTGCGCAGCATGCATTCGCGGGCCGAGGCGATCGGCGCCGAGCTCGACATGAGCCCCGTCGCGCCGCACGGCCTGTGCGTGCGCCTGGTGGTGCCGTGCGGGGCGGCCGCCAGGGCGGATTCCGAACGCAAGCTGTAACACGCCCGGCGGGCAGGCAGGGGCGGGGGCCGCGCTCGCCTATGGCAAACTCCCGCGCTTTGCCAGGGACGCGCTCAAGACATGCAGAAAATCATTCGCCAGCTCGCCGTCGAGATCAAGGTCGGCGAGAACCAGGTGAAGGCCGCCGTCGAACTGCTCGACGGGGGCGCCACGGTTCCATTCATCGCCCGCTACCGCAAGGAAGCCACCGATGGCCTCGACGACACCCAGCTGCGCGAACTTGAAGCGCGTCTTTCCTACCTGCGCGAACTCGAAGACCGCCGCGTGGCCGTGCTCAAGGCCATCGACGAGCAGGGCAAGCTGACACCCGAGCTGCGCGCCGCCATCGAACTGGCGCCCACCAAGCAGGAGCTCGAAGACCTCTACCTGCCGTTCAAGCAGAAGCGCCGCACCAAGGGCCAGATCGCCCGCGAGTTCGGCATCGAGCCGCTGGCCGACAAGCTGCTGGCCGACCCCACGCTCGACCCCGCCGTGGAAGCCAAGGCCTTCCTGCAGCCCGCCACCACCCTCGACGACGGCAAGCCCGGCCCCGATTTCTCCACCGTGCCGCTCGTGCTCGACGGCGTGCGCGACATCCTCTCCGAGCGCTGGGCCGAAGACGCCGCGCTGGTGCAGAGCCTGCGCGAATGGCTCTGGAACGAAGGCCTGCTGCGCTCCAGCCTCATGGCCGGCAAGGACGAGAACAACGCCGACGTCGCCAAGTTCCGCGACTACTTCGAGTACGACGAGCCCATCGGCCGTGTGCCCTCGCACCGCGCGCTGGCCGTGTTCCGCGGCCGCGCGTTGGAGATCCTCGATGCCAAGCTGGTGCTGCCCGTGGAGCCCGAGCCCGGCAAGCCCAGCATCGCCGAAGGCCGCATCGCGCTGCATCTGGGCTGGAGCCATTCGGGGCGCCCAGCCGACGACCTGATCCGCAAGTGCGTGGCCTGGACCTGGCGCGTGAAGCTCGCCCTGTCGACCGAGCGCGACCTGTTCACCCGCTTGCGCGAAGATGCCGAGAAGGTCGCCATCAAGGTGTTCGCAGACAACCTGCGCGACCTGCTGCTCGCGGCGCCCGCCGGCCCGCGCGTGGTGATGGGCCTGGACCCCGGCATCCGCACCGGCGTGAAGGTGGCCGTGGTCGATTCCACCGGCAAGCTGGTCGAGACCGCTACCGTGTTCCCGCACGAGCCGCGCAAGGACTGGGAAGGCTCGCTGCACACGCTGGGCAAGCTGTGCGCCAAGCACGGCGTGAACCTGATCGCCATCGGCAACGGCACCGCCAGCCGCGAGACCGACAAGCTGGCGGCCGACCTCATCAAGCTGCTGGCCAAGATGGCCGCGCAGGCCGGCGCGCCCGAACTCAAGGTCGACAAGGTGGTGGTGAGCGAGGCTGGCGCCTCGGTGTACTCCGCCAGCGAATTCGCCTCGCAGGAGATGCCCGACGTGGACGTGAGCCTGCGCGGCGCCGCCTCCATCGCACGCCGCCTGCAGGACCCGCTGGCCGAACTGGTGAAGATCGACCCCAAGAGCATCGGCGTGGGCCAGTACCAGCACGACGTGAACCAGAGCGAGCTCGCGCGCACGCTGCAGGCCGTGGTGGAAGACTGCGTGAACTCGGTGGGCGTCGACCTGAACACCGCCAGCGTGCCGCTGCTCAGCCGCGTGTCGGGCCTGTCTTCCAGCGTGGCGAAGGCGGTGGTGCGCTGGCGCGAAGCCAACGGCGCCTTCTCCACCCGCAAGCAGCTGCTCGACGTGACCGGCTTCGGCCCCAAGGCTTTCGAACAAAGCGCGGGCTTCCTGCGCATCCGCGGCGGCGCCGACCCGCTGGACATCACCGGCGTGCACCCCGAAACCTATCCGCTGGTCGAGCAGATCATCGTCAAGACCGGCAAGCCGATCACCGAGCTGATGGGCCGCGCCGACATGCTCAAGACGCTGAAGCCCGAGCTCTTCGCCAACGAGAAGTTCGGCGTCATCACCGTCAAGGACATCCTGGGCGAGCTCGAGAAGCCCGGCCGCGACCCGCGCCCCGACTTCAAGGTGGCGCGCTTCAACGACGGCGTGGAAGACATCGCCGACCTGAAGGAGGGCATGGTGCTCGAAGGCACCGTGAGCAACGTGGCGCAGTTCGGGGCCTTCGTCGACCTCGGCGTGCATCAGGACGGCCTCGTCCACGTCAGCCAGCTGAGCCACAAGTTCGTCAACGACGCGCGCGAGGTCGTGAAGACCGGCGACATCGTGAAGGTCAAGGTGATGGAAGTGGACGTGGCCCGCAAGCGCATCGGCCTGTCGATGAAGCTCGACGCCGCTCCGGCGCGCCGCGACGGCCCGCGCGACAACCGCTTCGAAGGGGCTGGACGCGGCCAGCAGCAGCACGGCCGCCGCGACAGCTCGCCGCAACCAGCCGGCCAGATGGCCAATGCCTTCGCCAAGCTGCAGGGGCTTCGCAAGTAGGACCTGTCGACACCACCACCGTCCATTAAACTAGTCAGCCAACTAGTTGAATTGGTGGTGTGCTATGAAGAGCTGGCCCGTGCAAGACGCCAAAGCGCGTTTCAGCGAGTTCCTAGAGGCCTGCCTGGTCGAGGGGCCGCAGATGGTGACGAAGCGCGGCGCCGAAGCGGCCGTGCTCGTTCCGGTGTCCGAATGGCGGCGCCTGCATGCGAGCGCCAAGCCTTCGTTCAAGGACCTTCTGCTTTCGGAAGAGGCCCGCACCGAGTTCCTGGTGCCGCAGCGCGGCAGCGCTCGCAGGCGCCGAATCTCGCCGATGCGTTGAGGTGGGCATGTATTTGCTGGACACGAACGTCATTTCCGAACTCCGCAGGCCACGCCCTCATGGCGCGGTGCTTGCATGGATCGCCCCCATCCTGGACAGCGACCTGCATCTCTCGGCGGTGACGCTCGGAGAGATCCAGGCCGGCATCGAACTCACGCGCGAGCAGGACGCAGCCAAGGCCGACGAGATCGAGCAATGGGCGGCCATGGTGGCCGCCTCGTACAACGTCCTACCCATGGATGCGGAAACCTTCAGGCTCTGGGCGAAGCTGATGCATCGCAGTTCGGACACCCTTTACGAGGACGCCATGATCGCCGCCACCGCTCGGCAGCACGCACTGACCGTGGTAACCCGCAATGTCAGCGACTTCGCCGGATTCGGCGTCGAGGTTCTGAACCCTTTCGAGCAGCCGAAGGTATGAAAGCCCTGCGCATCTACGCCGGCCCCGCGGCCCGCAAGCACATCGAGCAGCACGGCCTGCGTCCGCAGGACGTGCGCACCGTTCCCGGCGCGGCCGGCGGGCCGAAGGGGCTGATCCTGGGGCCGCTGGACCGTTTCATCTTCGGACGCTGGCTGCCGCAGTCGAGCCAGCAGGTGCATCTGGTGGGTGCGTCGATCGGCGCGTGGCGGCTGTCGACGGCCTGCCTGTCGGACCCGGACGCCGCTTTCGAGCGCTTCGAGCACGACTACGTGCACCAGCAGTTCGAGGTGCCGCCGGGGCAGAAGAAGCTCAGCCCGCGCCAGCTGAGCGAGCGCTTCGCCGAGAGCCTCGAATCGTTCTACGGCGGTCGCATCGGCGAGGTGCTGAGCCACCCGCGCTATCGGCTGCACGTGGTGACATCGCGCGGCCGCCACATCCTCGGGCGCGAGGGCAGGGCGCGCACGCCGGTGGGCTACCTGGGCGCCTTCGCCACCAACAGCCTGCACCGCAAGAGCCTAGGCGCGTGGCTGGAGCGCTGCGTGTTCTCCACCCCCGGTGCTGCATTGCCCTTCGCCACGCGCGACTTCCGCACGCGCCAGCACGCGCTGAGCGAGGCCAACTTCAACATGGTGCTGCAGGCCTCGTGCTCCATCCCGTTCCTGCTGGCGGCGGTGCACGACATCCCCGGCGCGCCGCGCGGCGCCTACTGGGACGGCGGCATCACCGACTACCACCTGCACCTGGACTACCAGCCGGCCGACGAAGGTCTGGTGCTGTACCCGCACTTCCAGCAGGCCGTGGTGCCGGGCTGGCTCGACAAGGGCCTGCGCTGGCGCCACAAGGCCAGCGGTTTTCTCGACCGCATGGTGGTGCTCGCGCCCGACCCCGAGTGGGTTCGGTCGCTGCCCAACGGCAAGCTGCCCGACCGCAAGGACTTCATCCACTTCGCAAACGACGCGCAGGCACGCATTGCTGCCTGGGGCCGGGCCACGCGCGAGGCACGCCGTCTCTCCGACGAGTTCGAAGGCTGGCTTCAGCGCGACGGCGTGCCGGAACTGCTGCCGCTCTGACCCGGCAGCGCCAGGTGCAGGGCGCAGTCGAGGACGTTCACTTCCACCGCATCGCCGGCCTTGAGCTGGACGCCAGCAGGCCATCGGCCAGTGCCCAGCGAGCGGCTGTGCACGCCTGCGCTGCGGTAGCGCACGATCGCGTAGGGCGCCGCGGCACCGCCGTCCGAGCCGCAATCGCGATCGGCGCCGGATGCAAGCTCGCCCGCGCGCCCCACGCTGACGACCTCACCAGCGCGCCAGCCGGCGGAGCGGTCGAAGGAATGCGCATCGAAGGCCGAGCAGCCGCCCAGCGTCAGCACCCCGAGCAGGAACAGTCGCATCACGGCGCCGGCCCTTTCGCAGAGATCGCGGCCGTGGCCTGGATCTCGACGCGGTATTCGGAGTCGATCAGCTTCGCCCCCACCGTGGCCCGCGCGGGGGTGTGACCCGCCGGCACCCATTCGTCCCACACCGAGTTCATCGCGGCATAGTCGCCCACGGTGCGCAGGTAGATGGTCACGCTGACCAGGTCCTGCTTGGTGGCGCCCTGCGTGGCCAGCAGGCGGTCGATGTGCTGGAGGATCTCGCGCGTCTGTCCGGTGATGTCGAGCGACGGGTTCTCGGCCACTTGGCCCGAGAGGTACAGCAGGCGCGCGGTGCCCAGGTCGACGGTCACCATCTCGCTGAAGCGGGGGCCCGTGTCGTGGCGGATGATGTTCATGGCGATGCGGGAGATTTGGATGAGGACGAGACGAGGGCAGCCTGCTGCGCGTTCCACCAGCCGCCGCCCAGCGCCTGGAAGATGGCGGCCGCGTCGGTCAGCCGCAGCGCGCGGGCCTGCACCAGGTTGAGCAGCGCCTGCTGCCGGGCCTGCTGGGCGATGCGCAGCGAGAGCGCGCTGGCGTCGCCCAGCCGCACCTGCGCCTGCGTGCGCGCCAGGCTCTGCGAAGCCGCCCGCTCGGCCTTCACCGCCGCCTGCAGCGCGCGGGTGTCGGCATCGATGGCTTCGAGCGTGTTCGCCACGTCCTGGAAGGCGGCGAGCACGGTCGCACGGTACTGCGCGGCCGCCTGGTCGAACGATGCGCGGGCGGCGGCCTCGCGGTGTTTGAGCGCGCCGCCGTCGAAGATGGGCTGCGTCACGCTCGCGGCGACCGTCCAGAAGAGCGAGGACGACTTGAACAGATCCGCCAGCCGGTAGGCCGAGGAGCCGTACGAGTTCACGCCCAGCGTCACGTTGGGCAGGCGCGCGGCCACCGCCACGCCGATGGCCGCGCTCGCCGACTTCAGCTGCGCCTCGGCCGCGCGAACGTCGGGGCGGTGCTCGACAAGGGTCGAAGGCAAGGTCAGCGGCAGCTCGTCAGGCAGCTGCAGGGCATCGAGATCGAAGCGCGCCTCCACGCCCTGGCTCGGGAAGCGGCCGGCCAGCGTGGCCAGCAGGTTGCGCTGCTGCGCCAGCTGCCGGTCGAGCGGCGGCAGCGTCGC
>CAJYQC010000034.1 GCA_913776885.1 uncultured Variovorax sp.
ACACGCCGATCAGCGTGCGTCGCACAGGCAGCCCCATGAGCACCGCCGACTGCTCGCTGCCGCCGATGGCGTACACCGCGCGCCCGAACGGCGTGCAGTGCGCAAGGAAGATCGCCGCCAGCAGCACCGCGATGGCGATCACCGCGCTGATCGACACCGAGGCCTCGCCCCACACCGGGATGCGGATCTGCGAGACCTGCGAGTAGAACTCGTTGGTGATGCTGATCGAATCGATGCTGATGAGATAGCACAGCCCGCGCGCCAGGAACATGCCCGCGAGCGTGACGATGAAGGGCTGCAGCCGGAAGCGCTCGATGAGCACGCCCATGAAAGCGCCGAACGCCGTGCCCATCGCCAGCACCAGCGGAATCACGATGCCGGGGCTCCAGCCATGCTTTTCGACCAGCGAGGCCGACACCATGGTGGTGAGCGCGATCACCGAGCCCACCGACAGGTCGATGCCGCCCGAGAGGATCACGAAGGTCATGCCGACCGCCACCACGATGAGGAAGGCGTTGTCGATCAGCAGGTTGAGGAACACCTGCGCCGAGAAGAAGCCGTCGTAGAACACCGAGCCCAGCGTTGCCACCAGCACGAACAGCGAGATGGTTGCCGCCAGCGGCAGGTACTTGGGATTGAACCCCCTCCTGCCCCCTCTCCCGCGCACGGAAGAAGGCTGGGACGAGGGCGCCGTCTCGATCACCGCGCTCATGCCTTCGCTCCTTCATGCGCCGGCCGCTGCACCAGCGTGCGCACCTGCGACCTGAACTCCGGCGACTGCAGCAGCATCACCACGAACACCACGCCCGCCTTCACCACCAGGTTGATCTCGGGCGGCACGCCCAGCGAGTAGATCGCATAGGTCAGCGTCTGGATGATGAGCGCGCCGATCACGCTGCCCACGAGGCTGAAGCGCCCGCCCGTGAGCGCGGTGCCGCCCAGCGTCACCGCCAGGATCGCGTCGAGCTCGATGAGCTGGCCCGCGTTGTTGCCGTCCGCGCTCTTCACGTTGGAGCTGATGAGCAGGCCCGCAACGCCCGCGCAGGCGCCGCAGAACGCATAGGCGCCGACGATCAGCCGCCGCGCCTGCACGCCCGCCACGCGCGCCGCCGTCGGGTTGATGCCCACCGCCTGGATGAAGAGCCCCAGCGCCGTGCGCGTGATCGCCAGGTACAGCAGCACGAACACGGCCGCCACGATGAACAGCGAGAACGGCAGGCCCAGCAGGTAGCCGCTGCCGAGGAAGAAGAAGGGCTTGTAGTAGATGGTGATGATCTGCCCGTCGGCGATGAGCTGCGCGATGCCGCGCCCCGCCACCATCAGGATCAGGGTCGCGATGATGGGCTGCATGCCCACCTTCGCCACCAGCAGGCCGTTCCATAGCCCGCACACCAGCGCGATGCCGATGGCCGCGAGGATCGCGAGCGGCATCGGAAAGCGGCTCGTGTCGCTGGACACCGAGCCGCCGATCATCCAGGCCGCGAGCGCCGCCGCGATGGCCACCACGGCGCCCACCGAGATGTCGATGCCGCGGGTGGCGATCACCAGCGTCATGCCGAGCGACACCAGCACCAGCGGCGCGGCGCGGTTGAGGATGTCGACGAGGCTGCCGTAGAGATGGCCTTCACGCCATTCGAGGTGCAGGAAGCTGGCGTTGAAGGCGGTGTTCACTGCCAGCAGGAGCAGCAGCGTGACGATGGGCCACGCGAGGCGATGGCTCATGAGAGATGAAAGGCGATTCATGTGTTCTGCCTTGCTCCTTCCCCCTCTGGGGGAAGGCTGGGATGGGGGCATGCGGCCTCGAGCGCGGCGCGAAGGTGAAGGCTGTCTGCCCCCACCCCAGCCCTCCCCCGGAAGGGGAGGGAGAAGAACAGGAAGTACTTCATGCCGCCGCAATCATTTCGTACACCTCATCCTCGGTCGAGCCGCCCGGCAGCTCGCCCACCTTCTTCCTGTCGCGCAACACCACGATGCGATGCGCCACGCGCACCACCTCGCTCATCTCCGACGAGATGAAGATCACCGCCATGCCGGCCTTCGCCAGCCGCAGGATCTCTTCCATGATCTCCTGCTTGGCCGCCACGTCGATGCCCCGCGTGGGCTCGTCGAGGATCAGCAGGCGCGGCTCGGTCGCGAGCCAGCGCGCGATCACGGCCTTCTGCTGGTTGCCGCCCGACAGCAACCCGATCGGCGTCTCGACGCTCGCGGTCTTGATGCCCAGCGACGCGACGAACTTCTCCGCCATCGCCGTCTGTTCGGCATGCGAGAGAAAGCGCCTCGTGCCCAGCCGCGCCTGCAAGGCCAGCGCGATGTTCTCGCGCACCGAGAGTTCAGCGACGATGCCGTCCGTCTTGCGCTCTTCCGGACACAGCGCCAGCCCTTCGCGGATCGCGTCGGCCGGGTTCGAGAAGCTGAGGCTGCGGCCGTCGACCTTGAGCACGCCGCGGTCCGGCGTCTCCAGCCCGAACAGCAGTCGTGCGAGCTCGGTGCGGCCGGCGCCGAGCAGTCCCGCGATGCCGACGACCTCGCCGGCGCGCACGCGCAGGTCGATCGCCTGCAGCTGGCCCGCCTGCCCGAGTCCTTCGATCTGCAGCAGCGCAGGCGCGGCCTCGTCGAACGTAGGCAGCGCGGCCGACCTCGCCGACTGCGCGGCGAGTTCTCGCCCGAGCATCGCGGCGATCAGCGCCTGCGGCCCGAGATCGGCCGCCTTCCACTCGCCGATCCATGCGCCGTTGCGCAGCACCGTGATGCGGTCCGACACCGCGTACATCTGGTTGAGGAAGTGCGTCACGAAGACGATGGCCAACCCCTCGGCGCGCAGCCGCCGCAGCACGTCGAAGAGCTTCTCGACCTCGTCGTCATCGAGGCTGGAAGTGGGCTCGTCGAGGATCAGCACCTTCGACGACACGCCCAGCGCCCGCGCGATGGCCACCATCTGCTGCACCGCCACCGAGTAGCTCGACAGCAGCCGGGTCACGTCGATGTCGAGCCCGATGCGCGCCAGCAGCTCCTCGGCGCGCCGGTTCACCGCGGCCCAGTCGATGCGGAAGCCCTGCGCCGCGCCCTTGCGCGGATAGCGCCCGGCGAACACGTTCTCCGCCACCGAAAGGTTCGGGCACAGGTTCACTTCCTGGTAGACGGTGCTGATGCCCAGCTTCTGCGCCTCCAGCGGCGAATGCGCGCGGATCGGCCTGCCCTCGAGCAGCATCTCGCCGCCACTGGAGGGCAGCACGCCGGTGAGCACCTTGATCAGCGTCGACTTGCCCGCGCCGTTCTGCCCCATGAGCGCGTGGATCTCGCCCGGATACAGGTCGAGCCGGACGTCGCGCAGCACCGGGATGCCGCCGAACTGCTTGTGGATGCCCCTGAGCTGGAGAACGGCGCCGGGGCTGGAGATTGCTTCTGCCATGTGCCGCGCGTCACTTGTTCTTGTTGTAGACGTCGATGAACACCGCCGCCAGCAGCACCAGCCCTTTGATGACCTGCTGGTAGTCGATGCCGATGCCCAGGATGGACATGCCGTTGTTCATCACGCCCATGATGAAGGCGCCGATGACCGCGCCCATCACCTTGCCCACGCCGCCCGATGCCGACGCGCCGCCGATGAAGCAGGCCGCGATCACGTCGAGCTCGAAGCCCAGGCCGGCCTTGGGCGTGGCGGTGTTGAGCCGCGCCGCGAACACGAGTCCGGCCAGCGCCGCCAGTGCGCCCATGTTCACGAAGGTGAGGAAAGCGAGCCGCTGAGTCTTAACGCCCGACAGCCGCGCCGCCTTCTCGTTGCCGCCCAGCGCGTAGATGCGCCGGCCGACGGTGGTGCGGTTGGTGACGAAGTCGTACACCACGATCAGCACCGCCATCACGATCAGCACGTTGGGCAGGCCCTTGTAGGTCGACAGCAGGTAGCTGAAGAACAGGATGATGGCCGCGAAGAACAGGTTCTTCACCAGGAAGAAGGCGTAGGGCTCCTGCTCCATGCCGTGCGCCGCCAGCTTGGCTCGCCCGCGCATCTTGAAGAACACCAGCGCCACGGCGGCCAGCGCGCCCACGATCAGCGAGGTGGTGCGGAAGGTGTCGCCGCCCAGCGGGTCGGGAATGAAGCCCGAGCTCAGCCGCTGGAATTCCACCGGGAACGGCCCCACCGACTGCCCCGCCAGCAGGGCCAGCGTGAGCCCCTTGAACACCAGCATGCCCGCGAGCGTGACGATGAATGACGGGATCTTGCGGAAGGCCACGAACCAGCCCTGCGCCGCGCCGATGACCGCGCCCGCCAGGATGCTCACCAGCGCTGTCGGCACGAAGTGCCAGTCGTACTCCACCATCAGCACCGCCGCCAGCGCGCCGATGAAGCCGCACACCGAGCCCACCGACAGGTCGATGTGCCCCGCCACGATCACCAGCAGCATGCCCAGCGCCATGATGACCACGTAGCTGTTCTGCAGAAGCAGGTTGGTGAGGTTCAGCGGCCGCAGCAGCGTGCCGTCGGTCAGCACCTGGAACAGCACCATGATCGCGACCAGCGAGATCAGCATGCCGTACTCGCGCAGGTTGTTCTTCAGGAAGCCGGCATGCAGCTTCGCGGCCGCGCCCTCCTGCACCGGCACGGCCGGCTTCACCGCGTTGACTTCAGGTTGCGACATGGACGGAACTCCCCGAACTCACGATGGCATGCATGATGCGCTCCTGCGAGGCTTCTGCAGCCGGAAACTCGGCGACGAAGCGCCCCTCGTTCATCACGTAGATGCGGTCGCACATGCCGAGCAGCTCCGGCAGTTCGGAAGAAATCATGAGAATGCCCTTGCCCTCGCTGGCAAGCCTGTCGATGATGGTGTAGATCTCGTACTTGGCGCCCACGTCGATGCCGCGCGTGGGCTCGTCGAGGATCAGCAGTTCGGGCTTGGTGAAGAGCCACTTGCTCAGCACCACCTTCTGCTGGTTGCCGCCCGAGAGGTTGACCACCAGCTGCTCGATGCCCGAGCAGCGGATGTTGAGCGCCTTGCGGTACTCGTTCGCCACCTTGAACTCGCGCCCGTGGTCGATCACCGATCTGTCGGCGATCGCATCGAGGTTCGCGAGGCTGATGTTCTTGCGGATGTCTTCCTCCAGCACCAGCCCGAGGCCCTTGCGGTCTTCGGTGACGTAGGCGATGCCGTGGTCGATGGCCTTGCGCACCGTGCTCACGTCCACCGGCTTGCCGTGCATGAACACCGAGCCGCTGATGCGCTGGCCGTAGGAGCGGCCGAAGATGCTCATCGCCAGCTCGGTTCGGCCCGCGCCCATGAGGCCCGCGATGCCGACGATCTCGCCCTGGCGCACGTTCAGGCTCACGCCCTTGATCTGCTCGCGGTCGGCGTGCAGCGCGTGGTGCACGCGCCAGTCGCGCACCTCGAACACGGTGCTGCCGATCTTCGGGTCGCGCTGCGGATAGCGGTGCGCCATGTCGCGCCCGACCATGCCGCGGATGATGCGATCCTCGCTGATCGGCTGGCCGCGGCAGTCCATGGTCTCCACGGTCGCGCCGTCGCGCAGCACGGTGATGGCGTCGGCCACCTTGGCAATCTCGTTGAGCTTGTGCGAGATGAGGATCGACGCGATGCCCTGGCGCTTGAGCTCCAGCAGCAGCATCAGAAGCGCATCGCTGTCGTTCTCGTTGAGGCTGGCGGTGGGCTCGTCGAGGATCAGCAGCTTCACCTCCTTGGCCAGCGCCTTCGCTATTTCCACGAGCTGCTGCTTGCCCACGCCCAGGTCGGTCACCAGCGTGGTGGGCGGCTCCTTCAGGCCCACCTTGGCGAGCAGCTCGCGCGTCTTCGCATAGGCGGCGAACCAGTCGATCACGCCGGCGCCGTTGGCAAGCTCGTTGCCCAGGAAGATGTTCTCCGCGATGGACAGCAGCGGCACCAGCGCCAGCTCCTGGTGGATGATGATGATGCCCAGCTTCTCGCTGTCGGCGATGCCCCTGAAGCGGCGCTCCTCGCCCTCGAAGAAGATCTCGCCGGTGTAGGAGTCGCACGGATAGACGCCGCTCAATACCTTCATGAGCGTCGACTTGCCCGCGCCGTTCTCCCCGACCACCGCATGGATCTCCCCGGCGCGCACGCTGAGGTTGACGTTGCTCAGCGCCTTCACGCCGGGAAACGTCTTCGTGATGCCGCGCATCTCCAGGATGGCGGCATCGGCAGTGCGACCGTGCACGCTCACTTGATCTGGCTTTCCTTGTAGTAGCCGCTGTCGACCAGCACCTGCTTCCAGTTCGACGCATCCACGCTCACGGGCTTGAGCAGGTACGAGGGCACGACCTTGATGCCGTTGTTGTAGGTCTTGGTGTCGTTCACCTCGGGCGTCTTGCCCGAGAGCATCGCGTCCACCATGGCCACCGTCACCTTGGCCAGCTCGCGCGTGTCCTTGAACACGGTGGAGGTCTGCTCCTTGCGCAGGATCGACTTGATCGATGGAATCTCCGCGTCCTGCCCCGTGACCACCGGCATCGGCTGCGAGGCCGAGCCATAGCCCACGCCCTTGAGCGACGAAAGGATGCCGATCGAAAGCCCGTCGTACGGCGAGAGCACTGCATCGACGCGGTCCTTCGTGTAGAAGGCCGACAGCAGGTTGTCCATGCGCGCCTGCGCCACCGCGCCGTCCCAGCGCAGCGTGCCGACCTTGTCCATGCCCATCTGCTTGCTGCGCACCACCAGCTTGCCGCTCTTGATGTAGGGGTCGAGCACCGACATCGCGCCGTTGTAGAAGAAGAAGGCGTTGTTGTCGTCGGGCGAGCCGCCGAAGAGCTCGATGTTGAACGGGCCCTTCCCACCCTTCAGGTCGAGCGACTTCTCGATCGACTGCGCCTGCAGCACGCCCACCTGGAAGTTGTCGAAGGTGGCGTAGTAGTCGACGTTCTTCGAGCCCTTGATGAGCCGGTCGTAGGCGATGACCTTCACGCCCTTGTCGGCCGCCTTCTGCAGCACGTCCGACAGCGTGGTCCCGTCGATGGCCGCGATGACCAGCACCTTCGAGCCCTTGGTCACCATGTTCTCGATCTGCGCGAGCTGGTTGGGGATGTCGTCTTCGGCGTACTGCAGGTCGGTCTTGTAGCCCTTGTCCTTGAAGTACTTGACCATGTTGGCGCCGTCGGCGATCCATCGCGCCGACGACTTGGTGGGCATGGAGATGGCGATCAGGCCCTTGTCCTGCGCGCTGGCCAGCGGCGAGAAGCCGACGACGGCCAGCGCGATGCCCGCGAGCGATGCCTTGAGAAAGTTGCGTTTCATGGTTCGATCCGTTTTTTTTCGATGGGTGCTGTCTTTTCCAGGAACACCGCGGAACCGGCTTCGCCGGGCCGCAGGTGTTGCCCCCGGCGAGGGGGTTGGCGAAGCGGACACGAAGTGCCGCGCAGCCTGGGGGAGTACTCAATATTTCCGGTTGGGGAATTCCTTGGCCGCGACTTCCATCGGGAAGATGCTCTCGACCGTCACGATGCGCTTGGGCAGCGTCTTGCCGTCCTTGATGTCCTTCACCGCCTGCATCAGCTGCGGACCGAGCAGCGGGCTGCACTCCACCGACACGTTGAGCTTGCCGGCGATCATGGCCTCGAAGGCGCCCTTCACGCCGTCGATGGAGATGATCACGATGTCCTTTGCGGGCTTCAGGCCGGCTTCCTCGATGGCCTGGATCGCGCCGATGGCCATGTCGTCGTTGTGCGCGTACAGCACGTTGATCTTCTTGCCCTCGGCCTTCAGGAAGGCTTCCATCACCTCCTTGCCCTTGGCGCGCGTGAAGTCGCCGGTCTGCGAGCGGATGATCTTGAACTTCGGGTCGGCCTTGATGATTTCCTCGAAGCCCTTCTTGCGGTCGATGGCCGGGGCCGAGCCCACGGTGCCCTGCAGCTCGACGATGTTCACGTCGCCCTTCTGGTCCTTCATCTTCTCCACCAGCCAGCGGCCGGCCTTGCGGCCTTCCTCGGTGAAGTCGGAGCCCATGAAGGTCACGTAGAGCGAGTCGTCCTTGGTGTTGACGGAGCGGTCGGTCAACACCACTGGGATCTTCGCGGCCTTGGCCTCGCGCAGCACCGTCTCCCAGCCCGACTCGACCACCGGCGAGAACGCGATCACGTCGACCTTCTGCGCGATGTACGAGCGAATCGCCTTGATCTGGTTCTCCTGCTTCTGCAGTGCATCCGAGAACTTGAGCTCGATGCCGGCATCCTTGGCGGACGACTTGATCGACTCGGTGTTGGCGGTGCGCCATTCGCTCTCGGCGCCCACCTGCGCGAAGCCCAGCACGAGCTTCTTCTGCGCGAAGACGGACACGGGCAGCATGCTGCCCAGGGCCGCGGCGACGAGCGCGGTGTTGAGGGTGCGGCGATTGATGGTCATGGGATGTCTCCTTCTTGATGATTCGAGGATTTGCCTGTCGGCGTTGCTGTTGACGTACTGGATGAAACCTCGCCCGGCTCAGGCCAGCATGTAGCCGGTCTTCACCGTCGTGTAGAACTCCGCGGCGTGGCGCCCTTGTTCGCGCGGCCCGTAGCCCGACCCCTTGCGGCCGCCGAAGGGCACGTGGAAGTCCACCCCCGCGGTCGGCAGATTGACCATCGTCATGCCGACCACGGCATGGCGCCTGAAATGCATCGCGTGCTTCAGCGAATTGGTGCAGATGCCCGCGCACAGGCCGAAGGGCGTGTCGTTGCACAGCGCGAGCGCCTCGTCGTAGTCGTCGGCGCGCAGCACGCAGGCCAGCGGGCCGAAGATCTCCTCGCGCGCGATGCGGTGCGAGGGCTTCGCGAGGAAGAGCGCGGGGCTCATGTAGTGGCCGGTGGTGGCGCGCTCCAGCGCTTCGCCGCCCCACACGTGGTCGGCGCCCTCCTCGCGTGCGGTGTCGACCCAGGCGAGGTCCTGCGCGAGGCGCTCTTCGTCGACCACGGGGCCGATGTCGACGCCGCGCTCCAGCGCGTGGCCGATCTTCAGCGTCTTCAGCCGCTGGCGCAGCTTCGCCACGAAGGCGTCGTGCACCACCGACTCGACGATGAGCCGGCTCGAGGCCGTGCAGCGCTGGCCGGCGGAGAAATACGCGCCCTGCACCGCGCAATCGACGGCGCGGTCGAGGTCGGCATCGGCCAGCACCACCAGCGCGTTCTTGCCGCCGGTCTCCAGCTGCACCTTGGCCCGCCGTGCGGCCGCAGCCTGCAGGATGCGCTCGCCGTTGGCCATCGAGCCCGTGAAGCTCAGCGCATCGACCAGCGGGCTGTCGACCAGCGCCTGCCCCGCTTCGCGGCCGCTGCCCATCACGAGGTTGAATGCGCCGGCCGGCAATGCGGCGCGGCTGATGATCTCGGCCAGCGCCCAGCCGCAGCCCGACACCAGCTCGGCCGGCTTGAACACCACGCTGTTGCCATGGGCCAGCGCGGGCGCGATCTTCCATGCGGGCACCACGAAGGGCGAGTTCCACGGCGTGATGAGCCCCACCACGCCCACCGGCTCGCGCGTGACGTCGACCTGCACCCCCGCGCGAACCGAGGCCACGTTCTCGCCGCCACCGCCGCGCATTGCCTCGCCCGCGAAGAACTTGAAGATCTGGCCGGCGCGGGCGACTTCGGCCACCGCCTCCGTCAGCGTCTTGCCCTCCTCGCGCGCCAGCA
>CAJYQC010000035.1 GCA_913776885.1 uncultured Variovorax sp.
CCGGCGTGGGATCGCTGGATGCGGGTGGCGGTGCTGCGGGCTGCGTGGCCGGTGCGGGCGCCTCGGCCGCGCGGGGCGCTGGCGTCACCTGCTGCGCCACCAGCGGCCTGATCGGGCCGTTGCGGTAGCCCGCGGGCAGGCTGTTGCTCTTGGGGTAGCCAGCCGCGTCGAGGTACTGCGACCATTCCGCATCCGAGAAGCCCTTGAGCTGCTGCGAACCGATGGTCAGTACCGGCAGCGCATTCTGATTGCTCAGGCGTTGCAGAGCCTCGATGTCGGCGTTGCTCTTCACGCTGCGCTCCTCGAACGGGATGCCGCGCGTGGTGAGCAGCGTGCGCGCCGCGCCGCACGGGCCGCAGTCGTCCCCGCTGTAGAGCGTGACGGGATAGCGTTGCGCCACCTGGCGCAATTCATAGGGCAGGCCGGCGGTGCTGGCCGTGGAAGAGGGGGCGGAGCCTTGCTGGCCAGCCGACGCCGGTTCGGTGCTGGCGCTCGGGGCGCGGTCGGAGAAAGTGACCTTGCCGTTCTTGTCGACTTGGCGGTAGATGGGTTGCGCCACCGCGCCCGCGGCAGTGAGCAGGAGGGCAAGGCCGGCCATGCGATGCAATGGTGAGATTTTGTAAATCGTATGCATCGCCCGAGTATCGCAAGCTTCAGCGATGCATCAAGCCGGCTCGGCCTGTGCCATGCCCTGGTGTCGCAGCAGCGCGTCAAGCTGGGGCTCGCGGCCGCGGAAGGCCTTGAACGAATCCATGGCGCTGCGGCTGCCGCCGGCTTCGAGGATGGCCTGGCGGTACTTGCGGCCGGTCTCGATGTTCGGCTCCCCGTCGGCTCCCACGGTTTCCTCGAAGGCGGCGTAGGCGTCGGCGCTCAGCACCTCGGCCCACTTGTAGCTGTAGTAGCCGGCCGCATAGCCGCCCGCGAAGATGTGGCTGAACGTGTTCGGCGTGCGGCTGAAGGGCGGCGAGGGCATCACCGCGACTTCAGCGCGCACCTTGCCGAGCAGCGCCATCACGTCGCCGGGCCTGGCGGTGGCGGCGTGGTACTCGGTGTGCAGCAGCATGTCGAACAGCGAGAACTCGATCTGGCGCAGCGTCTGCAGGCCGCTCTGGAAGTTCTTCGCGGCGGTCATCTTGTCGAACAGGGCGCGCGGCAGCGGCTCGCCCGTGTCGACGTGGGCCGTCATGTGCTTGAGCACGTCCCACTCCCAGCAGAAGTTCTCCATGAACTGGCTCGGCAGCTCGACCGCATCCCACTCGACGCCGCTGATGCCCGAGACGTCGCGCTCGTTCACCTGCGTGAGCATGTGGTGCAGGCCGTGGCCGAACTCGTGGAAGAGCGTGGTCACGTCGTCATGCGTGAGCAGCGGCGGCTTGCCGTCGACACCGCTGGCGAAGTTGCACACCAGCTGCGCGATGGGCGTCTGCAGCACGCCGGTGTCGGGGCGCAGCCAGCGGGCCCGCACGTCGTCCATCCAGGCGCCGCCGCGCTTGGCCGCGCGGGCGGACGGGTCGAGGTAGAACTGGCCGACCTTCTGGCCCGCACGCTCGATGCGATAGAACTCCACGCTCGGATGCCAGGTGGGCGCCGAATCGCGGCGGATGGACACCTCGAACAGCGTCTCGACGATCTTGAACAGGCCGGCCATGACCTTCGGTGCCGGGAAGTACTGCTTCACCTCCTGCTCGCTGAAAGCGTAGCGCGCTTCCTTCAGCTTCTCGCCGATGTAGCTCCAGTCCCAGGGCTGCGGGTCGGTGATGCCCAGCTGTTCTGCCGCGAAGACGCGCAGGTCGGCCAGGTCGCGTTCGCCATACGGCTTGGCCTTGGCCGCAAGGTCGCGCAGGAACTTCACCACCTGCTCTGGCGACTCGGCCATCTTGGGAACCACCGACAGCTCGCCGTAGTTCCTGTAGCCCAGCAGCTTGGCCTCTTCCTCGCGCAGCGCGAGGATCTCGGTGATGAGCGAAGTGTTGTCGAAGGCCGCATCGCCAAACTCGCTGGCCCGCGTGACGTAGGCGCGGTAGAGCTTCTCGCGCAGCGCGCTGCTCTTGGCGAACTGCATCACCGGCAGGTAGCAGGGCATCTTCAGCGTGAGCTTGTAGCCTTCCTTGCCATCGGCCTCAGCCGCTGCGCGCGCGGCGCTCACCACGTCCTCGGGTACGCCTTCGAGCTCGCCGAGCGTGGCGTAGTAGGCGAAGGCATCGGTGGCGTCGAGCGCGTTCTCGCTGAACTTCTGGCTCAGCTCGGCCAGGCGCTCCTGGATGTCGGCGAAGCGCTTCTTGGCCTCGCCCTGCAGCTCGGCGCCGCCCAGCACGAAATTGCGCACCGCGTTGCTGTGCGCCTGGCGCTGCTCGGCGTTGAGCGTGGCCGCGTCGATGGCCTTGTACTTGGCGTACAGGCGCTCGTCGGAGCCCAGGCGGGTCCAGAAGGCTGTGACGCGCGGCATGGCCTCGTTGTAGGCGGCGCGCAGTTCGGGCGTATCGGCCACGGCGTTGAGATGGCCGACGGCGCCCCAGGCGCGGCTGAAGCGCTCGGAAGCCACGTCCAGCACCTTGGAGATCTCGTTCCAGTCGGCGGGAAAGTCGGGCGCGGTCACGGTCTGCAGCGCGGACTCGGCATCCGCCAGCAGGGCGTCGACGGCAGGAGCGACGTGCTCGGGCTTGACTCGGTCGAACAGCGGGAGATCGGTGAAATCGAGAAGCGGGTTGGTCATGTGAGAAATCCTGTTCGAACTGACGAGACCATTTCGAGGGCCACCGCGGAACCGGCTCTGCCGTGCCGCCGGCGGCGCCCCTTGAAGGGAAGGCGGCTACACGAAGTGAGCAAGCAACGGGGTGGTTCTTATCTTGCGGCTCGTTCGGCCGCTTCAAGGGTGTTGACCAGCAGCATGGCGCGGGTCATGGGGCCGACGCCGCCCGGCACGGGCGTGATCCAGCCAGCCACTTCCTTCACGCCGTCGAAGTCGACGTCGCCGGCGAGCTTGCCGTCGGACCGGCGGTTCATGCCCACGTCGATGACGACCGCGCCGGGCTTGACCATGTCGGCGGTCAGCAGATCGAGCTTGCCCACCGCGGCGACGATCACGTCGGCCTGGCGCGTGATGGCGCCCAGATCCTGAGTGGCGCTGTGGCAGATGGTCACGGTGGCGCTCTTGGCGAGCAGCATCATGGCCATCGGCTTGCCGACGATGTTGCTGCGGCCGATGACCACGGCATGCTTGCCGCGCAGGTCGTAGCCGATCGATTCGAGCATCTTCATGCAGCCGTGCGGCGTGCAGGGCCAGAAGCCGGGGGCGCCGGTCATGAGCGCGCCGGCGCTGGCGACGTGGAAGCCATCGACGTCCTTGGCGGGCGAGATGGTCTCGATGACCTTCTGGCTGTCCATGTGCTTGGGCAACGGCAGCTGCACCAGGATGCCATGCACCTTCGGGTCGTCGTTGAGCGTGCGGATGCGGGCGAGCATGTCCGCCTCGCTCATGTCGGCGGGATAGGTCTCGAGCGTGGCGTCGAGGCCGGTCTGCGCGCTGTCGTTGACCTTGTGCTTCGTGTAGACCTGGCTGGCCGGGTCCTCGCCCACGAGGATGATGGAAAGGGCCGGATTCACGCCGCGCGCCTTGAGCGCCGCGGTGCGGCCGGACACCTCGGCGCGGATGGTTTTGGCGAGTGCGTTGCCGTCGATCAGTTGGGCGGTCATCGGTTTCGATTTTCCAAGTAAAAACGCCCGCTTTCGCAGGCGTGGGGGTCATGCTTCGCTATCGGGCGGATAGCTGTTTCTAGGCCTTGGCCGCTGGCGCCGCCTGCCCCAGCGCGATCTTGAGCAGATCGGCCACGGTGTTGGCGTTGAGCTTTTCCATGATGTTGGCGCGGTGCGCCTCGACCGTCTTGATGCTGATGCCCAGGTCGTCGGCGATCTGCTTGTTCAGGCGGCCGGCGACGATGCGCTCGAGCACCTGCGCCTCGCGGCCGGTGAGCTTGGACAGCAGCGCGTCGCGGCTGGCCGACTGCTGGTGCTGGGTGAAGGCGCCGCGCGCGTGTTCGAGCATACGCTCGACCAGCGTGACGAGTTCCTCGTCGTTGAAGGGCTTCTGGATGAAGTCCATCGCGCCCTTCTTCATGCTGTCGACGGCCATCGGCACGTCTCCGTGGCCGGTGATGACAACGATCGGCAGGGGGGAGCGCCGTTCGATCAGACGGTCCTGCAGTTCGAGGCCGGTCATGCCCGACATGCGGATGTCGACGATCAGACAGGCGACTTCGCGCGGGTCGTATCGGGAGAGAAAGGATTCGGCGGAATCGAAGCAGCGGACTCTGTAGTCCTTGCCTTCGAGCAGCCATTGCAGCGAATCGCGTACGGCTTCGTCGTCGTCGACGACATAGACCGTGCCCTTCTTCGGAATCAAACTCATGCAGGTACCTTTGCCTCGTCGCTAGCTACGGAACTGATAGCGTCCAACACCGGAATCCAGAAGGAAAAACGGCATCCGATCACATCCGGGCCATTGTAGATGTTCTCCGCCTGCATCCGGCCGCGGTGCGACTCGACGATGGTGCGGCACAGGTTCAGGCCGATGCCCATGCCCTCGGGTTTGGTGGAGAAGAAGGCTTCATAGAGCCGGTCCATCACTTCCGGCGCCAGGCCCTTGCCGGTGTCCTGCACCGAGAACTCGATGGCGTTGTGGCCCTCGATCACCTTGGGCAGCACGCGCAGCTCGACGCTGCGGCGCGCCAGCGGGCGGTCGGCGATGTCGATGGATTCGGCAGCGTTCTTCAGCAGGTTGACCATCACCTGCTCGATCAGGATCGGGTCGACGCGCACCACCGGCAGCCGTGCCGCCACATAGTGGTTCAGGCGCACGTTGCGCCGGCGCAGCTCGATGCCCGCGAGTTCGACCGCCTCGCTCACCATGGTGGCGACGTCGGCCGGCGTGCGGTTGGGCTCGCTGCGCTTCACGAAGGAGCGGATGCGCTGGATGATCTGGCCCGCGCGCTGGGCCTGCTTGGACGTCTTCTCGAGCGCGGCCAGCAGGGCCTCGTTGTCGATCGACTGGCCCTTGATGCGCGACATCATCCCGTTGCAGTAGTTGGTGATGGCGGTCAGCGGCTGGTTGAGCTCGTGCGCCACGCTGGAGGCCATCTCGCCCATGGTGATGAGGCGGCTGGCCGCCTGGGCCTTGTCCGCCTGCGCGGCGGCCTGTTCTTCGGCGTCGCGGCGCGGCGTGATGTCGGTGGCGATCACCAGCTGGGCCAGTCGGCCGTCCACCCAGGTCAGGTAGCGGGAACGCACTTCGAGCCATTTGCCGAGGTGCGGCACGAAGATCTCGTTGTTGGCGGTCTGCGCTGCGGTGAGGGTGTCGATCGGCAGGCCGGCGTACGGGTCCACGTCGTCCAGGCCCTCGTCGTGCGCGTTCGACGCCGGCACGCCCGCCTGCGCGACCATGCCCAGATGGCCCACCGTGTCGGAGCCGAACCAGAGGCGGTACAGCTTGTTGGCGAACAGCAGCTCCTCGCTGCCGATGGGGGCCACCGACACGGCCGCGTCGAGCGCCTCCAGCACCGTGGTGAAGCGCTCGTAGGAGGCCGAAAGCTGCTCGCGGATGCGCGTGGGCTCTGTGATGTCGGTCATCGACGTCATCCAGCCGGTCTGGTGGCCGCGGGCGTCGATCAGTGGAGAGACGTACAGGCGGGCATTGAACACGCTGCCGTTCTTGCGCTTCACCCGCACCTGAAAGCCGCCGGGCAGGGCGCGGCCGTGCAGTTCTTCCTCGAGCCGCTCGTTCATCACCTCGCGGTCGGATTCGAGCCAGTAGGGGAAGGGGGGCGACTGGCCGACCAGTTCTTCCTCGCTCCAGCCGGTCATCGCGCAGAAGGCAGCGTTGACGTAGGTGATGCGGCCCTGCAGGTCGAGTACGCGCATGCCGGTGAGCATGGAGTTCTCCATCGCCCGGCGGAAGTTGGTCTCGGCCACCAGCCGCTGCTGCGCCTGCAGGCGGCGACGCGTGTGGCGCCAGGTGCCGATCAGCATCCAGCTCGTGAGCACGCTCAATGCGCAGACCAGCCAGAAGAGCCCGTTGCCGACCACGCCCTGCGAGGTGCGGTAGGCCTGTGCCCGCAGCACCAGCGCATTGCCGACCGGCGACACCGGCACTTCATATTCGTTGGTGCGCTCGGACCAGGGCAGCAGGCGCGTGCCGCTGTCCTTCAGGTTGGCGGTGTTGCCGGCGATCACGTGGCCCTTGGCGTCGAGCAGCGACACCGCGTAGCGCGCCTGCACCTCCGAGGGCATGCCGTAGCGCAGCAGGCCGTCGACCGAGAACTCGCCCAGCACCACGCCCGCGAACAGGCCTTGGTCGAAGAGGGGGATGTGCAGCTGCAGCATGGCAGGCGGGTCGCCGCCCGCCACGGGCTGCGAGAAGACCGGCTGGCGCAGTTCGCGGGCCAGGGCGTAGTTGCTCTCGATGTCGCCGGGGCGCAGCACGTCGCCGATCAGGTGCTGCTGCGCCGGGTGCACGCTGGGCGCCGCATAGCCGGCCTTGAAGCGGCGGCGGTCGTCGATCCAGGTGATGGTCTGCAGCTCGGGGAACTGGCTCACCAGCGACTCGGCGCGGCTGGTGAATTCGATCGGGTCGATCTCGCGGTTGGAGGCGTCGCGCGCGATGCGCATCAGCTGTTCCTGCCGCTCCAGCAGCCGCAGGCGCATGCGCTGCTGCGCGTATTCGACGTCGCGGCGCACCGACTCCTGCTCGCGCTCGACTTCCTCGGTGCGCAGGTACCAGAACGCGGAAACGATGGCGGCGAGGAACAGCAGCACGGCGGCCATCGGCGCGAGCATGGCGACTGCGTCCTGCAGCACCGGTGTCTGGCGTCGCCACCACCTGCGCCACCACGACAGCGGCGAGGCGTTCACGGCACTGCGGGCAACCGCCAGCGGAGAGGAGAGAGGCATGGGCGGATTCTAGGCTCGCCCCTCGATTTAGCCGCCTCATGGGGACCCTCGCCCCAGCGCGAGGAATCCGCAAGATTTCACATTGAAAAATCAATGAGCACTATTTGAAATTGGCATGTTTCTATGCGAAACTCCGCCGCGTTCGCTGCAGAGCGCACTTAAATTACTGCCACAGCCCTAAAGGAGACATAAGCATGTCGGCAAACCCCGAGAACCTGTTCGGCTCGGCCGCTAACGACGCGGACGCCCAGGAGACACGTGAATGGATGGATGCCCTGTCTTCCGTCATCCAGAGCGAGGGGCCTGAGCGGGCTCACTTCCTCCTCGAGCAACTTCTCGAGCATGCCCGCCAGAACACGGTCGACATGCCGTTCTCGGCCAACACCGGCTACGTCAACACCATCGAGCCTTCGCAGGAGGCCCGCAGCCCCGGCAACCTCGAGATCGAACAGCGCCTGCGCGCCTACATGCGCTGGAACGCGATGGCCATGGTGGTCAAGGCCAACCGCCACCATCCGGCCGAAGGCGGCGACCTTGGCGGCCACATCGGCTCCTTCGCCTCGCTGGCCAGCATGTTCGGCGCCGGCTTCAACCACTTCTGGCACGCCGAGAGCGAGAACCACGGCGGCGACCTGCTCTACATCCAGGGTCACGTCTCTCCCGGCATCTATGCCCGCGCCTACCTCGAAGGCCGCCTCTCCGAAGAGCAACTGCTCAATTTCCGCCAGGAAGTCGACGGCAAGGGCCTTTCCAGCTACCCCCACCCCAAGCTGATGCCGGAGTTCTGGCAGTTCCCGACCGTTTCGATGGGCCTGGGCCCTCTGATGGCGATCTACCAGGCGCGCTTCCTCAAATACCTGCATGCACGCGGCATCGCCAACACCGAAAACCGCAAGGTCTGGGTGTTCTGCGGCGACGGTGAAATGGACGAGGTCGAATCGCTGGGCGCGATCGGCCTGGCAGCGCGCGAGAACCTCGACAACCTGATCTTCGTCATCAACTGCAACCTGCAGCGCCTGGACGGCCCGGTGCGCGGCAACGGCAAGATCATCCAGGAGCTCGAAGGCGAGTTCCGCGGCGCCAACTGGAACGTCGTCAAGCTGGTCTGGGGCAAGGGCTGGGACACCCTGCTCGAGAAGGACCACGACGGCGCGCTGCGCAAGATCATGATGGAGTGCAACGACGGCGACTACCAGTCGTTCAAGGCCAACGACGGCGCCTACGTCCGCAAGAACTTCTTCGGCCGCGATCCGCGCACGCTGAAGATGGTCGAGCACATGACCGACGACGAGATCTGGAACCTCCAGCGCGGCGGCCACGACTCGCAGAAGGTATACGCCGCCTTCCACGCCGCGCAGAACCACAAGGGCCAGCCCACCGTGCTGCTCGTGAAGACCGTCAAGGGCTTCGGCATGGGCAAGATCGGTGAAGGCAAGAACACGGTCCACCAGACCAAGAAGCTCGGCGACGAGGACATCAAGGCCTTCCGCGACCGCTTCAACATCCCGATCCCCGACAGCCAGATCGCCGAGCTGCCGTTCTACAAGCCGGCCGACGACACGCCGGAAATGAAGTACCTGCACGAGCGCCGCAAGGCCCTTGGCGGCTATCTGCCGCACCGCCGCGTGAAGAGCGACGAGAGCTTCACCGTGCCCGCGCTCGACACCTTCAAGGCCGTGCTCGAACCCACGGCCGAAGGCCGCGAGATCTCGACCACCCAGGCCTACGTGCGCTTCCTCACGCAGCTGCTGCGCGACAAGGCGCTGGGCCCGCGCGTCGTGCCCATCCTGGTCGACGAGGCCCGCACTTTCGGCATGGAAGGCCTGTTCCGCCAGGTCGGCATCTACAACCCGCACGGTCAGCAGTACACCCCGGTCGACAAGGACCAGGTCATGTACTACAAGGAAGACAAGGCCGGCCAGATCCTGCAGGAAGGCATCAACGAGGCCGGCGGCATGTCGAGCTGGATCGCTGCCGCCACCTCGTACAGCACCAACAACCGCATCATGGTGCCGTTCTACGTGTACTACTCGATGTTCGGCTTCCAGCGCATCGGCGACCTGGCATGGGCTGCAGGCGACATGCAGGCGCGCGGCTTCCTGCTGGGCGGTACCTCGGGGCGCACCACGCTGAACGGCGAAGGCCTGCAGCACGAGGACGGCCACAGCCACATCCTGGCCAACACCATCCCCAACTGCGTGAGCTACGACCCGACCTTCGCGCATGAAGTCGGCGTGATCCTGCACCATGGCTTGAAGCGCATGGTCGAAAAGCAGGACAACGTCTACTACTACCTGACGCTGCTCAACGAGAACTACGCGATGCCCGGCCTGCAGCCAGGCACCGAGGAGCAGATCATCAAGGGCATGTACCTGTCGAAGCAGGGCCCCGCGATCAAGGCGGCAAAGGGCAAGGAAGCCCCGACCGTGCAGCTGCTGGGCAGCGGCACCATCCTGCGCGAGAGCTTCGCGGCACAGGAGCTGCTCGAGAAGGACTGGGGCGTTTCGGCTTCGGTGTGGAGCTGCCCGAGCTTCAACGAGCTCACCCGCGACGGCCAGGACGCCGACCGCTGGAACCTGCTGCACCCCGACCAGACCCCGCGCGTGCCCTTCGTGGCCGAGCAGCTCGGCGCCACGGCCGGCCCGGTGGTCGCATCGACCGACTACATGAAGGCCTACGCCGAGCAGATCCGCCCCTTCATTCCGAAGGGCCGCAACTACAAGGTGCTTGGCACCGACGGCTTCGGCCGCAGCGACTTCCGCAGCAAGCTGCGCGAGCACTTCGAGGTCAACCGCCACTACATCGTGGTGGCGGCGCTCAAGGCGCTGAGCGAAGACGGCACCGTGCCGGTGGCCAAGGTGGTGGAAGCGATCAAGAAGTACGGCATCAATGCCGACAAGGTCAACCCGCTCTACGCCTGATCCCCAATCAACAACCAACCAACGAACGAACGGCGCCTGACGGCGGGAGACAACGATATGGCAGCAGTGGAAGTGAAGGTGCCTGACATCGGCGATTTCGATGAAGTCGCGGTGATCGAGGTGCTCGTGAAGGTGGGCGACACGGTGAAGGCCGAGCAGTCGCTCATCACGGTCGAATCGGACAAGGCCTCGATGGAGATCCCGTCGTCGGCTGCCGGTGTGGTCAAGGAACTCAAGGTCGAGGTCGGCGGCAAGGTCAAGGAAGGCTCGGTGGTGCTCG
>CAJYQC010000036.1 GCA_913776885.1 uncultured Variovorax sp.
CCTCGACGAAGGCCGCGAGCAGCGCCTGCGCCTCGGCGCCCCGGCTGGCGGGCGTGCCCATGGCCTGCTGGATCACCATGAAGCGCCCCGGCAGCACGCGCACGCCGGGTGCGCGCCGCGCCTCGCCTTCGAGCAGTTGGCGGATGCCGGCCGCCACCTCGACCTCGCCGCAGCGCAATGCAGCCAGCGCCGGGCCGGCGCCCTGGAGGCGGACGATCTCGGCCGCCTTGATCTCGCGTGTGAGGAACAGGTCGTAGGCGCTGCCCGAACCCACCGAAATGCGGTTGCCCCTGGCATCGACCTGCGCGTTGTCATGGAGCTCCGAGCCTTCGGGCACGAGGTAGCTGCCCTCGATCAGCACATAGGGCGCGGTGAAAAGCAGCCCCTCGCTGCGCGCAGGGTCGACGGCGAAGAAGCCGATGTCGGCCTTTTCGTTCTTCACCGCGTCCACCGAAGCGGCTGCCTTTTCGAACACCACCAGTTCGATGGCCACGTCCAGGCGCCGTGCGAACTCGCGCGCCAGATCGACCGAAACGCCGACCGGGTCGCCGCCATCCGGCCCCTTGCCCGCAAGGATCGGGTTGCCCAGGTTGATGGATGCGCGCAGGGCCCCGGTCGGCGCGAAGGCTGATACGAGGGCGGGGGAGATCGTGGTCGGCTGCAGCTGTGTCATGGCGTTCATTCATCGGCGGGCGCGGCAGGATCAGGAAACATGAGGGGCTTGCCAGTTTACGGGCC
This sequence comes from uncultured Variovorax sp., assembly GCA_913776885.1. Lineage (GTDB taxonomy): Bacteria > Pseudomonadota > Gammaproteobacteria > Burkholderiales > Burkholderiaceae_C > Variovorax. The sequence goes on from CAJYQC010000036.1 coordinate 739, forward strand.
CGCGATGCCCGAATTCCGACCGGACATTGGGAAGCGTGCCCACGGGGCGGGCCGCGGAGCTTCGGGTAGGCTAGGGCTTATCCTACGAAGACCATTTTCTGCCTCCTCGTGCCGTTTTTCACTTTTCCTGCCGAAGACGCCGGCCATGCCGCCCTCAGCCCGAGCGCAGCGGCCGGGGCTCCGGCCGACTTTCGCGCCACCCGCATCGCGTCCGCCCGGTCGGCTGGCCGGCGCGGACGCGGCATGCCGCTGGAGTGCCTCCCGCGATGAATGCTGCAGCCCAACCCACGGTGGCCGAGGTGCTGCGGCCGCTGCGCAATGCCACGCATGCGCTGCACGAAGCGCTCGACAGCCGCCTGCCCATCGCCCGCGAAGATGCCTGCCTTGCCGACTATGCCGACCATCTGCGCGCCCTGCGCCCGTGGCTGGAAGCGGTGCGGCAGGCGCTGGGCGCACCGGGCGACCCCGGGCTCGATCGCGTGGCGCGCCGCACCGAGCGGCGGCTGGCCGCGCTCGCGCTCGATCTGGAAGATGCCGGGTCAGCGCCGGCCGGGGAGCAGCCCGCCGCCATGGACCAGGCATCTCTTGCGCCACGGCTGGTGGACGCCGCCGGCGAGCGCGCATTTGCCTGGGGGCTGGCCTACGTGCTCGAAGGCTCGCAACTCGGCGGCGCTGCCATGCACAAGCGCCTGGCGCCGAAGCTGGCGCCGCACCCCATGCGCTACTTCCAGCCCGTCGACGCACCCGACGGCCTGGCCGCGCAGTGGAAGGAGTTCGTCGCGCAGCTGGCCTGCGTGCTGCGCGATCCGGATGCGGTCGGATCAGCCCAGCGCGGCGCGGTGGCGGGCTTCGAAACCCTGATGCCGCGCTTCGGCCTGCGGGCTGCCGGACTGTAGGAACCCGCCGACGAGACCGCGGAGGACGCGCTGGCATGATCCATCCAACCTTCCTTTCGAAGACCCCGACGACCCCGAAGAACCCGTGCGGCCGCCCCCGCACCGCCCCAACTTGACCAACGTGCCGCCGCCCATCCACCTCACCGAGCCCGCGGCCGGTTCGCGGGCCCTCGAGCCCGTGGAGGTCGACCTCTCCAATTGCGACCTCGAGCCGATCCGCGTCCCGGGCTCGATCCAGCCGCACGGCCGCATGCTGGTGCTCGACGCCGAATCGCTGGGCCTTGTCGCCTGGAGCGAGAACTGGCCCGATGCGCAGCTGTCCGCCGCGTTGGCGGCCGTTCGCGGGTTGCGTCTGCCGGCGCTGCCGCCGGGCGGCTCGCCGGTGTCCCTCGGCGCGATGAATATCGCGCAGGCGTTCTTCGACGCCTCCGCGCACCGCAGCGACAAGCACCTGATCGTCGAATTCGAGATTGCTTCGCCCCCGGGCGGCAACGAGGCGCCGATCTATTCGCTGGGCCGCGTCTTCCTGCCCCGGCTCCATGAGGCGGCCACGGTGGACGAGCTGTGTTGCCTGGCCGCGCTCGAGATGAAGCGGCTGACCGGCTTCGGCCGCTGCCTGGTCTACCGCTTCGACGCCGCCGGCCATGGCGAGGTGCTCGCGGAGGCGGCCGATCCGGGCTACGACAGCTACAGCGGCCATCATTTTCCGGCTTCCGACATCCCGCGCCAGGCGCGTGCGCTGTACCTGGTCAATCATTTCCGGCTGATCGCCGACGCCAACTACCAGCCCGTGCGCCTGCGTGCCAACGACGCGTCGCTCACTGCCGCCGACATCGACCTTTCGCAGGCGCAGCTGCGAAGCGTCTCGCCGATCCACCTGGAGTACATGCGCAACATGGGCACGCTGGCGTCCATGTCGGTGTCG
>CAJYQC010000037.1 GCA_913776885.1 uncultured Variovorax sp.
ATCAAGTGGATGTTCAAGAAGCACGCGCCGCTGTCGATCCGCCCCGACGGCACGCTCTTCCAGCTGCGCTGGATGGCCGCCATGCTGCGCAACTGCTCGCCCGAAGCCTATGCGGTGAACAAGGAACGCATGATGCGCGTGGCCGAATACAGCAGCGGCTGCCTGCAGCAGTTGCGCGCCGACACCGGCCTGCAGTACGAGCAGCGCACCGGCGGCACGCTGCAGCTGTTCCGCACGCAGGCCCAGCTCGACGCGGTGGAACGCGACATCGCGGTGCTCAAGGAATGCGGCGTTCCGTATGAACTGCTCGACCGCGACGGCCTCGCCCGCATCGAGCCCGCGCTGGCCGGCGCGCGCGACCGCCTCACCGGCGGCCTGCGCCTGCCCAACGACGAGACCGGCGACTGCCATCTCTTCACCCGCGGCCTCGCCGAGATCGCGCGCGGCCTGGGCGTGGACTTCCGCTTCGGCCAGACCATCGCCGCGCTCGAGACCGACGGCGGCCGCATCACCGGCGTGCGCACCACCGCCGGCAAGATCCTCACCGCCGACCGCTACGTGATGGCCTTCGGCAGCTACTCCCGCGAAGCCATCGCATCGCTCGGCCTGGACATTCCGGTGTACCCGGTCAAGGGCTATTCGCTGACGGTGCCGCTGCTGGACGAATCGCTCGCGCCGCAGTCGACCGTGCTCGACGAGACCTACAAGGTGGCCGTCACGCGCTTCGACAACCGTATCCGCGTGGGCGGCATGGCCGAGCTCGGCGGCTTCGACCTGCGCCTGAACCCCGCCCGCCGCGCCACGCTCGAGAAGGTGGTCACCGACCTCTTCCCCGGCGGCGATGTGCCCCGCGCCACCTTCTGGACCGGCCTGCGCCCCATGACGCCCGACAGCACCCCGATCGTCGGCGGCACGCGCTACCCCAACCTGTACCTCAACACCGGCCACGGCACCCTGGGCTGGACCATGGCCTGCGGCTCCGGCAAGCTCATCTCCGACATGGTGATGGGCCAGCGCCCCGAGATCCGCACCGACGGCCTGGCGATGGACCGCTACGAAGCAGGCTCCTCGCGCGCCGGAACGCCGCGCCCTGCTACCGCCGCCGCCTGAAACAGGGAGCGGGAGCGGGTCGACCTACGTGAAGCGCGCGAAGGTTGCGCAAAGGTCGCGAAAGAAACCTGAAAAGATTTCGTTTGTCTTTTTCGCGTTCTTCGCGAAATCTTCGCGCCCTTTGCGTCCTTGAAGTCCGCTACCGAATTCAGGCAGCCTTCGCAATAGGGATCACGGCGTTCTCGTCCATCCCGCGATAGACCTCCGCCTCCCCGTGCTTCGCGAGCAGCTGCATCAGGTGCTTGCGGATCAGCATCCCCGGCCGGTCGGACTCCATCGAATACTCCACGCCGCGCCGGCGCGTGTCGACCAGCGCGTCGGGGTCGGTCGATTCGAGGATGTCCTTGTCTTCGCGCGTCACGGCTTCGTCGAAGTCGATCAGCATCTGCGCGGTGCAGTCGGCCTCGGTGTCGTTGCGGAAGAGCCACTGGCACAGCTGCATCCGGCCATCGTCGATGGGCGTGAAGCAGTTGATGATGATGTGGCGCACGCCGCTCGGGTACTCGATGTCGAGTCGGCGCGAGAACGGCAGGAAGTAGGCGTTGCGCATGTGGCGCGTGGTGATGGGATCGGTCACGCCGCTGATCGCGTGGAACTTCACCGGGTTGGTCGCCTCGATGACCGTCTCGGCGTAGAAGCCCGTGTCGTTCTCCACCAGTTCGTACTTGCTCGGCTTCGGGCTCGCGGCCACGCCGAAGGTGGCGCGGTGCACGAAGCTGAAGTGCGAGTTGTCGAACGAGTTCTCCAGCGCACGCATCGGGCTGGTCTGCCACTCCTCGTAGAACTGGAAGATGGTGCGGTAGCCCGGGTCGTCGAACTCCGGAATTGCCGGGATGTCGGCGATGGGCTCCTCCAGCGCCACCCAGGCATAGCCGTAGCGCGCGGCGCAGCGGTAGGCGGTGGTGCGGTACTCGGGCGAGATCTTGCGGTCGGCCTCGTACTGCGGAATGCGGATGACCTGGCCGCTGCGGTCGTAAGTCCAGCCGTGGTAGCCGCACTGGATCGCGCCGGTGCCGCAGGCCTGGCCTTCGCTGTCCACGCACCAGCCCTTCGAGAGCTTGGCGGTGCGGTGGCAGCAGCGGTCGCGCAGGGCGGCGGGCTGGCCGTCGGCATCGATGAACAGGACGATGTCTTCGCCCAGAAGCCTGAAAGGCTTGGGGCCGTGGGCCAGTTCGGTGAGCGGCATGACGGCATGCCAGAACTTGCGGAAGACGGGTTGACGGGTGACGAGCATGCGCGGACTCCTTCTGTGGTCGTGGGGGACGAACGTGAAAGAGCAATTTCCCGCCGGGATGCGTGGGGCACCGCGCGGCTGAACGCTTCTACTCTGCGCAGACTGCCTTGCAAGTTGCGCGCCCGGATTGTGGCGCCTCGGGCCCGCCGCACCAAGCCCCTCGATCAATACCCGACCAATGCGCGACCAGAGCCGTTGGCATGCCTCGTGCATCACCCGGCGCAAGAGTAGAAGCGTTCAGCAGCGCACGCACCACGACTGTGCGCCCGCCCGGAAATTGCTCTTGAGACGCCCGCCGCCCTCTTCCTTCACCGGAAAAGGCGACCGGATCCAAGACACGAAGCTTCCGAGGCCCCACATGCAACGTCGATCCTTCCTCGCGGCCACTTCCGCGACCATCGCAGCCATCGCCGCACCCGCCGTGCTCGCACAGGGCGGCAAGTTCACCCCGCTCAAGTTCACGCTTGACTTCCGAATCAACGGGCAGACCGCTCCCTTCTTCCTTGCGCTGGCCAAGGGCTACTACAGGGACGAAGGCCTGGACGTGACCATCGACACCGGCGCCGGCTCGGTGGCCTCCATCACGCGCATCGCCAGCGGCGTCTACCAGCTGGGGCTGGGCGACATCAGCTCGCTGATCGAATTCAACGCGCAGAACCCCGGCACGCCCGTGGTGCAGGCGGTCTACCAGTACTACAACCGCGCACCGTTCGCTATCATCGGCCGCAAGGACCGCGGCGTGACCGCCGACTTCAAGAGCCTCGCAGGCAAGAAAGTCGCGGCCGCGGCCGTCGAATCGACGCGCCGCGCCTGGCCGCTGGTGGCGCGCAAGCAGGGCATGCGCCCCGACGCCTTCCTGTGGCAGACCACCGACTTCAGCGCGCGCGACAACGTCATGGTGCGCGGCGACGTCGATGCCGCCACCTACTTCCACGACTCGGCCGTCTCGCTCTTCGCGCGCATGAAGCCCGAGGAGCTGTCGGTGCTCAAGTACGCCGACGCGGGCGTGAACCTGTACGGCAACGCCATCCTCGCGAGCAGCAACCTCATCGCGCAGAACCCGAAGGTGGTGGCCGCCTTCCTGCGCGCGAGCAACCGCGCCATCGTCGAGACCTTCGCCAATCCGGCGCCGAGCATCGCGGCCATGCGGCAGCGCGAGCCCATCCTCGATGAGAAAATCGAGATCGAGCGCTGGGGCATCACGGCGCAGTACGTAGGCGCACCCGACACGCAGGGCCATGGCCTCGGCGACATCAGGAAGCTCACGCTGGAGCAGCAGGTCGACGAGGTTGCCGACGTCTTCGGCCTGAAGGTCAAGCCCGCGTCCGACGCCATCTTCAACACGTCGATGCTCCCATCGCGCAGCGAACGCACTCTTTCCAGATCCTCCAAGGCATGAACGACCAAATCGAGAACAACACCATCGGCACCCGCCATCCGCAGGAGACCGCCCTCGACGTGCGCGACGGGCGCTACCTGCGCAAGGCCATCGTGTGGTCGCACGCGGCACGGCGCAGGGGCAACCGCCCCTTCGGCTGCGTCATCGTCTCGGCCGCCGGCGAAGTGCTCTCCGAGGCCGCAAACAGCAATTCCGAGACCGGCGACTGCACCGCCCATGCCGAGGTGAACGCGCTGCGCGCGCTGGCCGGGCGCGGGCTGTCGCGCGAGGAGCTGGCGGGCGCCACGCTCTACGCCTCCGGCGAGCCCTGCGTGATGTGTGCGGGCGCGATCTTCGGGTCGAACATCGGCCGCGTGGTGTTCGGCATCGACGCCGAGCGGCTGCGAGTCTTCCGCGGCGAGCGGCAGGACCAGCGCGACGCCGAGCTGTCGTGCCGTGACGTGTTCCGCGCGTCGCCGCATGCCATCGAGTGCATCGGGCCTGCTCTCATCGACGAGGCCAGCGCCGCGCACGACGGCGCCTGGAAATAGGCTCTCCCCCAGGCTGCGCGCACTTCGTGTCGCTTCGCCAGCCCCCTGCCGGGGGCAACACCTGCGGCCCGGCAGAGCCGGTTCCGCGGTGGCACTTGGCTCGCCCCCAGGCTGCGCGCACTTCGTGTCGCTTCGCCAGCCCCCTGCCGGGGGCAACACCTGCGGCCCGGCAGAGCCGGTTCCGCGGTGTTCCACGAAAACACCCCGACTAGACTCGCCGGATGTCCTGGCACGCCCGTCTCCATCTCTCCTACCAGCACGAATCAGAACGCACCGTCGCACGCTTCCGCCATGACGGGCCGCTGCGCATCCTGCAGAGCCTGTATCCGGAGGGCGATGCCGTCTGCCACAACGTGCTGGTGCATCCGCCGGGCGGGCTGGTGGGCGGCGACACGCTCGACATCGAGGTCGAGGGTGCGGACGGCAGCCACGGGCTCATCACCACGCCGGGCGCTTCGCGCTTCTACCGCTCCGAAGGCGAGCTCGCGCTGCAGCGCACCCGCATCCGGCTTGCGGCTGGCGCGCGGCTCGAATGGCTGCCGCTCGAAGCCATCTGCTACAGCGGCTGCCAGGCCGAGAACAGGCTGAGCATCGAGGCCGGGCCCGGCGCCGAGCTGATCGGCTGGGACGTCACCGCGCTGGGCCTGCCCAATGCCGGCCAGCCCTTCGAGCGCGGCAGCTACCTGCAGCACATCGAGGTGCCTGGCGTCTGGCTGGAACGCGGACGCATCGACGCGGCCGACCACCGGCTGCTGCAAAGCCCCATCGGCCTGGGTGGCCACCGCTGCATGGCGTCGCTGTTCTTCGTCGCGGGCTCGCCGGTGGCGCGGGCCCGGCGCGATGCGCTGCTGGCGCATGCGCGCACGCTGCTGGAGGCCGGCCCCCTGGCCGAGAGCGCCGGGGCCACCAGCCCGCATGCCGAAGTGGTGGTGCTGCGCGTGCTGGCACCCGTGGTCGAGCCCGCGATGCAGCTGCTGCGCCAGGTGTGGCAGGCATGGCGCGCGGAGCTCTGGCAGCTGCCGGCCGCCACGCCGCGCATCTGGGCGACCTGAAGCCATTTCTCCAGCCCCCACCTGCACCAAGGTGGAATCTGTAGGCCCCGTCTGACGGACAGCCGCCGCGCAAAGGCGCACTCTGCCTCTTTGCCCAGCGGATGACGAGGATCGGCCATGTCCACTGACGACACCCCCGACGCCAGCGCAGATGCCAGCATGCGTGCCGGCACGCAGCTGCACCGCCGCCTGGCGCGGTTCAACGCCGCGCGGCTGAGGCCCGGCATGCCTTCGCCGTGGTGGAAGGACGAGCTCGCCGAAGAGCACGCCTGCCGGCTGCTGGAAGGCGAATTCATCGAAGCGCTGCGCACCACGGTGCAGGCGGCGGCATCGGCATCCACGGGCAACGCGGCCCACTTCGTCGCGTGGTTCGAGTCGCTGGAGCAGAGCGGGCCCGGGCAGCACCACCCGCTCTTCGACTGGCTCGCCACCGAGGCGACGCTGCCGCAGATGCGCTGGTTCCTCACACAGGAGGCCGCGGGCGAAGCCGGCTTCGAGGACCTGCTGGCCTGCACCCAGGTCAGGCTTCCGCCGCAGCCCAAGCTCGAATGCGCGCGCAATTTCTGGGACGAGATGGGGCACGGCAAGCACAGCGCGATGCACGGCCAGATGCTGGAGCAGATGGTGCGCGAGCTCAACCTGCATCCGGCCATCGACACCACCGTGTGGGAGTCGCTCGCCCTCGCCAACTCCATGGTCGCGCTGGCGACCACGCGGCGCTATGCCTATCACTCGATCGGCGCGCTAGGTGTGATCGAGCTCACGGCCCCGGGGCGCGTGAAGCAGGTGGCCGCCGGCATGCGCCGCCTGGGCCTGAGCGGCCGCGCGCGCGCCTACTTCAACCTGCATGCGGCGCTCGACGTGTCGCACTCGCGCGCATGGCTGCGCGAGGTGATCCGGCCGCTGGTCGAGGCCGATCCGGCCTGCGGGCAGTTCATTGCCGAAGGCGCGCTGATGCGGCTGTCCTGCGGGGCGCGCTGCTTCGAGCGCTACACCGCCGAGCTGCGCGAGGCCGAGGAGCTGGCCGCATGATGGACGCGGCCGGCGTGCTGCGCCAGGTGGCGGCCACGGGCTATCGCTTCACCACCGTGACGCCGCTCACCCACCAGCGCGTGCTCACGCGGCGCGGGCGCGAGCCCGGCACCACGCTGCGCGACATCTTCGGCTGGAACCTCCCCTTCGAACCGCGCGCGGTGCCGCCACAGCTGCTGGCCGCGATGGAGCATGCGGGCGTCGTTCAGCGCACCGGATCGCTGCTGCGCAGCACGGTGCGCATCGCCAGCCTCGGGGACGACATGTTCCTGCACTCGGCCTACCCCACGGTCGAGGAGAACGCGGTGTTCTTCGGCCCAGACACCAGCCGCTTCGCGCGCTTCATCGGGCATGAACTGGCCCGGCACCAGCGATCAGGGAAGCCACTGCGCGTGCTCGACGTGGGCTGCGGCAGCGGCGCGGGCGGCATCGCGGTGGCGCGTGCGCTGGCTGCCACCGGCACGCCCGCGACACTGGTGATGAACGACATCAACCCGCTCGCGCTGCAGTACGCGGCCGTCAACGCGCAGGCGGCCGGCATCGAGGTCATGCTCGCGCAGGGCGATGCGCTCTCGGCCGTCGAGGGCGACTTCGACCTCATCGTGTCGAACCCGCCCTACCTCGACGACGCCGCACAGCGCGCCTACCGCCACGGCGGCACACGGCTCGGGCGGGCGCTGAGCGTGCGCATCGCGGCGGAGTCGCTCAGGCGGCTCGCGCCGGGCGGCCGGCTGCTGCTCTACACCGGCGTGGCGATGGTCGACGGCGAAGACCCCTTCCTCGCCGAGATGCGCCCGCTGCTGGCGGGGCCGGCTTTCGAATGGTCGTATGCCGAGATCGACCCCGACGTGTTCGGCGAAGAGCTGGAGCGGCCGGTGTACGCGCACATCGACCGCATCGCCGCCGTGGGCCTCGTCGCCACGCGCAGGCCTGAGGCAGGTTGATGGCGGCGGAGCTTGAGCTCAGTGGCGCCGACGCCTCGCGGCTGGCGGTGGTGCGCGAATGCAGCAAGCTGGAACGCATGCCCAAGTGGCTCATCTGCGTGCCGCTGGTGGTCCAGTGGCTGTGGCTCTCGCTGCGCCACGGCGGCGCGACCGTGCCCTGCGCGGCCAACCCGCACATCACCTCGGGCGGAATGGCGGGCGAAGGCAAGCTGGAGTACTTCCGGGGCATGGGGCCGCTGGCGCGCGCCGTCACGGCCGACTACTGCGCGGTGTTCAACGACGGCAAGGCGACGGAGCAATCGCTGCAGCAAACCATCGACGAGGCGGGCCTGGCTTTTCCGCTGGTCGCCAAGCCCGACCTCGGCCTGTGCGGCTACGGCGTGCGGCTGCTGCCCGGCATGGCGGCGCTGCGCAGCTACCTCGCGGTCTTTCCGCAGGGCGAGACGGTCGTGCTGCAGCGCTACCTGCCGCAGGAAGGCGAGGCCGGCATCTTCTATGCACGCGATCCTGTCAGCGGCGAAGGCCGCATCGTCGGCCTGGCGCTGCGCTACTTTCCGCGCGTGACGGGCGACGGGCGCAGCACCGTGGCCGAGCTGGTGGCGGCGGACGTGCGGGCGCGCCGCATCGCACGCTCGCCGCGCCACCAGTGCAGCGTGCCGCTCGACAGCGTGCCGGCAGCCGGCCAGCAGGTGCGGCTGGCCACCATCGGCTCCACGCGTGTGGGCGGGCTCTACCGCGACGGCGCGTCGCTCGTCACGCCGGAACTGGTGCGCGCCATCGACGCGGTCGCGCGCGACATGCCCGACTTCCGCTTCGGCCGCTTCGACGTGCGCTACGACAACCTGCGCGAACTCGCCGCCGGGCGCGGCTTCACGATCATGGAAGTCAACGGCGCGGGCTCCGAGGCCATCGAGGCCTGGGACCCGGACATCGGCCTGGTCCAGGGCCTGCGCATGGTCTTCGCCAAGCAGCGGCTGCTGTTCGCCATCGGCGCGGCGCAGCGCAAGGCCGGCGTGCGGCCGATCGGCCTGCTCGAACTCGCGCGGCTCAACCGGCGGCAGAACCGCCTGGTCAGCCGCTATCCACCCTCCAACTGAGTGGCGCCACGCACATGGACATCTCCTCCTCGCAAGCCCTGACCGACCATTCGTTCGCCGCTCGCGGCGGGCCTTCCGCCGCCATGCCGGCGCTGGAGACCCGCTGGGCCGATTGCGAGGAAGACGTGCGCGACGCGCAGCGGCTGCGCTTCCGCGTGTTCGCGCTCGAGATGGGCGCGCACCTCGCGCCGCCTGCGGGCACGTCGCCCGGGCTCGACGCCGACTGCTTCGACGATTACTGCGACCACCTGCTGGTGCACGCGGTCGATCCGGTCAACGGCCCCGGCCCGCTCATCGGCACCTACCGCGTGCTCACGCCGGACGCAGCACGGCGCGCGGGCGGCTACTACACCGACACGGAGTTCGACCTGTCCCCGCTCGCCCCGCT
>CAJYQC010000038.1 GCA_913776885.1 uncultured Variovorax sp.
CGTGGGCCAGCGCCTGGTGGCGCAGGTGCGCAAAGACCTGGCCATGCGGATCCTAGCGGCACCCATCGATGCGCTGGAGCGCTACCGCATGCACCGCCTGATGCCCGTTCTCACTCAGGACGTGGACATGATCAGCGACGTGGCCTTCATGCTGGCTGCCACCATGATCTCGCTGGCCATCGCACTGGGTTGCCTCGGCTACCTGGCGTGGCTCTCGCCGGCGCTCTTCGGCCTGCTGGTGGTGGCGATGCTGATCGGCGTTGCCATCCAGAGCTGGGCGCACGGGCGCGGCATCGCGGGCTTCTTCCAGTCGCGCGAGAAGGAAGAACTGCTGCACAAGGCCTACCGCGGCATCAGCGAGGGCGCCAAGGAGCTGCGCATGCACCGCGCGCGCCGCGCCAGGGTGTACGAGGGCCAGATCGCCCGGACCGTCGACGCCATCCGCGACATCAACCACCGCGCGATCAACACCTTCGTGCTCGCCACCTCCTTCGGCTCGGCGCTGTTCTTCTTGCTGATCGCGCTGATCCTTGGCTGGGCCGCGTGGCGCACGACCGACCCGGTAGTGCTCAGCGGCTTCGTACTGGTGCTGCTGTTCATCAAGGGGCCCATCGACCAGATCGTGGGTGCGCTGCCGCACCTGGGCCGCGCCAAGGTGGCTTTCGGGCGAATCGCCGACCTGTCGGCGCGCTTCGCCACGCCGGAGCCGCACCTGCACCTCGATTCGCCGCCCACCTCGCCGCCGCTGCGCGACGCCATCGAGCTGCGCGGCGTGCGCTACGCATTCGACGCGCCCGAGGGCAGCGAGCCGTTCGTGCTGGGGCCGGTTGACCTGCAGATCGGCCGCAGCGAGATCGTCTTCGTCGTCGGCGACAACGGCTCGGGCAAGACCACGCTCATCAAGCTGTTGCTGGGCCTGTACGCGCCGCAGCAGGGCGAGGTCGTGCTCGACGGCAAGCCCGTCACGCCCGAGACGCGCGACGACTACCGCCAGCTGTTCACTACCGTGTTCTCCGACTTCTACCTGTTCGAGGACCTGGTCGCGGGCGAGGAGGGCGGCCACCAGGCGTTGCCGGAGACCGCGCTGCCCTACCTGCAGCGGCTGGAGATCGCCCACAAGGTCTCGGTGAAGGACGGCGCCTTCAGCACCACCGATCTTTCCACGGGCCAGCGCAAGCGGCTCGCGCTGGTGCACGCCTACCTCGAAGGCCGGCCGGTGCTGGTGTTCGACGAGTGGGCCGCCGACCAGGACCCGACCTTCCGCCATCTCTTCTACACCGAGTTGCTGCCCGAGCTGCGCGCAAAGGGGCACTCGCTGGTCGTCATCTCGCACGACGACCGCTACTTCCACGTGGCCGACCGCATCGTGCACATGAAGGCGGGGCGCGTCGCGCAGGTCACGGCCACGCCGGCGCAGGGCCTCGCTGCCTGATCGCGGACGGCAGCCGAACGAGCAGGCAAACAAGGCAGGAGCGGACGAGCCGGTGGCAGTTTCAGCAGCAATGCAGTACGCGGCGGCGCCCGCGAGCGAGAGCTTCTCGGTACAGCTGCGCAGCATGGGCATACGGCCCACGGTCATCCGACTCTGCGTGCTGCAGACGCTGGCCGAGAGCGGCTCCGAGTGGCTGGGCGGCGAGGAAGTGTTCCGGCGCATGCTCGCGCGCGGCACAGCCACCGGGCTTGCGAGCGTCTACCGCGTGATCAAGGAGCTGGAGAAGGCCGACCTGATCCAGCGCGAATGGGAGCGCAGCCTGGGCGGCGTGCGCGCTGTGCACCGGCTGCGGCGGCCCCAGGCCACGGAAGGCACGGTCCGGCTGAGCTGTGGCGGCTGCAATGCCAGCGTGGAGGTGATCGACGAGGCGCTGCACCGAGGTCTGATGCGCGCCGCGCAGGCGCATGGCCTGAGCGCCTGCGGGCCGGTCACGGTGCATCTGGGTTGCATGAAGTCGGACTGCGCGCGCTTCGACGACGCACTGCCGGCCGCGACCAGCATGCAGAGGGAGAGGACGGACGCGGCGCGGGCCGCATCCGTCAAGCTCCACGTGCGCTAGGCCAGGTCAGGCTAGATCCGGATCACCCGCCCCGGATTCAGGATGTTCTTCGGATCGAGCCCGCGCTTGATCGCCCGCATCATCTCCAGCGCCACGGGCGACTTGTGCTTCTCGAGCTTGTCGACCTTGAGCGAGCCGACGCCGTGCTCAGCCGAGAACGAGCCGCCGAACTTCTCGACGGCGTCGTACACCAGCGTGTTGATGCGCTCTTCCTCGTTCTTCAGGAAGGCCTTGGTATCGACGTTCTCCGGCGCCTGCACGTTGTAGTGCAGGTTGCCGTCGCCGAGGTGGCCGAAGTTGACCAGCCGCACGCCGGTGATCTCGCGAGCCAGCAGCGCGTCGGTCTCCTGCACGAAGGCTGGGATGCGCGAAACGGGGATCGAGATGTCGTGCTTGATGTTCAGGCCTTCCTCGGCCTGCGCGAGCGGGATGCTCTCGCGGATGTGCCACAGCTGGTGCGCCTGCGTGAGGTTCTCGGCGACCACGGCGTCGGTGACGCAGCCGTCCTCGAAGGCGGTTTCGAGCAGCGCCTCGAAGCGCGCGCGGGCGTGGTCTTCGGATTCGCTGTCGGAATTCTCCAGCAGCACGCAGTAGGGCACTGCATCGTCCGAGATGAAGGGCACGCGAAGCTGGGGCATGTGCTTGTCGACCAGGCTCAGCGCGAACTTGCCCATCACCTCGAAGCCGGTAAGGCCGGGGCCCAGGTGCTTGTGGGCGAGGCCCAGCAGGGTCACCGCGTGGTCGAGTGAGGGCACCGCGGCCCAGGCCGTGAGCTGTGCGGCGGGCAGCGGGTAGAGCTTCATGGTCGCCGCGGTGATGATGCCCAGCGTGCCTTCGCTGCCGACGAAGAGGTCGCGCAGGTCGTAGCCGGTGTTGTCCTTGCGCAGGCCGCTGGTGCCTTCCCAGATCTCGCCCTGCGGCGTGACCACCTCCAGGCCCAGGCACAACTCGCGCGTGTTGCCGTAGCGCACGACCTGCGTGCCGCCCGCGTTGGTCGCGAGGTTGCCGCCGATGGTGCAGCTGCCCTCGGCCGCGAGGCTCAGCGGAAACAGGTAGCCCTGCTTTTCGGCCGTCTCCTGCAGCGTCTGCAGGATGCAGCCGGCTTCCACCGTCATGGTGAGGTTGGCGGCGTCGATGGTGCGGATCGCGTTCATGCGCTGCAGGCTCAGCACCACCTGCGTACCGCTCTCGTCCGGAATGGAGCCGACCGCGAGGCCGGTGTTGCCGCCCTGCGGAATGACCGCCGTGCCGGCCGCGGCGCAGGCCCTGACCACGTCGGCCACCTGCTGCGTGTTGGCCGGGCGCACCACGGCCAGCGACTTGCCGCGCGAGCGCTTGCGCCAGTCCTGCTCGTACGCGGTGAGGTCGCCCTCGTTCAGCACATGAGATGCGCCGACGATGGCGCGCAGTTGTTCGATCAGGTCGGTGGGAGAAGTCATTGGGCGGAAGCCTCCAGTTGGCGGGCAGCGTTCTTGGCGTGGCGCAGGCGAAGCCGCACATGCCAGGCGCAGGCGGCGAACAACACGAGGCACAGCAGCACCTCGACGAGCGCGAGCACCTGGCTCACGCCGCTGGTGTCGCTCCAGGCGCGCACCACGCCCTCGGTGAAGTAGAGCCAGATCATCAGGCTGACCCAGCGGTAGGTGTACATGCGGTTCTTCCACAGCCCCGCGAGCGGAACGACCAGCGGCAGCACCTTCAGCGCCATCAGCGAACCGCCGGGTCGCAGGGGCGCGAGCCACAGTTCCCAGGCCAGGCCCAGCACGATCAGGCCGAGCAGGCTGCCCACGGCAGCCCAGCGGGTGGCACGGACGGAGGAGGGTGCTAGCGGCGGGTTGGCATTCATGAGCGGGATACCGCGCAACCGGCTTCGCCGGGACGCTGGTATCGCCTTCGGTGAGGGGATAAGCGCAGCGACGCGAAGTGAGCGGAGGCTGGGGGAGAGTTCAACTCCTATGATACCGGCCATGAATCGTCGGCAACTCTGGAGGGATCTTTCTCGATTCCCGTGGCGCAACACGGCGGCGGTGCTCGGCGAGCGCTTCCGGGAAGACCGGCTCGGCCTCACCGCCAGCAGCCTGACCTTCACGACCACCATCGCGATGGTGCCCTTCTTCACGGTGGCGCTGGCTCTGTTCACCGTGTTCCCGATGTTCGCGAAGATGCAGGGCCGGCTGCAGCGCTGGCTCATCGAGAGCCTGATCCCGGACAACATCGCGCGGCAGGTGCTGGGCTACCTGAATCAGTTCGCGAGCAAGGCCAGCGGGCTGGGCATCGCGGGCCTGATCGTGCTGCTGATCACCGCCATCGCGCTGATCCTCACCATCGACAAGACGCTCAACAACATCTGGCGCGTGCGCTCGCCTCGGCCGTTCGCGCAGCGGGTGCTGATCTACTGGGCGGCCATCACGCTGGGGCCGATCATCCTCGCGGTGAGCCTGTCGACCACCTCGTACGTGGTTGCGGCGACCAGCGACGTGGTGGGGCGCGGCATGGTGAAGCTGTTCTTCGACACCTTCGAGTTCATGCTGCTCGCGGTCGGCATGGCATCGCTCTACCACTACGTGCCCAACACCAACGTGCGCTGGTCGCATGCGTGGGCCGGGGGCATCTTCGTGGCGGCTGCCATCGAGATCGCCAAGCGCGTGCTGGGCTACTACCTGAGCCTGGTGCCGACCTACTCGGTGCTGTACGGCGCCTTCGCCACGGTACCGATCCTGCTGGTGTGGATCTACGTGGCCTGGGTGATCGTGCTGCTGGGCGCCGTCATCGCGGCCTACCTGCCCAGCCTGCTGACCGGCGTCGCGCGGCGCGGCGGCACGGCCGGATGGCCCATGCAGCTGGCCATGGAAGCGCTGCAGCACCTGGCCCGCGCACGGGCCACGCCCGCCAAGGGCATGGGCGCGACCGAACTGGTGACGCGCATGCGCGTCGATGCGCTGCAGTTGGCGCCGGTGCTCGAGACCCTGGTGGCGCTCGACTGGATCGCGCCGCTGGCGGAAGAGCCCGCCAACGAAGACCCGCGCTACGTGCTGCTGGCCGACCCCTCGACGCCCATCGAACCGCTGTTGAAGGAGCTGCTGATGCCCCGGGCCGAGCCGCTCGAAGACCTCTGGCAGAAGGGACCGCTACGCTCCTTGAGGCTGGGCGACGTGCTCCTGATCTAGCGGCGTTCCGGATTTTTCCGGAGCACCGCGGAACCGGCCTCCCAAAAGGCGGCCACCCGAACCGGGCAAGCGCTGAGGGTCAGAAGATCTTCACTTTTCCCAGCCAGATGTCCCGGTACATCGCCCAGTCGCCCATGAATGAATAGAGCGGCCGCTTGAACGAGGCCGGCTTGTTCTTCTCGAAGCCGAAGTGCCCGACCCAGGCGAAGCCGTATCCAGCCAACAGGCCTGCCAGCAGCCACCACGGATTGAGCGTGGCTACCAGCGCCACCAGGCACAGCAGCGAGATGGTCGAGCCGGCGAAGTGCAGCCGCCGGCAGGTGAGGTTGGCATGCTCGGTCAGGTAGAAGGGATAGAACTGCGCGAAGCTCTTGAACTGGCGCGGATCGACGGCAGATGCGGGGGCGGTCGTGGTGTTCATCGTGCGAGTCTCCTGTACCCTTCGGGAGGGCTTTGTCCATAATAGCCACGACCTCCCGGCCGCACCATCCGGCCTTCCGATCACACCACCGACGCATCAGCCTTGAGCGCTATTCCAAGCCTTCCGAGCACCCCCGAGTCCGCCGGTCCGGCCGGCGATGCGCCCTGGGTCGTCTGCCTCTGCGCCGAGTGGTGCGGCAGCTGCCGCGACTACCGGCCGCTGCTGCAGGAAGTGGCGCGCGCGCATCCGGAGTTCCGCTTCGCCTGGGTCGACATCGAGGACCACGCCGACATCGCCGATGCCTTCGACGTCGAGACCTTCCCCACGCTGCTGGTCGCCGGCTCCGACGGCACGCGCTTCCTGGGTCCGCTGCTGCCGCATGCCGAGACGCTCTCGCGCATGCTCTCGGCGCTGCAGGCGCCGCAGCCCTCCAGCCTCGACGTCGACCTGCTGCTGGCCGTGCTGAACAAGAAGCCCGCAGTCTTCGCGGTCTGACCGGCTGGAGCCTTTCCCATGAAAGTCCTGATCTTCGGCGCCACCGGCATGGTGGGGCAGGGCGTGCTGCGTGAATGCCTGCTGGCGCCCGACGTCGAAAGCGTCGTCGCAATCGGCCGCAACCCCACGGGGCAGCAGCACCCGAAGCTGCGCGACCTGGTCCACAGGAACATGTACGACTACGGCGACGTCGAATCGCAGCTGCAGGGTTTCGATGCCTGCTTCTTCTGCCTCGGCGTGTCCTCGGTGGGCATGAAGGAGCCCGAGTACAGGCACATCACCTACGACCTGACGCTGGCCGCCGCCACCGTGCTCGCTCGGCTCAACCCGGGCATGACCTTCACCTACGTGACGGGCGCGGGCACCGACAGCAGCGAGCGCGGCAGCAGCATGTGGGCGCGCGTGAAGGGCGCGACCGAGAACGCGCTGCTGCGCCTGCCGTTCAAGGCGGCCTACATGTTCCGTCCCGGCATGATCCAGCCGCTGCACGGCTTCCGCTCGAAGACGCCGGTGTACGACGCGGCCATCGTCGTGCTCAAGCCGGTGCTCGGGCTGGCCTTCCGGCTTTGGCCGAACCGGGTGACGACCACCGAGAAGGTGGGACGCGCGATGCTGGCGGTGGCGCGCAACGGTGCGTCGAAGCCGATCCTCGACCCCGCCGACATCAACGCCCTGGGCTGATCTCCTTCTTCATTGCGCCGGAAGCCTGCGCGCGCCCCAGCTTGCGGCGCCCCGCGCTGGCGATGGCCGCGACAAGGTGCCGCACGAAGTCCTGCGCCAGCGACGGCAGCGTGCGGCCTTCGAGCGCCAGCACCTGCAATTGCCGCTGCTGCAGCGGCGCTTCTGCAAAAGGCCGCGCCACCACCGTGCCGTCGTCGATCAGGTGCATCACCGTGACCAGGCCCGAGAGCATCACATCGGGCGTGCGCAGCAGCGGCAGCAGCACCGAGGAGAAATTGCTCACGAAGAGCGCGCGGTACTGCAGCCCCTGCAGGCTGCAGGCCTGGTCGAAGAGCTGGCGGGCGGTCACGCCCTTGTCGCCCACGGCCAGCGGATAGCGCACCGCGTCTGCCACCGACACCACGCGCTGGCGTGCCAGCGGATGGTCGGGCCGCAGCACCGCATACACCGGCGCGGTGGCCGAGTGCTCGATCTTCAGGCCAGGCTCGGGCGCGACCACGTACTTGAGCGCGATGTCGGTCTCGCCGCGCGCCAGCAGCGTGCTCACGCCGTCGGGCGAGCCCACGTGCAGCTCCAGCTGGCAGCCGGGGTTCGCCGACTCGAAGCTGCGCATCACCAGCGGCATGAAGTGCCCCGCGAAGCCCTCGGTGCAGGCCATGCGGATGCGCCGCGCGCCCTGGCCGCCGAGGTCGCGCACCTGGTCGATCACCTGCTCGATGTCGAGCTGCGCGTTGCGCAGGTGCGCCGCCAGCCGCTCGCCGGCTGCCGTGAGCGCCATGCCGCGCGCATGCCGTTCGA
>CAJYQC010000039.1 GCA_913776885.1 uncultured Variovorax sp.
GGCCGATCCGTCCCTGGCCGCTGAATTCACGGCACGCGGCAACCTGGTCGGCGTGATCACCAATGGCACGGCCGTGCTGGGCCTGGGCGACATCGGCCCGCTGGCCGGCAAGCCCGTCATGGAAGGCAAGGGCTGCCTGTTCAAGAAGTTCGCCGGCGTCGATGTGTTCGACATCGAACTGGCCGAGCGCGACCCGGACAAGATCATCGACATCGTGGCCGCGCTGGAACCCACGCTGGGCGGCATCAACCTCGAAGACATCAAGGCGCCCGAGTGCTTCTACATCGAGCGCGAACTCTCCAAGCGCATGAACATTCCGGTGTTCCATGACGACCAGCACGGCACGGCCATCATCTCCAGCGCCGCGCTGCTCAACGGCCTGGAACTGGTGGGCAAGGACATCGGCGCCGTGAAGGTCGCCGTCTCCGGCGCCGGCGCCGCCGCCATCGCCTGCCTGGACGTGATGGTCGGCCTGGGCGTCAAGCGCGAGAACATCTACGTGGTGGACTCCAAGGGCGTGATCTACGAAGGCCGCGGCCCGCTGGACGAATCCAAGGCCCGCTACGCGCAGAAGACCGAGGCCCGCACCCTGGCCGACGTGGTGAACGGCGCCGACGTGTTCCTGGGCTGCTCCGCCCCCGGCGTGCTGACGGCCGACATGGTCAAGACCATGGCCGACAAGCCCATCATCCTGGCGCTGGCCAACCCCGAGCCCGAGATCCGCCCCGAACTGGCCAAGGCCGTGCGGCCCGACTGCATCATCGCCACCGGCCGTTCGGACTATCCGAACCAGGTCAACAACGTGCTGTGCTTCCCGTACATCTTCCGCGGCGCGCTCGACTGCGGCGCGAGCAAGATCACGGAAGAAATGAAGCTGGCCTGCGTGCGCGAGATCGCCGAGCTCACCAAGGCCGACATCAGCGAAGAGGTGGCCACCGCCTACGCCGGCCAGGAGCTGACCTTTGGCCCCGACTACCTCATTCCCAAGCCCTTCGATTCGCGCCTGATCCTGCGCATCGCGCCGGCCGTGGCGAAGGCCGCCGCCGCATCGGGCGTGGCCACACGCCCGATCGAGGACATGGACGCCTACCGCCAGCACCTGACGCGCTTCGTCTATCAGACCGGCATGTTCATGCGTCCAGTGTTCAGCGCCGCCAAGATCGCCACCGCCAAGCGCGTGGCGTATGCCGAGGGCGAGGACGAGCGCGTGCTGCGCGCCGCGCAGTGGGCCGTCGACGAAGGCCTGGCCAAGCCGATCCTGGTGGGCCGCCCCGCGGTGATCGACGCGCGCATCAAGAAGGCCGGCCTGCACATCCGCGCGGGCGTCGACTTCGAGATCGTCGACCCCGAGGACGATCCGCGCTTCCGCACCTACTGGGAGAGCTTCCACAAGATCATGGGCCGCCGCGGCGTCACGCCGGAGGCCGCCAAGACGCTGGTGCGCCGCTCCAACACCACCATCGCCGCACTGATGATGCACCTGGGCGACGCCGACGCCATGATCTGCGGCCTGGTCGGACGCTTCGACGTGCACCTGGAGCACATCCGCAACCTGATCGGCCTGAAGCGCGGCGCGCCGGGCTTCGCCACGCTGAACGCGCTCACGCTCGACAAGCGCACGGTGTTCATCACCGACACCAACGTGAACGAAGACCCGAGCGCCGAGCTGCTCGCCAGCATCGCGGTGATGGCCGCCGAGGAAGTGCGCCGCTTCGGCCTGCCGCCGAAGGTGGCCTTCCTGTCGCACTCGAACTACGGCACGTCGAGCCGCTCGTCGGCCCGCAAGATGCGCCTGGCGCGCGACCTGTTCGCGCAGATGGCACCCGACATCGAATGCGACGGCGAGATGCACGGCGACGCGGCGCTGTCGGAGGAAATCCGCCGCACCGCCCTGCCCGAGACCACGCTCAGCGGCGAGGCCAACCTGCTGGTGTGCCCGAACCTCGACTCGGCCCACATCCTCTACAACGTGCTGAAGATGACCGGCGCCAACGGCATCACGGTCGGCCCGGTGCTGCTGGGCGCCGCGAGCTCGGCCCATGTGCTCACGCCTTCGTCGACGGTGCGCCGCATCATCAACATGACGGCGCTGGCGGTGGCGAAGGTGACGGTCGACAAGTAAGACCGTTCAGGCGTGGAACGGTGACGCGACTGGCACATTAGCCGGGTCGAACACCTTCCACGCCAGCAGTTCCTCCTCCTCCGGCGGCGGCTCGCAGCCGCCGACGCGGCTGGGCTTCCAGCCGAAGCGCTGCCGCGTATCGGCCAGTGCCTCGGCGCGCTTGAAGGCGGCCAGCGCCGAATCGATGACCGGCACGCCCAGCACGTCCTGCAGCTGGCGATAGAAGCCGAACTCCAGGGTGCAGCCGAGGATCAGCGCCTCGGCGCCGTCCTCCTCGATCGCGCGGCGGCCCTGCTCGACCATGCGGCGCGCGGTCTCCTCGCGGTCACGCTGGAAGTCCTCCACCCCGAGCTGCAGCGCGCGGCACGAGGCCAGCAGGTGGCCGTGCCCGTACTCGCGCACGCGCGACTCGATGCGCGGCACCCACTTGCGGCGCCCGACGATGACCGACACCTTCTGCGCCAGGCTCGCCGCCACCTCGAACGAGGCCTGACAGGGCGCGACCACCACCGTCTCGCCCGAGATCTCGCGGGCCTCCACCAGCACCGGGTCGTAGAAGCAGCCGAGCACCACCGCGTCCAACTTCTTCACCGCTGCGTCTCGCACCGCGCGAACGATGTCGGCGCCCAGCAGCGCCTCGTAGCTCTGGTACTCGACGTGGTGGCGCACCGAGGCGTTGCGCAGCGAAACCACCTCCACCTCGGTGCCGGAGTTCTTCACTTCGGCGAATTCACGAGCGAAGCGCTCGTTGTAGGTGTCGTTGCCGACCGTTCGGATCCATCTCACGCGCAGCGTCATGGCGGCTCCTTGCGTGTGCTCAGGCCAGAGCTTCTTCGGCGGGCGCGAAGGCCTCGCCCAGCGACTTCTCGAGCGGGCGGTACAGCTCGGGCATGAACATCGTGCGCGACAGCAGCAGCCGCGCGCGCGGCGCGACCAGCACGCGCAGCCGCGCGCCCTGGCGCACGTGGGCCGACACCACCGGCTTGCCGTCGTCCGAGAAGGTCATCACGAGATCGGGAAAGCGCGCGATGCGCTTTCCTTCCTGCGCCAGCAGCATGTATTCGTTGATGAAGCGCAGCGTAGTGCGCGCGGCGTCGTCGAGCTCGACGATGCCCACGTCCAGCCCCTCCTGCTGTTCGCAGCGGTAGGTGCGCACCTCGCCCTCGGCCACGATGCGTCCCTCAAGCGAACGGGCGACTGCATCCACGCCGCCATCGAGGAAGGTCTGGCCCAGCGCGATGGCATGGCTGATGGCGCCCGGCGCCCCGTGCCGGCGCGCATAGCCGACGCTGACCGGATTGCGCGCCACCGCCACGAGGCCGCCTGCCTCGACGGAGGCGCGGCGCACCACGGCGGAGGTCTGCTCCAGGCGGCCCGACACGACGCCTTCGACATAGCGATGCGGCTCGCCGCCCGCGTAGGCCTGCACCGAAAGGTAGTCGGGCTCGGTATGCAGGCCCAGCGCGCCCATCACGCTCGACGGATGTGCGCGGCCGTTGCAGGCCAGGTCGATCACGGGCAATCCGCTCATGGCGGCATGGAACCAGCCGTTGACCGTGGTCTCGGCTCCGTTCTCGTTGGCATGCAGACCGACCAGCTTCTGGCCCGCCGGCAGTTCGCGGCGCAGCAATTCCAGCGTACGCAGCAGGTGCGCTGGCTGCACATGCGGATCGGGCGCGGCCGGGGCGCCGACCAGCGCCATGGTGGCGGTGAGCGCCGAGTCTTCGAACTCGTCGGCGCTCCAGAGCTGCGGCGTACCGACCTGCAGCGCGAGCTTCGCGGCACGTTCGCCGGACTCGATCAGCCCGCCGCCGCCGCCGCCGAGGATGGCGCCGCCCCAGATGGCCGCGCGGACGTCGTCGCTTGTCAGATTGCGTTTCATGGATTCGTGGTTCCTGTGTGGTGAAGGGAAGAAGGGAGGAAAGACAGAAGGCGCGACGCCGTCGCTACCTGCGCAGGCTCTTCACCGCGCCGGAGAAGAAGCTGTAGAGCGCATCACCCGCGATGACGCCGCCCGCGAACACTTCGAGCCGCTCGCGCGCCGAGGCACCGAGAACGCGATGCACGACCAGCCGACAGGCGATGCCGGCAGCGACCATCCAGCCTGCCATCGGGCTCGCGATGAGCAGGCCCGTGGCGAACAGCACCCCGAGCTGCTGCCGCGCGCCGCCCAGGATCTGCAGCAGCGCGCCGGGCAGCGCCCACAGCGCAAGGTTGCGCGCCGTGTCGCCCGAGATGCCGGCCTTGATGGCCGCCACGTAGGCCGCGTTGATGGGTGCCGTCTGGTGGTTGGCGAAGAACAGTCTGTAGCTGCAGGCCACGACCGCGATGGCCACGGCGAAGCCCACCATGCCCGCGATCATCTGTTCGCGCCGGCCGGCCATCTCGAAGGGCGTGCCCGATGTCTCGCCGCGCAGCAGGTGCCCGGCCTTGAGGTCGTAGCCCATGTCGGCGAAGGCCGGCCCGGTGGCCGCCGAGAAGCCAGCCAGCACCACCAGTGCCTCGGGCGGAAAGCCGATGAGGATGCCGATCAGCAGCGAGATCAGCGCCACCGCGAAAGCCGGGAACCAGCCCGAGTGCATGGCCGCGATGCCCACGATCAGTTCGTGCACGAAAGCCGCGAAGGTGCCGTAGACGACGAAGCACACGAGCATGCCCGGCGACATGCCGGTGTACACGCCCGTGCCCGCGGCCAGCAGCACCATGATGGCGAGATAGCCGGCGCCGCCCAGGCGCAGCGAGCGGCCGAGCGTGCTGGCGCCGCGCACGTCTTCTTCCTTCTGCGCGGCGGAAGCGCCGGACGGGGCACGGCGCCTGCCGAGCACTACGCGGCCCACCTGCGCCAGCGCCACGATGCCGGCGCCGATCATCATTCCGTGGGGCACGTAAAGCGCGCCGATATCCAGTCCGAAGAGCGGCATCGAGTAGCCGCGCACCAGCAGCCCGACGCCGAAGGCGATCATCGCGCCGAGCCCGCCGATCAGCGCCACGCCGAATGCCGACATCGGCAGCTTGAACACCGCGCCCGCCACGCCGGT
>CAJYQC010000040.1 GCA_913776885.1 uncultured Variovorax sp.
TGCGCGAGCAGCAGCTCGACCAGTGCCTGCAGCGAGTGATGTACCGTGGCTGCGCGCACCGTGGCGCGGTCGCCGTCGAAGCGGCGCCGCTCGGTGCGCACCTCGCCGTCCGCCGACCAGCCGAACCACACCGTGCCCACCGGCTTCTCGGGCGTGCCGCCCGTGGGGCCGGCCACGCCGGTCACCGCCAGCGCCACGCGAGAGGGCGGCGAATGTTCGATCGCGCCCGTGGCCATGGCGCGCGCCACCGGCTCGCTGACGGCGCCGTGCGCGGCGATCACGCCCGCATCCACGCCCAGCAGTTCGGTCTTGGCCTCGTTGGAATAGGTGATGAAGCCGCGCTCGAACCATGCGCTCGAGCCCGCAAGCTCGGTGCAGGCGGCGCCGATCAGCCCGCCGGTGCAGCTCTCGGCGGTGGCCAGCATCCAGCCCTTTTTCTGCAGCAGCTCGGCCAGCACCACGACCAGTTCGGGCGTGTCGTGGTCCGCGAGGGCTTTGTTCAGTTGCATGGGGAAAGAACAGGAGAAGAAGACAGGGAAACCATCGTGCTCACCACGCGCGCCACAGCGCGATGACCAGCAGCGTGCAGAAGGCCGCCACCAGATCGTCGAGGATGATGCCGAAGCCCGCGCGCCACCACCCCACTTCGGTCGAATCGCGCTGCTTGAAGAGCGAATCGGCCCAGGCCACCGGCCCGGGTTTGGCGGCATCGAAGAAGCGGAAGAGCGCGAAGGCGACCGTCTGCGCGAGCAGCCCGGCCGGCGTGACCAGCCACAGCACGATCCAGAAGGCGACCACCTCGTCCCACACCACCGGGCTGGGGTCGGCCACGTTCATGTTTCGCGCGGTCACGGTGCAGGCCCACCAGCCGATCGGCAGCGAGGCCGCGATGATCCAGCCGATGGCGGCCGGGGTGAACCACAGCTGCATCACCGAGAACGCCACCCATGCCCACAGCGTGCCCACCGTGCCCGGCGCGATGCGCGACAGGCCCGAGCCGAAGCCCACCGCGATGAAGTGCGCAGGGTGCGACAGCAGGAAGTGCAGCGTGGCGCGGCGCATCGGTGGGCGGGGCATCGCGCCGGAGGGGGTGGTGGGCGGGGAAGACAAGGAGGACGAGGAGGAAAAGGAAGACGAAGTATCGGGGGAAGCGGCTTGCATCGGGGAAGGAGTGTCGCGCATCCGGAGGCCTGCCCGAGCGGCCAGCTTTTATTTATCAAAGCAATAGCTTGTTTAATTGGCGCGCCGTGCCTAGTATCCGGGCTCGTTCCAATTCTTCGTGCCTTCCGGCCCCAGTCCCATGGCTTCCGCGTCTTCCCCGTCTCCCTCGTCGTCCTCGTCGTCCTCGTCTTCTTCAGCCTCGCAATCCCCGACTCCCACCGCCGCCTGGGGCGAGCTCTTCGGCGGCCGCAACGGCTGGCGCGCGCTGGCGCTCACGGGCGGCGTCGCGCTGCATGCGGTCAACGTGCACATCGTGACGACGGTGCTGCCTTCGGTCGTGCGCGAGATCGGCGGGCTCGACTGGTACGCCTGGAGCACCACGCTCTTCGTGATCGGCTCGATCGTCGGTGCCACGCTGTCGGTGCGGCTGCTCGCGGTGCTCGGCCCCCGCGGCGCCTGCCTGGCGGCGCTGGCGGTGTTCAGCGCGGGCTCGGTCGGCTGCGCGATAGCGCCGGCCATGCCGTGGATGCTGGCGGGCCGCACGGTGCAGGGACTGGGCGGCGGGCTGCTCGCGGCGCTGAGCTACGGGCTGATCCAGCTGGTGTTCGAGCAGCGGCTGTGGCCGCGTGCGGTGGCGCTGGTGTCGGGCATGTGGGGCGTGGCCACGCTGTGCGGGCCGGCGGTGGGCGGTCTCTTCGCGCAGGCCGGGCACTGGCGCTGGGCCTTCTGGTTCCTGCTGCCGGTGGCGGCGGCGCAGGCGCTGCTGGTGCTCGTGCAGTTGCGGCCGTCGATGGGCGTGAAGCACGAAAGGGCCTCCACGCCGCCACGCGTGCCGGCATTGCAGATCGGGCTGCTCGCGGCCTCGGTGCTCGCCATCGCGGCCAGCGGCCTCGTGCCCGACCTGCGCTGGCAGGCCGCCGGCGTGGCGGCGGGGCTGGCCATCGGCTTCGCGGCCACCCGCATCGACGGCCGCACCGCGGTGCGCGTGCTGCCGCGCGGCGCTTATGCGGTGAGCGCGCCGCTGGGTGCCATCTACGCGAGCGTGGCGCTGCTTCTGATCGGCAGCACCACCGAGATCTTCGTGCCCTACTTCCTGCAGCTGCTGCACGGCCATTCGCCGCTGGCGGCGGGCTATCTCACGGCGGCGATGGCAGGCGGATGGAGCGCGGGCTCGCTGCTGTCATCGGGCCGCAGCGGCGCAGGCGCCGACCGCATGCTGCGCCTGGGGCCGGTGGCCTGCACGCTGGGGCTGCTGGCGCTCGCATGGCTGTTGCCTTCGCCGGGCGCGATGAACGCCGGCTTCGAGACCGTGCTCATCGCCATCGCGCTCGCTGCCGTGGGGCTGGGCGTGGGCATCGGCTGGCCGCACCTGATCACGCGCGTGATGGCGCTGGCACCGAAGGGCGAGCAGGGGCTGGCCTCGGCCTCGATCACCACCGTGCAGCTCTACGGCATGGCCGTGGGCGCGGCGGTGGCGGGGCTGGTGGCGAACGCGGCGGGGCTCAGCGTGCCGGGCGGCGTGGACGGCGCGAAGTCGGCGGCCGTGTGGCTCTTCGCGGGCTTCGCGTTCGCGCCGGCCGCGGCGGCGTGGCTCGCATATCGCGTCGTCGCGCGGCGCGGCTGGTGAACCGGCAAGCCCGGCGGGAGGCTCAGGCCGCCGCGCCTTCCCGAGCCGGCGCCCTGCTTCGCGCCCGCTCGCCGAGGGCACCGCCGCCGAGGGGCGTCGCGCTCGACGTGGTCAACGAGGTGTCGTTCCTCTCCACGGCCATCTGGATGACGGCGGCCGGCACGAGCGCGTCGATCGTGCCCTCGGCCTTCGCGTGCACGCAGGCCGGCGCTTTCTGCTGGTCATCAAGGTGCTGAACCGACCGCGCGTGGCGCGCGACATCTCCAGCGTCACCAAGCGCGGCCACTCACCCTCGGTCGCGGCGCGCGCCTTCGTCGAGGCGCTGGAGCGCTACCTATAATTTTTCGGAACAACAACACGGGGGGCTCGGCCCATGAGAACTTTCATTCAACGTCTTGGGGCCATGTCGCTCCTCATCGCCTTCAGCCTCGCGCTGGTCGCCTGCGGCAACAAGGAAGCCGAACAGCGCAAGGCCTTCATCTCCTTCCTGCAGACACGTGTGCTCGACAAGCCCGGCCTGCGCGTGCCGGTGCCCACGGCGGAAGAGAAAGCCTCGTTCGGCGACTACGCGCAGCACTACGCGGTGATCACCGATTTCAACGAGGGCATGAACAAGTCCGTGAGTCAGCCCATGACGCAGATCATGGCCAAGGGCGCGCTGCGCTCCGTCGCCGACCTGCCCGCGCGCCGCGACGATCTCAAGGCCGCGAAGGAGGGCCTGGGCGGCCTGCGCACCGCGCTCGACCAGCAGTCCGCCAAGGCCGACGCCGCGCACGCGCAGCTCAAGCAGCCCGAAGACCTCAAGCAGGTCTACGACAAGGCCTACGAGAAGACGGTGACCACGCCCTCGGCCACCTTCAAGCAAGTGTTCCCCGCGCTCGACAACGTGTTCGACAGCGCATTGGCCATCGGCGACTTCATCGAGAAGAACAGGTCGAAGATCCAGATCAGCGGCAGCAGCATCGCCGTGACCGACCCGGCGGTGCAGGCCGAGCTCAACAAGATGCTGCAGCAGCTGAACGGCCAGTCGGCCGCCATCAATGCGGCGCAGCAGAAGATGCAGGCGATG
Source organism: uncultured Variovorax sp. (assembly GCA_913776885.1). Classification (GTDB taxonomy): domain Bacteria; phylum Pseudomonadota; class Gammaproteobacteria; order Burkholderiales; family Burkholderiaceae_C; genus Variovorax. Next base: position 3,858 of record CAJYQC010000040.1, read on the forward strand.
GTGCGAGGAGGATAGGCTCTCCCCCGGGCTGCGCGCACTTCGTGTCGCGCGCGCCTTCCCCCTTCCGGGGGCAACACCTGAGGCCCGGCAAAGCCGGTTCCTCGGTGTTTCCCGAAAGAGAGGGATTGCAGGAAAACTAGACGAAATGATCGAACGAGCCGAAGCGCTGCGACACCGGCGCGCCGGCCTTGTCGACGATGCGCAGGCCCGCGTCGGCCTCGATGCGGCCGATGCGCGTGACGCGCGTGGCGCTGTCCAGCCCGGCCTGCATGACGGCCTTGCGTTCCGAGGCGGGCGCGGTGAACACCAGCTCGTAGTCGTCGCCGCCCGACAGCGCGCAGGTGCGCAGCACTTCGCGGCCAAGGTTGCCGGTGTCGATCGAGATCAGTGCGGTGGCCGCATCGGCGTCGAGCGTGGCGCCCACGCCGCTCGATGCGAGGATGTGGCCCAGGTCGCCGATCAGCCCGTCGCTCACGTCCACCGCCGATGTGGCGATGCCGCGCAGGGCCTGCCCGAGCGCCACGCGCGGCGTGGGCTGTTCCATGCGTTCGCGCGCCGACTCGAAGGCCTCTGCGCGCAGCGAGACCGTGCCGCGGAACATCTCGAGCGCCAGCCGCGCATCGCCCACCGTGCCGCTCACCCAGATGTCGTCGCCCGCGCGCGCGCCCGAGCGCAGCAGCGCCGCGCCCGCCGGCACTTCGCCGAACACCGTGATGCAGATGTTGAGCGGGCCGCGCGTGGTGTCGCCGCCCACCAGCTCGCAGCCGTGCGCATCGGCCAGCGCGAGCAGCCCGCGCGAGAAGCTTTCGAGCCAGGGCTCGTCCACGCCCGGCAGTGCCAGCGCGAGCGTGAAGGCCAGCGGCTTCGCGCCGCAGGCCGCCAGGTCGCTCAGGTTCACCGCCAGCGCCTTGTGGCCCAGCCGGGCCGGATCGACCGTGGAAAGGAAATGCCGCCCCTCGACCAGCATGTCGGACGACACGGCCAGCTGCATGCCGGCAGCCGGCGCGAGCAATGCGCAGTCGTCGCCCACGCCCAGCGGCGAGCGCGCGGCGGGGCGCTTGAAGTAGCGTGCGATCAGGTCGAATTCACCCATGGGGGTGAGAGCATAAGCGCTGCGGCGCGGCTCAGTCCTGCCCGCGGAACCTCAGCGCAGCCTGCCGCACCACCTCGGCCAGCAGCCGCTCCTTGCCCTGTTTCTCGCGCAGCCAGCGCGCGTCGTTGCGGTTGGCTTCCACGCTGGTGCGCAGCTCGCCCAGGGCCTTGGTGGCGTTGAGCGCCTCGCTGTGCCATTCGAGCTGGGTCATGGTCATCAGGATGTGGTCGCGCAGCGGCATGTGCTGGCCGGTGGCCGGGTCGACGTACACCGCGTCGAGGCCGAAGCGGCAGGCCTGGAAGCGGTTGTAGGTGTAGACGAGGTAGTCGTCCTCGGTCGGCTCGAAGGGCTGCTCCTGCAGGAACCATGCGGCCAGCGACTGCACGTAGCCGGCGAGCGCAGCGGCGCGCTCCACGGTGAGCGGCGTGTCGAACACGCGGATCTCGATGGTGCCGAACTCGGGCTTGGGGCGGATGTCCCAGTAGAAGTCCTTCATGCTGCGCACGACACCGGTGCGGGTCATGCGCTCGAAATAAGCCTCGAATTCCTTCCAGCTCAGCGTGAAGGGCGCGCGGCCCGATAGCGGGAAGGCGAACACCGAGTTAAGCCGCGCCGAATCGAACTGCGTGTCCTGCCCCTGCACGAAGGGTGAGGACGCCGACAGCGCGATGAAGTGCGGGATGTAGCGCGACATGCGGTGCAGCATCAGCAGGGCCGCGTCGGCATCGGGGCAGCCGATGTGCACGTGCTGGCCGAAGATGGTGAACTGCTTGCTCAGGTAGCCGTACAGCTCCGACAGCTCGCGAAAGCGCGGCTTGTCGTAGATGCGCCGCTCGTGCCACTGCTGGAAGGCGTGCGTGCCGCCGCCCACCACCGCGATGTTGAGCTTGTCGGCATTGCGGATCAGCGCCTCGCGGATTGGCGACAGCTGGGTGATCACGTCCTGCGCCGAGTGGCAGATGTCGGTCGAGATCTCGATCATGCTCGAGGTCATCTCGGGCACCACGCTGCCGGGCAGCGGGGTCTGGGCCATCAGGCGCAGCATGTCCTCGGCGTAGGGGGCGAGGTCGTAGTCGTGCGTGTTCACGAGCTGCAGCTCGAGCTCCACGCCCAGCGACAGCGCCTCCGACTTGTTGAACGGCTCCAGCTTGACCGCGCGGCTCCCAGGGTCGGCGGGCAGCGGCGCCGAGCGCACGTCGTCGCTGTCCGGATCGATCGGCAGATTGTTGTTGCTCGCGGTGCTCATCGCTGGGTGTCCTCCGTGATGCTGAAGGCCCGGGGCGCCCAGGGCACCGAGCTCTCGCCCACCGCGTGGATCGCCACGGTGGCGAGCACCGCGCCCACCACCTCCATCAGCAGGATCGACGGCAGCGCCACCTGCGTGATCATGGTGCCCAGCAGTGGCGAGGCCGTCGCGAAGTTGGAGGCGATCAGCAGTGCGATGGCCGACAGCGGCGACATCGCGCAGCCGACCCAGAAGGCCTGCTTCCAGCTCGCGCCGCTGCCGGGGTTGGCGACCGCCACGCCGGCGATCTTGGCCAGCAGCCGCACGGCGATCACCGCCAGCACCACGCTGGCCACGGGCAGGGTCCAGTCGGCCTGCGCGGCCACGATGGACACCAGCACGAACATCAGCATGGTCAGCAGCGAGGCGGCCGTGCCCAGCTGCCGCTGCCAGGACCAGGGCTTGGGGTTCAGCGTCTTGAGCAGCACGCCGCCGATCAGCGCGGCCAGCGGCGCCGAGCCGCCGATGTGCGCGGTGAGCGCCGCGCCCGCGGCGATGATCGCCAGCAGCAGGATCGAGGTGTTCTCGCTCGTCGGGCTCATCACCCGCAGCGCCGAGCGCAGCGCCAGCGCCATGACCGCGCCCACCACGAACGACAGGCCCAGCACCACAGCCACCGGATAGAGCTTCTGCAGCATGGTCTGCGGCGCGCGCTCGATCAGGCCGGCCTGCGCGTAGCCCAGCGCCAGCGCATACAAGGTGTTGAGCGTGGCCAGCGTCATCGCGCGCTCGGTCACGGGGCCGGCGCCGCGGGTGTCGATGATCACGCGGCTGAGCACCGCCGGCGAGGCGACGATGGCCATCAGCGCGATCGGGTTGGCCACCGGCTCCGGCAGGCCAAGGAGCGTGAGCACCCAGTACACGCCGAAGTAGGTCAGCGTGGCTTCGAGCAGGCTCTGCACCAGCACCATCGGGTTGTGGCGGAACCAGCGCAGCGGCAGGCGCCCGCCCGCCTCGAACAGCACAACGGCCGCGGCGAGTTCGAGCAGGAAGAGGCTGATGCCGCGCAGCGGCCAGATCGCGCCCTCGAAGCCCGCGAAACCCACCACCGCGCCGACCAGCGAGTAGCCGATCACCTTGGGTAGCCCGAGGTAGCGTTGCACGAGGTGGCCGGAAGCCGCCGCCGCCGCCAGCAGCAGCGACCACAGCACGGTAGGGAGGCCGGCCGAGGGGCGCACCCACTCGGACCAGAAACCCAGCATATCGTTGAGTAGGCTCGTCAAATTCGTCCAGGCAGGAAAAAGCTCACCGGCCGGCTGCGCCAGCGGGCCCAGATCGCGCTGCGGATGCGCGCGCGGTCGCCCAGGCTCACGCTGTGCGCTCGCAGCGCCAGGCGGAAAGCGAAATAGAAACTCACGCTCACATTGAGCGCGCCGATCACCGGGATCGCCGCCACAGCCCACCACAGCGCAGGTTGCTGCAACACCGCCAGGCCCGTGGACGCGGCCGCGGCGGCGATCTGCCCGGCGGACAGTGTCACGTGCCGCACGTCCAGCCCGAGCCCGAAGAAACCCGCGAACGCGGGCAGCAGCCCGAGCATGAGTCCCAGCGAGATGTTGGAGGCGAAGCCTGAAATATTCTTGCGCATGAAGTCGGCCCAGCGGCGGGCCCGTGCGGCGCCGAGAAAAGCGCCGATGCGGGGGTTGTAACGCATTGCAGAGTCGATTCGATGCAGGACAAAGGCGTTTTCTGTCCAGCCGGCGACGATGCTGGCCGAAAACAGCAGGATGCCGGTGATTGCCGCAAAAAGAGCGGTAGGTCCCGCCAGCGAGAGCGACTGGAGCGTGGCGGCCGCATGCGCCGCGTCCAGCAGCGGCCGGCCCAGCGCGAACTGGATCAGCAGCGCCACCGCCGCCATCGCCGGCACCACGACCAGCACGTTGCCCAGCACGGCCGCCACCTGGGAGCGCACGAGGTTGGCGACCTCGTCAACGAAATCGTCCAGGCCCTCGTCCGACTTGATGTGGCGCAGCCGTGCCGCCAGCGCAGGCGCGGTCATCGCGGGCTGCTTGGTGACCAGCGTCAGGTGCAGCAGCTGGATCGCCACGAAGCTGGCCGCGTACATGAGCCCCGCGCTCAGCCCGCTCCAGAAGGCCGACAGGCCCAGCGCATAGATGCCGAACTTCAGCAGGACGGTCAGGGAGGTGAACGCGCCGCCGCCCGCGGCCTTCTTCAGCATCTGCACGTAGCTGGCGCGGTCGCGGGTGATGTAGTGCTCGCCGGTCTCGGCGCTGCGCTCGGTCACCTTGGCGGCCAGCATCGACGAGTTGGAGGCGATCAGCGCCCGGATGCTGTTGCGCTCGCCGCCGGCCAGCACCAGCCGGCCCACCAGCCGCGCCACGCTGGGGCCAGGATTGGGCGCCATCAGGCAGTCGAGCAGCTCGCGGATGCGCAGCACCCGCTCGCGCAGCTGGCGCAGCCGGAACACCAGGCCGACCGAGATGCCGTTGTCCTCCAGGTGGGTGTAGACCGAGGCGGCGGCAGCGCGGCACGCGTCCAGCCGGTCGCGAAAAGCCATGAAGGCGGCCTGCAGCGCCTCTTCGTCGCGCGGCTGGCCGGGGTGGTCGAACATCTGGTCGCGCAGTTCGTCGAGGTCGGCCATCAGTGCGTGGAAGGGGCGCGCCTCGCCGACCGCGTCGGTGCTCATGCGCAGGCGCAGCTCGGGCGAGAAGCCGGCGGCCACCACCTGGCTCGCGCAGTAGGTGACCGCGTCCATCACCGTGTGGCGCCAGCGCGGCGCGCCGTCGGTGTCGGGGGCGGCGCCGGCCAGCAGTGCGCCGATGCGGGCGAGCTGCGTCTCGTCGAGGAGGGCGATCCAGCCCGCGTCGAACACGCCGGGCAGCACCATGCGGAACAGGTCGGACGCGTCGGTCGTCTCGGGCGTGCCGGGCAGGATCTTGCGGCGCAGCCTCTCCGTCAGCTCGCTCGCGAAGGCGGTGCGCGGGGCGAAGCCGTAGTCGGCCAGCAGCGCCGTCAGGTCGACCGTCTGCGTGAAGACGCGCCACCAGGCGCGCAGCCGCTCGCGCAGCTCGGGCCGCGCCTCGAACGCGTCCAGCAGCAGCTGCACGCGGCCAAGGGCTGCCTGCGGGGAGGCGCGGTCGCCGCGCACCCAGTCGAAGACGTCGATGAGCCAGACGTGGCGCTGCGCCACATCGGCCGTGGGGTCGAGGCCGGCAAGCAGCCCCTGCAAGTCGCGCAATGCGGCTGCCATGTGAATGATCGATTCAGGTCAAGTCAGGTCAGAAGCCGGCAACACCGCGGAGCTGGCTTGCCAGGCCGCAGGTGTTGCCCCGGCGAGGGGGTGGCGCAGCGGCACGAAGTGCGCGAAGCCTGGGCGCGTGCCTAATGCAGCACCCGCGAGACGGGTGCGCCGCCGATGTCGGCCTCGAGCACGAACATCGGAATGGGCACGTCGAAGCGGTCGCCTTCCTCCGTGACCACGAAGTAGCTGCCGTGCATCGTGCCGCTCGAAGCCTGGAGGCGGCAGCCGCTGGTGTAGCGGAAGGTTTCGCCGGGCGCCAGCAGCGGCTGCTGGCCGATCACGCCCAGCCCCTTGACCTCCTGCGAATGCCCCGAGGCGTCGTTGATGAGCCAGTGCCGCGCGATCAGCTGGGCCGACACGGAGCCGGTGTTCGTGATGGTGACGGTGTACGAGAAGGTGTAGACGTTGTCCCTGGCCGAGGACTGGTCGGCCAGGTAGCGCGGTTCGACCTGGACGCTGAAGGGGCTGTGTGACATGGGGCGGATGGTAACGGAGGGCCTTGGTCGGGCTTGCGGCGGCTGCGAGAATCGACGGCCATGAGCACCCCGTTCCGCATCGCGCCCTCCATCCTGTCCGCCGACTTCGCGCACCTCGGCAAAGAACTGACCGACGTGATCGCCGCCGGCGCCGACTGGATCCATTTCGACGTGATGGACAACCACTACGTGCCGAACCTGACCTTCGGCCCGATGATCTGCCAGGCGCTCAAGCCCTACGCCAAGACCGCCGACGGCACGCCGGTGCCGATCGACGTGCACCTCATGATCCACCCGGTCGACGCGCTGGCGGCCTCTTTCGCGCAAGCGGGCGCCGACTACATCAGCTTCCACCCCGACGCCTCGCCCCACACGCACCGCAGCATCCAGGCCATCAAGGCGGCCGGCTGCAAGGCTGGGCTGGTGTTCAACCCCGGGCTGGGCCTGGAGGCGCTGGACTGGGCCATCGACGACATCGACCTGGTGCTGATCATGAGCGTCAACCCCGGCTTCGGCGGGCAGAGCTTCATCGACTCGGCGCTGCGCAAGATCGAGCAGGCGCGCAAGCGCATCGAGCAGAGCGGGCGCGACATCCGCCTGGAGGTCGACGGCGGCATCAAGACCGACAACATCGCGCGCGTGGCCTCGGCCGGCGCCGACACCTTCGTGGCCGGCAGCGCGATCTTCAATGCCAAGGACTACGGCGCCGTGATCTCCGAGATGCGCAGGCAGCTCGCGGGCGTCGTCAGCGCCTGACCTTGTCGTTGTAGACGCGGTCCGTCACAGGGCCGCGGTCGGTGTCGACCAAGCCGCGCTCCACGTCGTCATGCGCCTTGCGGCCCACCTCCGGAGGATCGCCCTCCTTGGTCTGCTGGCTGTCCGACGACTGGTCGCGCTCGTGCGGCAGGCGCGGCGACGATTCGCCGCCTTGCTCCACCTTGGTGTCGCCGCCGCCGGCATCCTTCAGCGGATCGGTGGGCTGTGCCTTGCCGGGGTTGCTCTTGCTGTTCATGCCTGACTCCTTTTGACAGCTCAGGAGCGTGCGCCGCCGCCGCGCCACGCCCGGTAGGACGGGCGTGGAAGTCCCTGTAGGCCTTGCCTCGGCCTTTGCGGGTCGGGGCTCACTGCTATCGAACGCATAGCGCTTTTGCCTGCGGGCGCGGGGCTCCGCAATAATCCCCGGATGTCTTCCGATTCTTCAGCCGACGCGGCAACCGACAGCCTGCGCATCCATTCGTTCGCCTCGCTGAACCCCGGTCCCCGGCTGCTCGTGATGGGCGGGGTGCATGGCGACGAAATCTCCGGCACCCTGGGCATCGAGCGCGTGCTGGGCGAATTCGAATCGGGCGCGCTGCGGCTCCTGCGCGGCGAACTCACCATGGTGCCGGTGGCCAATCCGCTCGCGCGGCGACGCCTGCAGCGCGAGGGCGAGCGCAACCTCAACCGCCTGTTCCGACCGACCGAGGCTCCGGCCGACTACGAAGCCCGCGTGACCAACGTGCTCGCTCCCATCATCGAGCGCCACGAGGTGCTGCTCGACCTGCACTCCTTCCAGAGCGAGGGCGAGGCCTTCGCGATGATCGGCCCGCGCGACAACACAGGCACCCTGGAGCCCTTCGCGCGCTCGTACGAGGAAGGCCAGCTCGCGCTGCACATCGGCACGCCGATCGTGGTGGAGGGCTGGCTCGACATCTACGCCGCCGGCCTCGCGCAGCGCGCCGGCGGCGCACCCGCCAGCGAGGCCGAGCTCGATTTCGGCCGCGGCACCAACGAATACATCCGCAGCCGCGGCGGCTATGGCGTGACGCTCGAATGCGGCCAGCACCTCGGGCGCCTGCGGGTCGAGGTGCTGGC
>CAJYQC010000041.1 GCA_913776885.1 uncultured Variovorax sp.
CGCGCCAGCGCACCAGGTCCCCCGTGCGGTACAGCCTGCCTCCTTCCCCCTCGAACGGGTCCGCAACAAAACGCTCGGCCGTCAGACCTCTGCGGTTCAGATAGCCGCGGGCAAGTCCAGAACCACCAAGGTACAACTCGCCAGCCATGCCGACGGGCACCAAGTTCATGTCGTAGTCGAGCACGACCGCCCTGCGATCCCCGACAGGCGATCCGATAGGCATGTAGGCCGTATCGAATCCTTCACCGGCATGCGCCTTGAAAATGGTCGGCGTGATCACTGCCTCGGTTGGCCCGTAGCCGTTGATAACACGGGGCGGCTGCAGGTTGGACATTACGCGGTCGAAAGCCGCGCGCGAAGTCGCCTCTCCGCCCAACGTATAGGAACGAAGCGATGGCACGCGTCCCTCTTCCCCCATGCCTTCGGCCAGTTGCTGCAGATAGCTTGGCGTGAAACAGGCGATGGTGATGCCGTGGCGACACATCTCTTCGTGAGTGCGCTCCACCGACCACAGGTCCTCGCTGCGCGGCATCAGCGCCGAACCAAATGCAAGGGGCGTCCAGATCCGCTCGTGCGCACCATCAAAATTGATGGAGGCGAACTGGAGTTCGCAGTCTTCCGGCGTCATTCCATAGAGCTCGCCAATAGCCTGGATATGCATGCTCAACGGGCCATGCGCGACTGCCACGCCCTTGGGCTGCCCGGTCGAGCCGGAGGTATAGATGACGTAGGCGAGGTGACGACCGCTCAGCGCGACGCCGGGGTCGTGCGCAAGGCCGGTTTCGAGCACTTCGGCTTCGAGCAGCAGCGTCGGGCATGCACGCAGCCCTGCCGGCAGGCGTTCACGCACGCGTGGCTGCGTCAGCAGTAGGCAAATGCCGCTATCCGAGGACATGAACTCCAACCGTTCCGCGGGATAGCCGGGGTCGAGCGGCACATAGGCCCCACCCGCCTTGAGGATGCCGAGCAAGGCGACCACCATCTCGATGGAGCGTTCCACGGCCAAGCCCACTCGGCTTTCCGGCCGCACGCCCATGGCCATCAGCCGATGCGCCAACCGATTGGCGCGGACATCGAGTTCGCCATAACTCAGCGCGACATCGCCCATGATCACCGCTGGCGCCTCGGGCCGCGTGCGGGCCTGCTGTTCGATCAGGCGATGCACTAGGACATCCCGGCCCGCTTCGCGGCTCCGAGGTGCCCCAGTTCCCCAGCGCTGCAGTTGCAGGCGCTCCGCGTCGGCCAGAAGCTCGACCTCGCGCAAGTGCAACTCGGGACGGCTCACGATCTGTTGGAGCAGCGTGAGGTATTGCGTCGCCATGCGTTCGATGGTCCGGGGCTCAAACACCGCCTTCGCGTAGGTCAGTACGAAGCTGAAACCGCCATCGGACGTTTCCAGCGTGTCGAGTGCCAATTCGAATGGCGCCACCTGCTCCTCGATTTCATAGGATGCCAGCGCGAGGCCGGGCAACTGCCCTAGCACGTCGGAATCCTGCTGCTGGTGATTGAAGATCACCTGGAACAGCGGCGGCTGGCTCAGACTGCGCTGCGGCGACAGGGCATCGACCAATTGCTCGAAGGGTAGGTCCTGGTGCGCCTGTGCGTCGAGGGCCGCCTGGCGCGCCTGCAGCAGCACCTGGGCCAATGTCATATGGCCAGCCATGGTATTGCGCAGCACCTGCGTGTTGACGAACAGGCCCACCACGCCGGCGACCTCGGGCCGGTCCCGGTTTGCGACCGGCACGCCAAGGCGGATGTCCCCCTGTCCACTGTAGCGGTGCAGCAGCCCCTGGAACGCGGCCATCAGCACCATGAAGGGCGTGGCCTTGTGGGCCGTGGCGCAGCGCCGCAGGTCCCGCGCCAATTCTGCCGACAAGGCGGCGCGGTGGCGCGCCACCCGGTAAGGCCCCTGCGGCGGACGGGGATGATCCCCTGGCAGCTGCAACACGGGCTGCTCGCTGCCGAGTTGCGTCTTCCAGTAGCCGAGTTGCCTGTCGCGCTCGCCGGCATCGAGCCAATTGCGCTGCCACGCGGCGTAGTCGGCATAGCGTAGCGGTAACTCGCCGAACACTGGCGACTGCCCCGCCACGTGCGCCTGGTAGAGCTGTCCGAACTCGTCAACGAGAATCTGCATCGACCAGCCATCGGCCACAATGTGGTGCATCACCAGAACGAGGATATGTTCATCCTCGCTTAGCCGGATCAACCCTACGCGCAGCAGTGGGCCCTTCATCAGATCGAAGTTCTCGGCGACCATGCGGCTGGCCTCCTCCTGCGAACGCTCCGCACGCACCGAGGTTGGCAGTCCGTGCAGATCGACCTGCCGCAGATCGAGCATCGCGCCAGCGTGCACGACCTGCGCCGGCAAGCCGTCTGCATCGGCTTGGAAAGTGGTCCGTAGGGTTTCGTGCCTGTTCACCACCGCAGCCAAGCTGGCCTCAAGTGCATGCCTATCCAGTCGTCCCTTTAGCGTTAGCGCGGTCGTGATGTGATGCGCTGCGCTAGCGGGCTCCATCTGCCATAGGAACCATTGACGCGCCTGGGCATAGGACAGCGGAAGCACCCGCCCCGTGGGCTGCGGCACGATGGGGAGCCGACCGAAATCGATGCCCTGCTGTCGCAATGCCGCGATAAATTCTTTCTGTTTTTCCGGCGACAGCTCGGCAAAGCGTCGTGCGATCAATGTACCTCTTGCGTTCACTTAGTCTCCCAGACTTTCCAACAATGCATCCATTCGATCTAACGCCGCCCCGTCCTGCTCGGCTTGCGCAAGAACCTCGCTTGCGAGGACCTCGCCGCAGGCGGCGAGGTTCGGACATTCGAAGTAACGTTGAAGTGGCAATTCAACCCCCAGGCGGGCCTTCACCAGCTGCCGCAATCTCAGAGCCGCGAGCGAATGCCCACCGAGCTCGAAGAAGTTGTCGTGCCGCCCCACCCGAGACAACCCCAGCACATGCATCCACACCTGCGCCAGCG
>CAJYQC010000042.1 GCA_913776885.1 uncultured Variovorax sp.
CGATAGACCTGGAGGTCGAAGGAAAGCGCGCTCTTGTCCTTGCCAGCCCCCTCCTGCAGCGGCACCGTGTAGAAGGCGCCGAGATAGCTGGTGCGCCAGGTGTCCTTGAGCCGGCCGACGTAGGCGCTGAGCGAGAGCGACGGAATGCCCTTCCAGGTGCCGCCGGCGAGCTCGAAGGCATCGCCGCGAGGCGATTTCGGATCGAGGTAGTTCACGATCAGCGGGTTGTCGGTGCTGCGCGCGTTGCGGTCGGTCGAGCCGGTGAAGCGGCCAGCCTGCAGCGTGAGCTTGTCGAACTCGTTGCTCGTGACGACCCAGCCGCGCATGGTCTCGGGCAGCAGGCGCGTGTCTGACGAACTGAAGATCGGCGTCTTCACGCGCTGCTCGCCCACCTTCAGCACGGTGGATGAAACACGCGCCTTCAGCACGATGCCGCCGCGCGCGATGCCGTCCTGCGCGTAGCCCGCACTGTCCACCGGCAGCATGCGGATCTTGCCGACGCGGTAGTCGTCGCCGGAGAGGTTGCGCGCAACCGAGACATGCGCGTCGGCGCCGACGCCGATCCAGCCCGGAGTGACGCCGGATTCGACGGTGCCCATGAGGCCGTAGCCCCATTCCTTCGCGTAGTCGCTGCGCCGGATTTTCGGCAGCGCGGCATTGCGGCCGCCGTTGCTCGTCGCGCCGTCCAGGTAGTCGCGGCGCTCGTAGACGGTGCGATTCAGCAGGCTCCAGCGGGTGTCCTCGACGAAGCCGCCCGCAGTTTCGCGGGGCGTGCCTTCCGCGCCGGAAGCCGCGCCGGCCAGCGCGATCAGCACGGCGCCGCAGCAGCTGCCCACCGGCGGGAAGCGCCTGCGACCGCCATCGGCCGGAGCCGACGGCAATGCGGGTTGCATCGGATGCATTCGGATCATGGCGTGCACCTCCTCACTCCGGCGCATGCGCGAGCCGGAAGGACAGCGTGGCCAGGTGCTCCACCTTGTCGGTGGCGACCGGATCGTCAGCAGGTGCATCGAGCTTCGCGGCGATCACGTTGAGGCCCTGGTTGCGTACCGGCACGGTGACGGTACCGTCAGCCGCCGTCATCAGCGTCTCGCCATCGGGGTCGTTGACGAAGTCGGCCAGCACCGGCACGCCGGCCGCAGGCTTGCCCCGATAGAGCACGCGCAGCTGAAGCGGCTGGCCGCGCATCGCGGGCAGCACGGCGTTCACGGGCGAAATCTGCAGCGAGTGACCGGGAAGCGATGCGAGCGGGCGTTCGAGCGGCGCGCGCAGATGCACGGCGTACTTGAAGTTGTGGCCGCTCAAGGCTGCATCGGGCACCTCGTTCTTCGGCTTCTTCAGCCACTGGCCCTGGGACGAACGGGTCCACACGCCGTTGTCCAGCACGGCCGCGACCACGGCCGGCTGCTCGCGCAGATCGACCAGCGCGAGATTGCCAGCGGGATCGAGCGCCGTCGCGACCGGCCGCCCGGCCGGGTCGTAGCCGGAGATCGACTTGACCAGCGGCAGGCGCTTTGCCGCATCGAGGTCGTCGCCGCCTTCGCCGTAGATCAGTGCCAGATCGCCCGAACGCTGAGCGAACCAGATGCCATGCGCATGCGCCGCTACGCAGACACCCCAAGACAGCAACACGAGAGCCAGGCAGCGCGGCAGCAAGCCGATGCGGGAGGAGATTGCCATGGCGTTCACAGGTACTTGAGCCAGGCGATGTCGCGGCGACGCGCCTTCAGGCCGGCGAATGCACGCACCGCGGGATACAGCGCGACCGCGAGCACCACCGAAGCCACCCACACCATCCACATGGCACTGAAGCCGAAGAACTTGCCCTGATTGAGGCCCCATACCGCTTCGCCAGCGAGGTACAGGAACTTGAGCACGTACAGATGCAGCACGTAGAAGAACATGGGCGCCGCGCCATACACCGCGAGCGGCGCAAGCCACGAAGCGCCTTGGCGCCGCTCGAAGGCGCGCAGCATCAGCAGGCCCACGCCCAGAGTGAGCGAGATGAACAGCAGCGACGGCGGGTACTTGGTGACGTTGAGGAACGCCATCAGCGTGGCCACGGCGGTGGCACCGGACGTCCATGGCTTGTCGCCGTAGACGTCGAGTGCGCGCAGCAGCACGAAGCCCGCCAGCAGCACCACGCCCCACACCATCAGCAGGCGCTGGCGCCGAACCGCATCGGAGCCGCCCATGAACCACGGCCCTGCGGCATAGCCCAGCGCGATCACGCCGATCCAGGGGAGCAGCGGATAGGAGGTCCGCAGCTTCAGTGTGTCGGACACTTCGATCCAGCCACGGTCGTGCAGAACCGCCCATGGCACATGCAGCGCATGCCCTACCGGGAAATGGATGCCGTCGAGCAGGTTGTGCCCCACCACCAGCACGATGCCCAGCACGACCAGCGCCTTGCGCGGCAGCCACACCAGCGCGGCGAGCGACAGCATCGACAGGCCGATCACCCAGATGACCTGCAGGAACACCTTTGCGGGCGGGAACTGGAAGGTCCAGGCGAAGTTGATGAGCGTCACTTCGAGCACGACGAGGAACAGGCCGCGCTTCCAGAGGAAGGAGGATGCAGCCGCACGGCCGTCGCCCTGCCTGGCGCCATAGAGGAAGGCCGACAGGCCTGTGAGGAAGACGAACACCGGCGCGCAGAGGTGGGCCAGCAGGCGGCTGAAGAAGAGCTCCGGCGGCGTCTGGTCCACGACCATGGGGTCGGGCACCTGATGATGCAGGTAGAAGGTCTCGCGCACGTGGTCCAGCAGCATGAAGAGGATCACGAGGCCGCGAAGCGCGTCGATGGAGAGCAGCCGGCCACGTGCGTCGGCACGGGACGGCAGAGGAATGTTGGGAGAGTCGGCCATGCTGTTATTGAGAATCGAATCTCAATATCGTATCGGCCGAAAAGATACCCTTTGTTAATGTCCTTGCCGATCCGAGCCCATGCCCGGAGCCGGCGATGCGAACTACTCGCCCAGCAGCTCCCCGATCGGCTGCAGGTCTTCCACCCTGTCGCAGATCGACTTGATCACCATCGTGATCGGGATGCCCAGCAGCAGCCCCCAGATGCCCCAGAGCCAGCCCCAGAAGATCACCCCCACGAACACCGCCACCGGGTTCATGCGGCTGGTGCGGCTGGTCAGCCATGGCATGAGCAGGTTGCCCACGATGGTGTGGATGCCCAGCGACATGCCGGCCACCACGATGCCCATCTGCAGGCTGTTGAACTGGAGGAAGGCCACCAGCCCGGCGGCGGCGAGCACGATCACCGAGCCGATGTAGGGGATGAGGTTGGTCACGGCCGCGATGATTCCCCACACGGCCGCGTTCTCCATGCCGATCGCCCAGAAGCCCAGGCCCGTGGCGACGCCGACGACGACGCTCACCAGGATCTGCACCAGCAGGTAGCGCTCGATGTTGCGCGTGATGTCGTCGAGCACGTGCACCGTCACCTTCTTCTTCTGCAGGCTCGATCCGGTGATCTTGATGAGCTTGCGCCGGAAGGTGTCGCCCGAGCACAGCGCGAAGTAGGTGAGGAAGGCCACCAGCGTGAACTGCCCCATCGCGCTGAGCAGCCCGACTGTGCCGCTGACCAGGTAGTCGCGCACGTTGAAGCCCGGGCGCTCGATGATGACGCGCGCCACGCCCTTGCGCAAGGCGACGCGGGCGGAGTTCTCCTCGGCGGCCTTCTCGAGCTGCGCCGCCGCCTGCTGCACGTTGTCCAGCGGCGTGGCGCTGGCGCCCCGGTCGCGGCGCATGGCCTGGCCCAGCTTCTGCGCGGCCACCGGCAGCGAGTCGAGCAGCTGCGTGGCGCTGCCCGAGAGCGAATAGCCGGTCCAGCCCAGTCCGCCGAACAGGCCCATGAGGATCAGCCCGGCGCCGATCCAGCGCGGCAGCTTCCAGCGGTGCAGCAGCTCGACAAGAGGCGACAGCGCATAGGTCAGCAGCAGGCTCAGCATCAGCGGGATGAAGACGGCCTGCCCCCACTGCAGCGCGAACACGCTGGCCAGCACCGCGAGCACCACCAGCGAGGCGCTGCGCACGTCGACGGGCATGTGCAGCAGCAGGCGCTCGCGCTGCGGTGCGGGCGCGGCGAGCGGCAGCTCGGCTTTCGGTTCAGGCGCAGGAGCGGGAGCAGCAGCAGCAGCAGCAGCAGCGGCAGACGGCGGCTGCGGCGGCTCGGTGGCCGGTTCGGCGGGCGGCTGCGCCGGCGCGGAGGCAGGCGCGGGTTTGTCGGTGCTCATCGCGTCTCCTTCAGCACTTCGCGCACGGCGGCGAGCTGCCGGCGTGACACGGCCACGGGCTCGGGGATGGATTCCAGCCGCAGGGCCCAGCCCTCGGCATCCTCGCCGTCGTCGTACTTCTCGAGCGCGCGGATCGCCGATCTCGCCACGAGCGCGTTGCGGTGCACGCGCAGGAAGCGGTGCGGATAGCGCTCCTCGAATTCGTTGAGCGAGCCGTCGAGGATGTGGCTGCGCTTTGCGGTGCGCACCGTGAGGTACTTGTATTCGGACTTGAGGTAGAGCACCTCCGCGAGCGGCACGCGCTCGGCGCGGCCCCGGTCCTGGATGAGCACCGTCTCCGGCGCGGCCTGCGCCTGCAGCGCGCGGCGCTCCTTCAGCAGGCGCTCGACCTTCTGAAGCGCCTGCTGCAGCCTTTCGGCGCGCACGGGCTTGGTGAGGTAGTCGACGGCGTCCAGGTCGAAGGCGGTCACCGCGTGGGAGGCATGCGCGGTCACGAACACCACGGCCGGCGCGTCGGCGCGGCTGCGCAGCGTGCGCGCCACCTCGATGCCGTCGACGCCGGGCATGTGCACGTCGAGCAGCACCAGGTCGAGCGCCAGCGTGCCGAGTTGCTGCAGCGCCTCCTCGCCCTGCGCGGCTTCGGCCACCACTTCGGCGGCGGGCGCATTGCAGTCGCGCAGCAGCGTGCGCATGCGCGAGCGCGCCAGTGCTTCGTCGTCGACGATCAAGGTCCTCAGGGACATGCAGTCTCCCTCCTTCTGTTTCGGTGAACGGTGCACGGCCGGTTCCGCAGGCCCGTCATGATTCCGCGGGTATCGCGATGCGCACCCGGTAGCTCTTCTGATCCATTCCGGCGCTGAACTGCATCTGCATGTCGTGCAGCAGCCGCAGCCGGTCGCGCACGTTGGCCAGCGCGATGCCGTGGCCGCGCGGCAGCGGCTCGTCGGCCCAGCGCAGCGGCGGGAGGCTGTTGACCACCTCGATCACCACCATGTTGCCGCGCCGCTCGGTGCGGATGCGCAGCTTCGCGCCCTCGGGGCTGGGCTCCACGCCGTGCTTGATGGCGTTCTCCACCAGCGGCTGGAGCAGCAGCGGCGGCAGGCGCGCGTTGCTGGCGGCGGCGTCGAGGTCCCAGCGGATGCGCAGGCGGTCGCCGAAGCGCACCTGCTCGATGGCCAGGTACCGCTCGGCCAGCGCGATCTCGTCGGCCAGCGTGCCCGATTCGCCGGGGTCGGCCAGCGCCTGGCGGAAGAGCTCCGCCAGGTCTTCGAGCATGGTCTCGGCCTTGGCCGGCTCCTCGCGAACCAGCGCGATGGCGCTGTTGAGGGTGTTGAACAGAAAGTGCGGGCGGATGCGCGACTGCAGCTCCTCCAGCCGCGCCGTGGTGGCGGCCGGCGTCTGGCCCCGGGCGCGCAGCACCATCGCCGCCATCACCAGCCCCGCGAACAGGGCGCCGGTGAGCGCGCTGGCCAGCCATGGCGCAGTCGAAAGCGCTCCGGTCAGCCGCAGCAGGCCGCATCCATAGAGCGCCGACAGCGCCCCGAGCAGCGCGCCGGCCGTGTACTGCCAGTGCTTCGGCAGCCGGCGCAGCGGCTTCTTGAGGCCGCAGGCGCTCACCAGCCAGAGCAGCGTGGCGGGCAGCGCCCCGCCGGTGATGGTGGCGGTCTGCACCAGCCAGTCGCCTGGCGTGGACACGACGAACAGCGCCGCGATGGCCACCACCGCCTCGACGAACACCACCGTGCGCAGCACCACGCCGATCTGGCAGGCGTCGAAGATCGACGGCCCGCCGCGAACGGCGGACGCGGCCGCGCGCGCCCGGTCCGACGGCGGCGGGGGCGTGGGAGAAGTGCTGGCCGATAAAATCGCCGGGTTGCGCATCGCAGACATCAGACCCATCGGGTAACCAACCCATTATTGCCTCCAGGACGGCTCCCATGACCCAAAACCAACTCGACAAGAAATCCGAAGCCTGGTCGGCCCTTTTCTCCGAACCGATGAGCGACCTCGTGAAGCGCTACACCTCCAGCGTCTTCTTCGACAAGCGCCTGTGGCAGGCCGACATCCAGGGCTCGCTGGCACATGCCGGCATGCTGGCAGCGCAGGGCATCATCAGCGTGCAGGACCACGCCGCCATCGAACGCGGGATGGCGCAGATCCGTTCCGAGATCGAATCCGGCGCCTTCGAGTGGAAGCTCGACCTGGAAGACGTGCACCTGAACATCGAGGCCCGCCTGACCCAGCTGGTCGGCGACGCCGGCAAGCGCCTTCACACCGGCCGCAGCCGAAACGACCAGGTCGCCACCGACGTGCGCCTGTGGCTGCGCAGCGAGATCGACCTGATTGGCGACCTGCTTGTCGACCTGCAGAAGGCGCTGGTGGACATCGCCGAGAAGAACGTCGACGTGATCCTGCCGGGCTTCACCCACCTGCAGGTGGCGCAGCCGGTGAGCTTCGGCCACCACATGCTGGCCTACGTCGAGATGTTCAGCCGCGACGCGGAACGCATGGGCGAGGTCCGCAGGCGCGTCAACCGCCTGCCGCTGGGCGCGGCCGCGCTGGCCGGCACCAGCTACCCGCTCGACCGCGAGCTGGTCGCCAGGACGCTGGGCATGGACGGCGTCTGCCAGAACAGCCTGGACGCGGTGAGCGACCGCGACTTCGCCATCGAATTCACCTCCGCTGCCAGCCTGTGCATGGTGCACGTGAGCCGCATGAGCGAGGAGCTGATCCTGTGGATGAGCCAGAACTTCGGCTTCATCCAGATCGCCGACCGCTTCACCACCGGCTCGTCGATCATGCCGCAGAAGAAGAACCCCGACGTTCCCGAGCTGGCGCGCGGCAAGACCGGCCGCGTGGTCGGCCACCTGATGGCGCTCATCACGCTCATGAAGGGCCAGCCGCTGGCCTACAACAAGGACAACCAGGAAGACAAGGAGCCGCTGTTCGACACGGTCGACACGCTCAAGGACACCCTGCGCATCTTCGCCGAGATGATCGGCGGCATCACCGTGAAGCCCGAAGCCATGGAAGCCGCCACCCTGCGCGGCTACGCCACCGCCACCGACCTGGCCGACTACCTCGTGAAGAAGGGCCTGCCCTTCCGCGACGCGCACGAGACCGTGGCCCACGCCGTGAAGGCCGCCACCTCGCACCGGGTCGACCTGGCAGAACTGCCGCTGGCCGTGCTGCAGCAGTTCAACCCGAACATCGAGAAGGACGTGTACGACGTGCTGAGCCTGCGCGGCTCGCTGAACGCGCGCAACATCCTGGGTGGCACGGCGCCGGCGCAGGTGAAGGCGCAGGTCGCCCGCCACCGCGCCCGCCTCGGCTAGGCATGTCGGCCCTGCGGCTTTCCACTCCGGCCTCCGCGGGACGGGCGCGGCCTGCCCTGGCGCGGCCTGGCGGCGGCTGCCCGCAGGCAGCAGATCCGTAAGCCGGAGAGCGCGCCGTGTTCTATGCCATCCCGCTCGAGAACAAGCCGAGCTGGCGCAATCCGCCATGGATGACGCTGCTGCTGATCCTCGTGAACATGATCGTGTTCTGGGGACCGCAGCGCAGCGAGGAAAAGGGCCAGGAGCGCGCCGCAGCCTACTACGTGAAGAGCGCGCTGCCCCAGCTGGAGCTGCCGGCCTTCGTCGAATGGCTCGAGCAGACCGACCCCAAGCGCGGCAAGCTGGCCCGCCGCATGCTGCGGCACGAAGAGGCCTATCCGCAGCTTCTCGAAGGCCTGCAGAACGACCGCAAGTTCCTGCAGAAGCTGCGCGCCGAAGAGGTCATCAAGCCCGACAACCCGCAGTACGGCGAGTGGAAGCGCGCCCGCCAGCAGTACGAGTCGATGCTGCCCGCGCCCTTCACCGAACGCTGGGCGCAGAGCTACTCGACGGATGCCGAATCCAGGCCCCTGACATGGATCACCAACGCCTTCCTGCACGGCAGCACCGGCCACCTGCTGGGCAACATGCTTTTCCTGTTCCTCTTCGGCTTCTCGGTGGAGCTGGCGCTGGGCCGCGGCACCTACCTGGCGTTCTACCTGCTGGGCGCGGTCGGCGCGTCGGTGCTGGCCGGCTGGGCGTACGCGGGCGGCACCTACGGGCTGGGCGCCTCGGGCGCGGTCTCGGCGCTGATGGGCATGTACGCGGTGATGTACCGGCTGCGCCGCATCCGGTTCTTCTACCAGCTGTTCTTCTATTTCAACTATGTCACCGCGCCCGCCCTGCTGCTGCTGCCGGCCTGGATCGCCAACGAGCTGATTCAGCACTGGCTGGGCGGCCAGGGCATCGCCTACATGGCCCACCTCGGCGGCCTGCTGACGGGTGCTGCGCTGATGTGCGGCGTCATGCTGCTGGGCCAGGTGAAGACGCCGGAGGCCGTCAAGTCGGAGATGGTGCGCGACGACGACCGCTTCGACGAGCACGTGGCCGCAGCCCGCAGGTTCGGCTCGGCGATGAAGTTCGACCGCGCCTGCGCCGAATGGCGCGCCGCCGCCGCGCTGCGCCCCAATGACGCCGAGACGCTGCGCGCCTGGTTCAACACCGCGCGCCTGCAGCCCGCGAGCGACGACTTCCACCACGCCGCGCGCCGCATCTTCCGCCTGCCCGCCACCGACGACCACACCCTGTCGCTGCAGCACGCGAGCTTCCAGGCCTACCTCGACCAGGCCCGCCCCGGCGTGCGGCTCAAGCCCGAGGACATGGCCCGCCTCGCCCGGCGCTTCTCCCGCATCCGCCAGTTCGAGGACGCCGACCGCCTCTGCCGCATCCTGCTGAAGACGGCGCCCGACCACCCGGAGCTGGCCGACACGCTCTCCACCTGCGCCAACGGCCTGCTGCACGCGGGCCTGCGCGACAAGGCGATGGGCCTGCTGCCGCATCTGCTGCGCCTTGCGCCGAACGACATGGTGACGCGGGCGCTGCAGAACGCCTGAGGGCGCCTGCCACTATGCCGTCTGCGCCGGCGGCGCCGCCGGCCGCAGCAGCCAGCGCACTTCCTGCGTCTGCTCGCTGTCGGGGTAGCGCGCTTCCATCGTCGTCAGGATGGGCTGCGCCATGTCGGAACGGCCCAGGCCCTGCACCAGCGCCCGCGCGGCGAGTTCGTAGGCCTGCGGGATGGCCTCGTTGCCGCGGAAGCGCTTGTCGAAGCCCGACAGCAGCGCCAGCGTGGCGTGGGCGTCGCCGTTGCGCCATTCGGCGCGGGCCATGGCGATGACCATGGCGGGGTCGTCGAGCGCGAAGGCCTTGTCGCGCTCCCTGCAGGCCTTGAACACCTTGAGCGCCTCGGATGCCAGGTCGCGCCGCATCAGCAGCGGGATGAAGCGCCGCGCGTGGTCGAGCAGCGTGTCCTTCTTCTCGGGCATCAGCGCCAGCACGCGGTGGTAGCGGCGCTGCGCGGCGAGGTCGTTGGAGTCGGCGGTGCGCTGCGCCTCGTAGGCGGTTCCCAGCGCGGCGGCGAGGTCGCCGTCGGTGATGAGCTGCGCGACTTCGGCATCGGTGCGCTGCGCAGCGATCTGCGCGGGCGTGCGGCGGTCGGCGGGCGCGCCGTCGGGCAGCTCGCTGCCCGGCACCGCGTCGAAGCCGAAGGCGTCGTGGTGCTGGAACATCACGTAGCCCAGCAGGCTCGCCATGACCCAGCCGAAGTAGATGAAGGCGAAGTTGACGATCGGCAGCACGATGCGCCCGTCGAACATCGGCAGCACCATGGCCAGCGC